>PNJK01000026.1 GCA_013821825.1 Rhodobacter sp.
CATGCTGAAAGAGGACGAGGCGGTGGTCTGGCGCGGCCCGATGATCATGGGGGCCTTGCAGCAGCTTTTGGGACAGGTGGCCTGGGGCAATCTTGATGTCCTGATCATCGACCTGCCGCCGGGGACGGGGGATATTCAACTGACCCTTTGCCAGCGCACGCATCTGACCGGGGCGCTGGTGGTCTCGACGCCTCAGGACGTGGCTTTGCTCGATGCACGGAAGGCGCTGGACATGTTCCAGAAGCTGAAGACTCCGGTGCTGGGGCTGATCGAGAACATGTCGACCTTCTGCTGCCCGAACTGCGGCCATGTGACCCCGATCTTCGGGCATGGCGGGGTGAAGGCCGAGGCGGAGAAGCTGGACCTGCCATTCCTGGGCGAGTTGCCCCTGGCGCTGGATGTGCGCTTGGCGGGCGACAGCGGGACGCCGATCGCGGCGACCGCGAGCCCGCTTGCCGCGCCCTACCTCGCGCTGGCCGAAAGGCTGATTGCGGGCGGGATGGGCTGACGCCGGCATTTCGTCGGTTCGGTGCCGAAAGCCTTTGCGTCTGCGTGACAAAACTGGTCCGGTTTCCCCTTGGTCAATCGAAGGGGAGCGGCGTGCATGGCAATGGACACACCAGGAACCGGGACGGCCCCGGCAAACGGCCCGTTGTGGGGTGCTGCGGCGCGCGATTGGGCCACGATCCAGGAGGGCCAGTTCCGGCCCGGGTATGAGGCCGTGTAGGCCTATTGCGGTGTTGGACCGGGAACCGCTTTCCTCGATGCCGGGTGCGGGGCGGGGATGGCGGCGTCGCGCGGCGCGGTCGTTTCAGGCTTTGACGCTGCCGAAGCCCTCCTCGAAATCGCGCGCGAGCGGGTGCCCGGCGGCGATTTCCGCACCGCCGACCTTGAGGCGATGCCGTTTGGCGATGCCGTCTTCGACGTCGTGACCGGCTTCAATGCGTTTCAGTTCGCGGGCGATCCGGTCCGCGCCCTGTCCGAGGCGCGCAGGGTGACGAGGCCGGGGGCAGGGTCGTGGTCATGACCTGGGGCGACCCCGAAGGAATGGAGGCGGCCGCCATCGTGGGCACGCTGCGGCCCCTGTTGCCGCCACCCCCGCCGGGGGCCGCAGGGCCCTTTGCGCTGTCGGACAAGGCCAAGCTGCGCGGCTTTGCCGAAGCGGCGGGCTTCATGCCGGAAGACATGGTCGATGTCGAAAGTGGCTGGCGGTATCCTGACGAGGCCACGGCGGTGCGGGGCCTCGGCTCGTCGGGCGTGGCGGCGCGGGCCAAGCGGCTGGTCGGGGCCGAAGCCGTGGATGCGGCGTATCGCGCGGCGTTGGCCCCGTTCAGGCAGGCGGACGGGTCGTTCCGGATCGGTGCGTCCTGCAGGTTTCTCGTCGCACGCGCCTGAGCGGATCCTGGGCGCACGGCGGCTTCGGACACTTGCACAAAGAGCGGGTGAATTGCGGCACAATCCGGCCGCCTCCGGGCAGGTGCCTGCCGCGCCGACGGGGGAGTTTAGGCTGCGGAACCCTTGCGAGCGTCAAGCGCGAAAGGCATGACGGGCGCTTGATCATCCGCACCTGTGCCTGCGGCTGCCGTGCGTGCGGCCCGCAAAGACCCGACCGGCGCAATTCGAATCACTTGGCATGGGAAATCATGGGTTCGGCTTGATTCCGGGCCGATGAAGCTGCATTTCTGCGCGGGATGGCGTGGGAAGCGGGCCCCGCTTCCTTAAGAGCCGACAGCGTCAGCCAATTTTATTTATCTTGGTGAGGTGCAGGGCAATCACGAAAGGAACACAACATCTTGCGTATTGATGCGCTGCCTTCTCCTAGAGTTTGCCCCAACGGGCTGGATTTTGGCTACAAGATGCTGGGTTTCCGACCCGCCAGAAACAAGATATCGAAGGTTGATCCCCAATATTTCCCTTGATTTCCCATGCTATCCCATTCATCAATATCTCACGACGATGCGATGGGCAGTGATAGGCAGGGGCGGCCTTAAGACCCCGAACACAGGCGATAGGCAGCTTCATACAGGCAGCTCCATTTCATCGGACGACAGAGATCCGGCGCGCGAGCGAGCAGACATCTCCCCCAGGTGGCATGCGTAGCTGGACAACCAGCGATGGGACAGCGGCGGATCGGGTAGTGGCAGCAACCCGGTCCGCCATTTTCATTTCATCGCACAGGGTTGGTGTTGGTTTTGAGAAGGCCGCGAGGCGATGGCAGAGGCGTTCAGAGGCGAGTTCTACCAGAAGGTAGATGCCAAGGCTCGGGTGTCGATCCCGGCCGCCTTCCGCCGCATCCTGGAAGCCGATGATCCGCCAAGCAGCGATTCCCCCCGGCCGCGCGTCTACATGATCTATGGCGGGGCCAGCCGGAACTTCGTGGAATGCTATACCAAGGCGGGCGCCGATGCGCTGGCCGATGAGATCAGCCTGATGGACGAAGGCTCGGACGAGCGGGAACAGGTGGAATTCGACCTGCTGTCCTGCTCGGTCATGGTCGAGGTCGAGCCGGATGGCCGCATTGTCCTGCCGCCCCGCGTGCGCGAGAAGATCGGGCTGGCCGGGGCCGATTTCTCCGGCGACGAGGCGGCGTTTCAGGGTCGCAACAACCGGTTCCGCATCTATCGCCGCGACATCTATGACAGCGCCGTGGCCCAACGCCCGAATGCGGGTGTCGATGCGCTGGCGCTGCTTGGGCGCGCCAAGAAGGAGCGTGGAATGTGATGCTTTCCCGCGACGTGCTGCCCGCGCGAGACCCCCATATTCCGGTTCTTCTGCAACCGCTGCTGGCTAGCGTGGCTCCCGTGCGGGGCCTTTGGCTTGACGGCACCTTGGGTGCGGGCGGCTATGCGCGCGGCTTGCTGGAGGCCGGGGCGGACGGCGTGATCGGCATCGACCGTGATCCTCTGGCGCTGCAGCTGGCCGCTGGCTGGGCCGCGCCTTATGGTGGCAGGGTGCGGCTGGTGCAGGGCAATTTTTCCGATCTGGACACGCTGGCGGGCGAACCGCTGGACGGCGTGGTGCTGGATCTGGGCGTATCCTCGATGCAGCTGGATCAGGCGGAGCGCGGGTTTTCCTTCATGAAGGACGGCCCGCTCGACATGCGGATGAGCCAGTCCGGCGACAGTGCCGCCGATCTGGTGAATACGGCTGAGGAAGGCGTACTGGCCGATATCCTTTTCCACTTCGGCGAGGAACGCGCCTCGCGCCGGATCGCGCATGCGATCGTGGCGGCGCGCGCGGTGGAGCCGATCACGACGACCGCGCGACTGGCCGAAATTGTCGCGCGCTGTCTGCCGCGCCCGAAGCCCGGGCAAAGCCATCCCGCGACCCGCAGTTTCCAGGCGATCCGCATCGCGGTGAACACCGAGTTCAGCGAACTGGCCGAGGGTCTCGCGGCTGCCGAACGGGCGCTGAAGCCCGGCGGGCTGTTGGCCGTCGTGACCTTTCATTCCCTGGAAGACCGGATCGTGAAGCGCTTCTTTCAGCTGGCCTCCGGGCAGGAGGCCAATGCCAACCGCTATGCCCCGGCCCGCAGCGATGTGACCGCGCGGTTTGAACTGGTGACCCGCCGCGCGGTGGGTCCAGACGAGGCGGAACTTGCAGCTAATCCACGTAGCCGCTCGGCCAAGCTGCGGGTGGCAAGGCGGACGGCCGCCCCTTATATGGCGCTTGACCCTGCCGATCTTGGCGTGCCGCAAATCGTGAAGAAAGGACGCCGCTGACATGCGACCGGTGCTTTTTGTCCTCACTTTTCTTGCGGTGATTGCGCTGGGCTTCTGGGCCTACCGCGAGAACTATGCGACCCAGGCCGCCCTGAAAGAAGTCGAGGTGTTGCAGCGCCAGATCGCCGGATTGCGGGAAGGGCTGTTCCTGCAACGCGCGGAATGGGCCTATCTCAACCGCCCCGACCGGCTGCGAAATCTGGCCACCGCCAATTTCGACCGGCTTGGCCTCTTGCCGATGGAACCCGGCCAGTTCGGCACCCCCGGTCTGGTGGCCTATCCCCAAAGCGATCTTCCCGAAGTTGACTTGCCAGTGGATATTCAGGGCGTCGATCCCACGGGGGAGGGTCTTTAGATGCGCACCCCCCTTCGCCCACTGGCCCGCATCCTTCAGGCCCGCCAGGACGGCATGAACCCCGACACGATCGAAAAGGAAAACCTGCGTCTGCGCCACGAGGCGACGCGCGAACGCACCCGGGCGCGGGCCGAACTCCGGCTTCTGATCCTGTGTGCGGGCTTTGTGCTTGCCCTCGGGGCCATTGGCGGACGCATGGCCCTGTTGGCCGCAACCGAACCGGTGGAGTCTCGCGCCTCGGCTCCGGGGGTCGAGATCATCGCGCAGCGCGCCGACATCACTGACCGGAATGGCCGAATCCTTGCCACCAACATGACCACTTATGCGCTTTACGCGCATCCGAAGTTGATGGTCGATCCAAAGGGCGTTGCGGAAAAGCTGGCCGCGATCTTCCCCGAGCTTGACGCGAAAGCGCTGGAGCGCCGCTTTACCGACGGGCGCAGTTTTGTCTGGATTCGCAAGGTCCTGTCGCCGGAACAGATGCAATTGGTGCACGAAATCGGCGACCCAGGCCTGCTCTTCGGTCCGCGCGAGATGCGGCTTTACCCGAACGGCACTCTGGCGGCGCATGTGCTGGGCGGCGCCTCGTTCGGGGCCGAGGGCGTGCAATCGGCAGAAGTGATCGGGACGGCGGGGATCGAAAAGGCCATGGACGCGCGGTTGCGCGATCCCTCGCAGGGGGGCAAACCGCTGGTGCTGTCGATTGATCTGTCGATTCAGGCGACCGTCGAAGAGGTGCTCTACGCCGGAATGACGATGCTGAACGCCAGGGGCGCGGCGGCGATCCTGATGGATGTGCGCACGGGTGAAATCGTGGCGCTGGCATCGCTGCCGACCTTTGACCCGAATGACCGGCTTGCCCCGGCGACCACGGGCGATCCGGGAGACAGCCCGCTGTTCAATCGCGCGGTGCAAGGGGTTTACGAACTTGGGTCAACTTTCAAGATCTTCGCGGTGGCGCAGGCGCTGGAGCTTGGTCTGGCCACGCCCGAGACGCTGTTCGATGTGACGCCACCGCTGCGGTTGGGAAGGTTCAAGATCAACGAGTTCGAGGGTAAGAATTATGGCCCGTTGGCGTCGGTGAGCGACATCATCAAGAAGTCCTCCAACGTCGGAACCGGGCGGATCGCGCTGCTTATTGGCGGGTTGCGACAGCAGGCTTTCCTCAAGGAGCTGGGACTGCTTGATATCTCGCCGGTGGAACTGGTCGAGGCCAAGGTTGGCAGGCCGCTGATCCCGAAGAAATGGGCCGACATCGTGACCGTGACCGCCGCCTACGGTCAGGGCATCTCTTCCAGCTCGCTCAACCTTGCGGCGGCTTATGCGACGATTGCGAACGGTGGAATCAAGGTGACGCCGACGCTGTTGAAACGCGAGACACCGATGCTTGGCCCGCGCGTGATCAGCGAGAAGACCGCGCGCCAGTCGATCGACATGCTGCGCCTTGTGGTCACCGACGGCACGGCGAGCCTTGGCGAGGTGCCGGGCTATGAGGTTGCGGGCAAGACTGGCACGGCCGACAAGCCGAAGAAGACGGGCGGTTATTACGACAACAAGGTGATCAACACCTTCGCCTCGATCTTCCCGGCCTCGAACCCGCAATATGTGCTGATCGTGACCCTGGACGAACCCGAGGACACCACGCTTTCCGAAGTCCGGCGCACGGCAGGCTGGACGGCGGTTCCGGTTGCCGCCGAGATCATCCGTCGCGTCGCGCCCCTGATGGGCCTGCGGCCCAGGCTTGAACCCCCCGCACCTGATGCGGTAACAGCCGCCAGCAACTGACGGGGTAGGACATGACGGCGCGTGTGATACGGCTATCGGACCTCGGGCTTACCGCCCGGGCCGGTCGGGACCCGGCATTGTCCGGGCTGACCGCCGACAGCCGGGCGGTAAGGGCCGGGATGCTGTTCGCGGCGCTGCCCGGCACCGCCACCCATGGCGCCCGGTTCATTCCTGCAGCCCTTGACCTTGGTGCCATCGCGATCCTGACCGATGCCGAAGGTGCCCGGCTGGCGGCCGAATTGCTGGGCGACAGCGATACAGCACTTGTCGTGGCCGAAGACCCCCGGGCGGCGCTGGCCTGTGCGGCAGCGCTGTGGTTCGGCGCCCAGCCCGAGACGATGGTTGCCGTCACCGGCACCAATGGCAAGACCTCGGTCGCAAGCTTTACCCGGCAGATCTGGGCGGCGCTTGGTCATGCCGCGATCAACATCGGCACCACCGGGATCGAGGGTGCCTGGACGGCTCCGTCCAGCCACACCACACCTGACGCGATCACCTTGCAGCGCATGCTGGCGGCGGCGGCGACCGACGGGGTGACCCATGCCGCGATGGAGGCCTCCAGCCACGGCATCGACCAGCGCCGGATGGACGGGGTGCGTCTCAAGGCGGCCGGTTTCACCAACCTGACGCAGGATCATCTGGACTATCACGGCACGATGCAGGCGTATTTCGACGCCAAGGCGCAGCTGTTCACCCGGATCTTGCCGGATGACGGGTTTGCGGTGGTCAACCTGAATGGCGCGAAAGGTCCCGAGATGGCGGCGCTGGCTTGCAGCCGGGGACTGCGCGCCCTCACCATCGGCCATGGCGAGGCTGACCTGCATATCGCGGGCCAGCGCTTCGATGCGCGCGGGCAGGACCTGCGGCTGGTCTGGAAGGGCCAGCCGCATCAGGTGCGGCTGAACCTGATCGGCGGCTTTCAGGCGGAAAACGTCGCCGTTGCCGCGGGGCTTGCCATCGCCTCGGGTTCTGACCCGGCTGCGGTCCTTGCCGTCCTGCCACTGCTTTCGGGCGTGCGGGGCCGGATGCAACTGGCCGCCACGCGCAGGAATGGTGCTGCGGTCTATGTCGATTATGCCCATACGCCGGACGCCATCGAGACCGCGCTCCGGGCGCTCAGGCCGCACGTGATGGGCCGGATCATCATCGTCTTCGGTGCCGGCGGCGACCGGGATCGCGGCAAGCGCCCGCTGATGGGTGCGGCGGCGAAGGCGCACGCCGATGTCCTCTATGTCACCGACGACAATCCGCGGACCGAGGACCCCGGCCTGATCCGCAAGTCGGTGCTCGCCGCCTGCCCCGAGGCGAACGAGGTTGCTGACCGGGCCGAGGCGATCCTGCGCGGCGTCGATGCGCTGTTGCCCGGCGACGCGCTTTTGGTCGCGGGCAAGGGGCACGAGACGGGCCAGATCATCGGCACCGACGTCTACCCGTTCGACGACGTGGAACAGGCCAGTGTCGCGGTGGCCGCGCTGGACGGGGTGATCTGATGGCGCTCTGGACCGCAACCGAAGCTCAGGCCGCGACCGGCGGGCGGTTGACCGGGGACTGGCGGGCGAACGGCGTGTCGATCGACACCCGGACGCTGCAACCCGGTGACCTTTTCGTGGCGCTGAAGGATGTCCGTGACGGGCATGACTTCGTGGCTGCCGCACTGGAGAAAGGCGCTGCGGCTGCCCTTGTCTCGCGCATCCCCGAGGGCGTATCCGACACCGCGCCGCTGCTGCTGGTGCCAGACGTGCTGCGGGCGCTCGAGGCGCTTGGCGCGGCTGCGCGGGCCCGGACCGCGGCGCAGGTCGTCGGGGTGACGGGGTCGGTCGGCAAGACCTCGACCAAGGAGATGCTGCGCGCCATCCTGTCGGGGCAGGGGGCCACCCATGCGGCCGAGGCGTCCTACAACAACCACTGGGGCGTGCCGCTCACGCTGGCGCGGATGCCCCGGGACACCCGCTTTGCGGTGATCGAGATCGGAATGAACCACCCCGGCGAGATCGCTCCGCTGGCCCGGCTGGCCCGGCTGGACGTGGCGATGATCACCACGGTCGCCCCGGCGCATCTGGAGGCTTTCGAGAGTGTCGAGGCCATTGCGCATGAAAAGGCTGCGATCTTCGACGGGCTTCGTCCTGGGGGCACGGCGGTCTTCAATGCCGATATCGACACCACCCCGATCCTGCGCGCCAAGGCGCTGTCCGTCGGGGCCAAAGCGCTGTCCTTCGGGGCGGCGCCTGGGGCCGATTGGCGGCTGGTCGAGGCCCGGCTGACCGAAGAGACAATGGTCGTGCGCGCCACCCACGGGTCCGCGCCCTTCCTGTTCAAGGTCGCCACTCCCGGCCGCCACTTCGCAGTGAACGCGCTGGGCGCATTGGCCGTGGCAGCGGCGCTGGGTGCCGATCCGACGATTGCCGCGCATGATCTTGGCCGCTGGACCCCGCCCGCAGGCCGGGGCCAGCGCGAGCGGATCACGATGGATATCGTCGAGGAGACTTTCTTCGACCTGATCGACGATGCGTTCAACGCCAACCCCGCCTCGATGGCGGCGGCGCTTGACGTCCTGATCGCGGCGACCCCGACCGACGGGATTGGTCGCGTCGGCGGCGGCCGCCGGATTGCCATCCTGGGCGACATGCTGGAACTGGGCCCGACCGAGGCCGCGTTGCACGCGGCCATCGCGCGCCACCCGGGCCTTGCCGCCCTGCATGTGATCCACTGCGTCGGACCCCGGATGCGGGCGCTTTACGACGCCCTCCCACGCAACCAGCGCGGGGAGTGGACGGCTTCGGCGCAAGACCTTGCCCCGCGCGCCCGCGGCCTGATCGATGCGGGCGATGTCGTCCTCGCCAAGGGCTCCAAGGGCTCGAAAGTCAGCCTCATCGTTGACGTTCTGCGAAAAATGGGGCAGGCGGCAGCGCTGAAAGAAGGGACCGCGTAGATGTTTTTCTGGCTGACCGAGTTTTCTGATGGCGGGGGGTTCTTCAACCTCTTCACCTACATCACCTTCCGTGCCGGCGGGGCTTTTGCCACGGCGCTGATCTTTGGATTCATCTTTGGCCGCCCGCTGATCGACCTGCTGCGCAGGAAACAGGGCAAGGGCCAGCCGATCCGCGATGATGGGCCGCAAAGCCATCTTGCCAAGGCGGGGACCCCGACCATGGGCGGCATTCTTATCCTGTCGGCGCTGATCGTGTCCACGCTACTTTGGGCGCGGCTGGACAATCCCTTTGTCTGGATCGTGCTGCTGGTCACCATTGCATTCGGTCTCATCGGCTTTGCCGACGACTATGCCAAGATCACCAAGCAGAACACCAAGGGCGTCTCCTCCCGCATCCGCATGGGGCTTGGCCTGCTGATTGCCGGGCTTGCGACCTATGCCGCCTCGATGTTTCACCCCGCCGCGCTTGCCAACCAGTTGGCATTTCCGCTTTTCAAGGATCTGCTGTTGAACCTCGGCATCTTCTTCGTGCCATTCGGGATGATCGTCATCGTCGGCTCGGCCAATGCCGTTAACCTCACTGACGGGCTGGATGGTCTGGCCATCATGCCGGTGATGATCGCAGCAGGTGCATTCGGGATCATTGCCTACGTCGTCGGCTCGTCTGCCATCGCGAATGACCTTGGCGTCCATCCTGTCCCCGGCACCGCCGAGCTTCTGGTCTTTAGCGCCGGCATCTTCGGTGCCGGCCTCGGGTTCCTTTGGTACAATGCCCCCCCGGCCGCCGTCTTCATGGGCGACACCGGATCGCTTGCCCTTGGCGGGGCGCTTGGGGCCATCGCCGTCAGCACCAAGCACGAGATCGTGCTGGCCATCGTCGGCGGGCTGTTTGTCCTCGAGGCGCTGAGCGTTATCATCCAGGTCCTCTACTACAAGCGGACCAAGAAGCGGGTTTTCCTGATGGCCCCGATCCACCACCATTTCGAAAAGAAGGGCTGGGCGGAACCGCAGATTGTGATCCGGTTCTGGATCATCAGCCTGATTCTGGCGATGATCGGTCTTGCGACGCTGAAAGTGCGCTGACGGGGCTGGCATCCAGACGGCGTCTTGCAGCGGAGAGCCGATCCGGCCTAGGCTTGCCCGTCGCCGCGATCAGGGTCTGGCCCATGCACCGAAAGATGAGCCTGACGGCAGAGTTTGCGGCCCGCGTGCCGCGCTACGATGGCCCGCCGCTCGCCATGGGTGGCGGGCGCGAGATGGCGGATGAGGACGACCACGCGGCGGTCTTTGCCCGCCTGATGGCTACCCGGCCCGCCGACGGGCAGGTCTGGCTCTTTGCCTATGGCTCGCTGATCTGGAAGCCGAACTTCGCCCATGTCGTCGAGACGGTTGCCCATGTCCATGGCTGGCACCGCGCCTTCTGCCTGGGCTGGATGCAGTCCTTCCGGGGCTGCCCCGACCGGCCCGGCCTGATGATGGCGCTGGATCGGGGCGGGTCATGCCGGGGTGTTGCCTTCCGGTTGTCCGAGGGGCGGCTGGAGGAGAACCTGATGCCGATCATCCGGCGAGAGCTGCTGTTCAAGGTCAGCGGAATGGAGGCGCGGTGGCTTGGCGGTCATACGGCCGAAGGACCGCGCGTCATGCTGGGCTTTCCGGTTTGCCGCAGTGCTCCGGATTATGTCAGCGGCCTGACGGAAGACCGGATCGTGGCAGCGCTTGCGACCTCGGCCGGTCCGCAGGGCACGATGGCCGAATACCTCGCCTCGACCGTCGAGCATCTGGAGGCACGCTCCATCCATGACCGGTATCTCTGGCGGATGCAGCTGCTGGTCGCCGACCGGATCGCGGCGCTTTATCCCGCTTGAACGCCGACGAGCCGGCGCATCCGGGACACCGGCAGCACGGCGCCGAGACCAGGGCGAGATCCGAGACCGCCCCGATGGTCCGGGCCGACCCCCTTTCCCTTTGCCCCATCCTCCCCTATCCCTGCTCTGGATGCGTCGAGAGGATAGATCATGATCCCGGTGAAGGGCTACAAGGGCCAGAAGGTCGCCGTTCTGGGTCTTGGACGGTCCGGGCTTGCCACGGCTGCGGCCTTGCAAGCCGGTGGTGCAGAGTCGCTGTTGTGGGACGACAGCCCCGAGTCCCGCGCCAAGGCGGAGGCCGAGGGATTCATCCTTGCCGACCTGACCCGCTCAAGCGCCTTTGACGGTGTCGCCGCACTGATAACCTCGCCCGGGATTCCGCATCTGTATCCGGTGCCGAATCCGATCATCGCGCGGGCTTTGGCCGCCGGCATCCCGGTCGACAATGATATCGGGCTGTTTTTCCAAAGTGCGGCCTCGGCCGAATGGACCGAATACGAGACCCCGCCCAAGGTGATCGCGGTCACCGGATCGAACGGCAAGTCGACCACGACGGCACTGATCCATCATATTCTGCAGGTCGCGGGTCGCCCGACGCAAATGGCGGGCAACATCGGCACCGGCGTGCTGAGCATCGAACCGCCGCTGGACGGCGAGGTGGTGGTGCTGGAACTGTCCTCTTACCAGACCGAACTTGCCCGGGCGCTGACCCCGGATGTCGCGGTCTTCACCAACCTGTCCCCCGACCATCTTGACCGGCACGGCGGCATGGGGGGGTATTTCGCGGCAAAGGCGCGGCTTTTTACACTCGGCGGGCCGGACCGTGCGATCATCGGGGTGGACGAGGTCGAGGGGCGGTTCCTGGCAGGGCAATTGGCGCAAGGGGCGGCGGATGACAGGGTGATCCGCATCTCCTCGGGGCAGAAGCTGGAAGGGTTCGGCTGGTCGGTCTTTGCCCGCAAGGGGTTTCTGGCCGAGTGGCGGCGGGGCAAGCAGGTGGCCTCGATCGACCTGCGCGCTGTGTCGGGCCTTCCCGGCGCGCACAACCACCAGAACGCCTGTGCCGCCTATGCGGCCTGCCGGTCGCTGGGGCTGGCGCCAAAGCTGATCGAGGGCGCGCTGCACAGCTTTGCCGGGCTGCCGCACCGGAGCCAACTGGTTGGCGAAAAGGGCGGGGTCAGGTTCGTCAATGACTCGAAGGCCACCAACGTGGACAGCGCGGCCAAGGCCTTGCAGGCCTTCCCGAAGATCCGCTGGATCGCCGGTGGTCTGGGCAAGGACGGCGGGATTGCCGGGCTGGCGCCCTGGCTGTCTACGGTGGTGAAAGCCTATCTGATCGGCCATTCAGCCCGGGACTTCGCGCTGCAGCTTGGCGACACGCCGCATGAGATCTGCGAGACGATGGATCGGGCCGTGGCGCGGGCTGCGGCGGAGGCGGAGGCAGGGGACGTGGTCCTGCTGGCTCCGGCGGCGGCAAGTTTCGACCAGTACCCGAACTTCGAGAAGCGGGGCGAGGATTTCGCCGCGCAGGTCAAGGCGATCATCGGCTGACCCGCGCCCCAGCGGCGGCCTTCAGGCAGAGCGGCTTGCGCCGCACGCCCTCGTCCCGCCCCTGGTGCGGGATTTCAGACCTGAAGCAGCTTTCCAGCCTCGGCAGCCGAGGCTTCGGCGCGGTCGAGCAGGTGCTGCAGGACCGCCCCCCGGGCGAAGTCGGGGTCGGCAGGACCTTCGCCCCGGATCGCCGCGATGAAGCGCTGGTAGTTGGTGGGCACGGGCGGGCAGTCCACATCATGCCAGGTGCCGGTCAGGATATCCTCGCCAAGGCAGGCGCGCAGACGGCTGATGCCTTGCTCATAGCTGACCTCCAAACCGCCGGTCAGGCCGTAAAGCCTGAGCCGAAGGTCGTTCAGCTGCCCGGTGGCAAAACGGGTCGCGCCCACCGTCCCCAAGGCCCCGTTTTCCAGCACCACCTGCATCGTGGCGCTGTCATTTGCGTCCAGCACATAGTCGCCGATCCGCCCGCCGGGGGCCTTGTCGAAGGTGGTCAGCAGGCAGGACACTTCGGTGGCCGAAAGCCCCGCCACATAGGTCGCGAAGTCGAGAATGTGGATGCCGACATCGCCGAGCACGCCTTTGGAGCCATGAGCGGTCGAGAGCCGCCAGAGCCATTGGCTTTCCTTGTCCCAATGGCCCCAGGCGGGTTGGGTCAGCCAGCTTTGCAGGTAGGAGGCCTCGAAATGGCGGACCGCTCCGATCGCGCCCTCGCGCATCATCTGCGCCGCCTTCTGCATCGCGGGGACGTTGCGATAGGTGAGGTTGACCATGTTGACGACGCCAGCCTGCGCGGCGGCCGTGGCCATGGCATCAGCGTCGGCAGCGTTGGTTGCCAGGGGCTTTTCGCACAGGACATGCTTGCCTGCCGCAAGGAAGGGCATCGTGGTCGCGTGGTGGGCGGCGTCGGGGGTGACGTTGGTCACGGCGTCAAACTTCCCCCAGGCGAGGGCGTCCTGAATCGAGGCGAAGCCTTGCGGGATGGCGTGGGCTTCCTGAAAAGCGGCAAGCGGTTCCGCCCGGGTGTCGATGCCCGCGACAAGGCTGACGCCGGGGATGGCACCGAAGCCTTCGGCATGGTTTTTCGCCATGCCGCCGGTGCCGAGGATGAGAAGACGGACGGGCTGCATCAGCGGTATCCTGCCTCTCCGTCATGGTGGAGGCGGGGGCCGCGCTCCGCGATCTTCTCCAGCGCCTTGGCCACCGGAGTGTTCGGCGCGTCGTTCGGGTTGGCGATCCGGGCCTCGGGGTTGTGCGCCCAGCGGACGGCGTTCGCGATCACCTTCTGCACCATTGGCTGGTGGTAGGTGGGATAGGTTTCATGCCCCGGCCGGAAGTAGAAGATGTTGCCCGCGCCGCGTTTGTAGGTCAGGCCAGAGCGGAAGACCTCGCCACCCGCGAACCAGCTGACGAAGACGGTCTCCAGCGGTTCGGGCACGCCGAAGGGCTCGCCGTACATTTCCTCGTGCTCGATCTCGAAATGGTCGGGGATGCCGCGTGCAATGGGGTGCTGGCGACTGGTGACCCAAAGGCGTTCACGCTCGCCCGCCTCGCGCCAGGTGAGGTTGCAGGGCGCACCCATCAGGCGCTTGAAGGGTTTGGCGAAATGGGCGGAGTGCAGGAATATGATCCCCATTCCGCCCCAGACGGCATTGCAGACGCGCTCGACCACGTCGTCGGCCACGTCGCCATGGGCTGCGTGGCCCCACCAGATCAGCACATCGGTCGCGGCCAGCTTTGCCGCCGTCATCCCGTGTTCAGGGTCTTGCAGGGTTGCGGTGCTGGCCTTGATCCCGGTCTCATTGCTCAGGAACTCGGCAATCGTGCCGTGCATGGTCTTCGGGTAGACCTGTGCCACAACCTTGTTCTTGTGCTCGTGGACATTTTCGCCCCACACGGTGACGCGGATCGTCATGGGTAGTCTCCTTCTTGTGCGCGGTCTGGCGCGGGTCTTCGGTCAGCGGATTGGGCTGCCATCTGCATCGAAACGGTGCAGGTGACCGGGCAGGGGTGCAAGGGAAACCTGCGTGCCGACAGGGATATTGGCCTTGCCGGGGCGGCGGACGATCACGGGTTCATCGCTGCCGATTTCGACAAAGAGGTAATGGTCCGAGCCGAGGTCTTCGACGTGCGGGACTTCGCCTTGCCACGGGCCCCCGTCACGCACCTCCAAGTGTTCGGACCGGATGCCAAGGGTGGTGTACCCATGCGCCGTGGCGAAAGCCCCGGTCAGAAGGTTCATCTTCGGGCTGCCGACAAAGCCGGCGGCGAAGAGCGAATTGGGGTGCTCAAAAAGCTCCGCGGGTGAGCCGGCCTGTTCCGGCTTGCCGTCTCGCAGGACGGCGATACGGTCGGCCAGAGGCATCGCCTCGACCTGGTCATGGGTCACGCAGATCATCGTCACCTCTTTCATCGCATGGTAGAGCTTGACGGTCTCCACCCTTGTCTGCACGCGGAGCGCGTCGTCAAGGTTCGATAGCGGCTCGTCGAAGAGAAACCCGCTCGGGTCGCGCACGATGGCGCGGCCGATGGCCACACACTGGCGCTGGTCATAGCGGAGAGAAACGCGTTCCAGGCTCCGATGAAAGCCAGAAGGCCGGTGGTGACCAAGGCGGGCCAGAGAAGCGGCAGGAAGATCTTGGCGATGATGACCCAAGGGGTGGCGCCATCGACGATGGCGGCTTTCTCGATTTCCACCGGCAGGTCGCGCATGAATATGGTCAGGACCCGGACCGTGAAGGGCAGGGTGAAGATCACGTAGGACATGATCATCGCCCAAGGGGTGTTGAAGAAGCCGAGGAAGCGGACAAACTTTAACATGCCGGCAAGTACGGCGATCTGCGGGAACATCGAGACGGCAAGGAAAAGCGCGGAGACCACTATCGTCGTTGCGATGAAGATCGAATTGCCGATGGAGCGCACGAAGTCGCGGCCGCTCACGACCGCCTCATAGTTGCCAAGGCTGAACGACTTCGGCCAGCAGTTGACCTTGAAATGCTCGGTCCCCGCCGCGAAGGCGGTGATGATCGCGTCGTTGAACGGGAAGACAGCGAAGACGAGGATCGCCACGACCAGCGCGCAAAAACCGATTTTGGTGAGGGTTTTCTGGATGGTCATCTCTGGCCCTCCCCGGAAAAGGTCGACCTTGCCAGGGTCAGGACCCATTGATCTTGCCTTTGCGGCATGAACACCAAACTGCATGCCGTCACAGATGCCGACGGCCGCCCGATCCGGTTCTTCATGACCGTGGGTCAAGTCAGCGATTACACAGGTGCAGCGGCCCTGCTGGGCTGCTTGCCAAAGGCGGAATGGCTGTTGGCCGACCGGGGCTACGATGCCGACTGGTTCAGAGAAGCGTTGAAAGACAAGGGGATAAAGCCTTGCATCCCGGGCCGGAAATCTCGCGCCAAGCCCGTCAAGCACGACAATCATCGCTTCAAACGCCGCAGCAGGATCGAGATCACCTTCGGGCGTCTGAAGGACTGGCCAATCACCGGGAAAACCGCTTCGCAAGTCAATCGATCCACTGGATCGATTGCTTTTGCTCGCTGCCGGACTGTTTTCTGATCCTCCTCACAGGTTGCCACACGCTACGACCGATGTCCCAAGGCCAACCTCTCAGCCGTCGCCCTCGCCGCAACCGTCATGTTCTGGCTATGAAACGAGAACGAGTCCTGACCCCAGATTGAAGAGACCGAGTTGCGCTCGATGAAGCTGTAGCTGCCGACACGCTGAAGGCTTGGCAGGGGGTGCCGTCGATGGCACCGACAAGGCAGTCGGCCAAAGGCTCCCAACTGTCGCGAAGCGGGGCTTTGGTCACTGTGAGAGCAGGAAGGATCCGCCGATGGCCCCGGGCTGCAAAATGGGCGGTCAAATCCGGCACAAGCTGTTGATTCGCATTATAAAAATACCGATAGTCGGGGGTCTCTGCTGTGCGGCCATGCACCACGAAGGCCAGCCTCGCCTTGCGCAGGAAATCGATCCGCGGATCGTTTTCGAGCGGGTCGATCAGAACGAACCCGTCGCGCATCGCTTTGCCGATCAGCTTTTGATAGACCGGCAGCACGGGCTCGTTTTCCCAGTGATATGCCGGACGAACGGCATTGCGCGCCCCGAGAATTGCGCAGAAAGCCTTGCGACCACTTCAAGAAAGATTCCGTCCTGGCCGATATTGCGGCGCTGCGGCACCACCATTCCCACCATGACCGATCGCCCCGAGACCAGTTTCCGGGTCGAGACATTGGGGTGGTAGTTCATCGACCGGACCACCTCCTTCACCCGGAGGCGGGTTTCCTCGTTCACGTCGGAATGATCGTTCAGGGCCCGGCTGACCTGTGTGATCGACAGGACCAGCGACCGGGCGATGTGTTTCAGCGTTGCCATGGCTCGTCACCCCAAGAGCCTATTTCCGAAACATCTCGGAGAAGAAATCGACCACCAAATCCAAGCGGGCTTGCCTGCTGCCGGCTTCGGGACAATGCTTGCCGCATGACGTCTGAAGCCACCTTGCGCTTGCGCCTGCTTTTTGGGGACCAACTGGTCCTTGGTCCCGGCAAGGCCGAGCTGCTGGTCCGCATCCGCGACACCGGATCGATTTCCGCCGCAGGGCGGGCCATGGGCATGAGCTACAAGCGCGCCTGGTTGCTTGTGGAAGAGATGAACACCGCCTTCAAGCTGCCGCTTGTGCATAGCGCACGGGGCGGGGCCGGTGGCGGTGGGGCCGCCCTGACCGAAACGGGCATCACCGTGCTGGGGGCCTACCAGTCGATGCTGGCGGCGACCGCGGTTGCCTGTGCGGCGGATATCGCGCTCATTGCCGGGTTGCTGGCGGATATGGCCGAAGGGAAATAACGCTTGCCAGTGGCCGCCGCCCTGTCCGATATGTTTGGCGAGACATATTGAGGTCGTCATGCCCCTGCTGCGGATCGCGTTGCTAACCCTGCTGCTGGCTGCGCCAGCCCGTGCGGCCGAGGTCACGGTTTTTGCCGCTGCCAGCCTGAAGACCGCGCTGGACCAGATTGCCGCCGACTGGCAGGCGGCGTCGGGTCAGGATGTCGTCGTCTCTTACGGAGGAAGCGCCGCACTTGCCCGGCAGATCATCCAGGCGGCGCCGGTGGATATCTACATCTCGGCCGCGCCGGAGTGGATGGATGCGGTCGAGGCGGCAGGTCTGTTGCAGGGCGGCACCCGGACGGATCTGCTCGGAAACCGGCTGGTGCTGGTGGCGCATGGGCCGGGCCGGGTACCGGTCAGTCTGGATGAAACGCTCAATCTGGCAGCGCTGCTGGAGGGGGGGAGGCTGGCAATGGGGTTGGTCGATGCCGTCCCCGCCGGACAATACGGGAAGGCGGCACTGGTCAGTCTTGGCCTTTGGGACGGCGTAAAGGACCGCACGGCGCAGTCAGAAAATGTCCGCATCGCGCTGCAGCTGGTGGCGCTGGGTGAGGCACCCCTGGGGATCGTCTACGCCTCTGACGCCGTGGCCGAACCAAGGGTCAGTGTGATCGCCACCTTTCCCGAAACCAGCTATCCGCCGATCCGCTATCCCGCTGCGCTGCTTTCCGACAACGTCGCTGCCGTAGCCTTTTTCGCCTACCTTTCGTCACCAGATACCCGCAAGGTGTTCGCAAGGCAGGGCTTTCTGCCCCTGGGCGCGCCGTGAGCGACTGGCTTTCTCCGGAGGAATGGCAGGCGGTCGCCCTGTCGCTGCGCGTGTCGCTGGTGGCGACGGTGCTAAGTCTGCCCCTTGGCATTCTGGCCGCCGTGGCGCTGGCCCGCTGGACCTTTCCCGGCAAGGCAGTCTTGAACCTGCTGGTTCACCTGCCGCTGATCCTGCCGCCGGTGGTCACGGGCTATCTGCTCTTGCTGACCTTTGGCCGGATGGGACCCGTCGGCGGGCTGTTGCACGACTGGTTCGGCATCACGCTGGCCTTTCGCTGGACCGGCGCCGCGCTGGCCGCTGCAGTGATGGCGTTTCCGCTGATGGTCCGGGCCATCCGCCTCGCGGTCGAGGCGGTGGACCCGAAGCTGGAAGAGGCTGCCTCGACCCTTGGGGCCTCTCGGTTCATGGTGTTCCTCACGGTGACGCTGCCATTGATCCTGCCGGGGGTGATTGCCGGCGCGATCCTGGCCTTCGCCAAAGCGATGGGAGAGTTCGGCGCGACCATCACGTTCGTTGCCAACATCCCCGGCGAGACGCAGACTTTGCCCTCGGCGATCTATGCCTTCCTGCAGGAGCCAGGGGGCGACGCCTCGGCTTTCCGCCTGGTCGTGATTTCGATCGTGCTGGCGATGGCGGCGCTGGTCCTTTCGGAATGGCTGGCGCGACGGGTGGCCGTGCGGGGGGGCGACCGATGAGCCTTTCTCTGCGCATCGACCACCGGTTTCCGGGGTTTCATCTGGACCTTGGCTTCACCGCGCCGCCGGGGTTGACCTGCCTGTTCGGGCGGTCGGGGTCGGGCAAGACCACGGTGATCAACGCGGTGGCGGGCCTGTTGCGGCCCGACCATGCCGAGATTTTGCTGGATGGCGTTGCGTTGCAGCATCTGCCGCCGCATCGGCGACGGGTCGGCTATGTCTTTCAGGATGCGCGGTTGTTCCCGCACATGACGGTGGAACGGAATCTGACCTACGCAGCCCGGGTCCGGCGGCGGCAGGCTGACGGTTTCGACCGGATCGTGGATCTGCTGGGGATCGGTGCGCTGCTGTCGCGCCGGCCGGCAACCTTGTCGGGGGGAGAAAAGCAAAGGGTCGCCATCGGCCGGGCGCTGCTGTCGGACCCGCAACTGCTGTTGATGGACGAACCGCTGGCCGCGCTGGACGAGGCGCGCAAGACCGAGGTTCTGCCCTATATCGAGGCGCTGCGCGACCAGACGGGACTGCCGATCCTTTACGTCAGCCATTCCCTGCCCGAGGTGGCGCGGCTGGCCACCACCATCGCGGTGATCGAGGGTGGGCGTCTGGCCGCCTTCGGGCCAGCTGCCGACCTTCTGTCGGACCCGGCAAAGGCTCCGCTGCTGGGCCTGCGCGACGCGGGCGCCATTCTGACCGCCCGGATCGCCGCGCATGAGGCGGATGGGCTGACCCGGCTTGATACGGTAGGCGGGCCAGTCTGGCTTCCGCGCTGCGCCGGGGCTCCGGGGCAATCGGTGCGCATCCGCATCACCGCGCAGGACGTGATCCTGTCACGCAACCGCCCCGAGGGGCTTTCGGCGCTGAATATCCTGCGCGCCACTGTGACCGAACTGCTGGAAGGCCAGGGGCCTGGGACGCTGGTCCGGCTTGACCTTGGCGGACAGCATATTCTGGCCAGGGTTACGCGACGGTCGGCCTTGGCGCTGGATCTTGCGCCCGGGGCGGCGGTGCATGCCATCCTGAAGTCGGTCGCGGTTTCGCAGGGGGATGTGGGAACCCTGGGCGGCCCCACCCAAGGTTGAATCCGGGCGAATCGTCCCTTGCGGTTCTTTGTCCGCGCCCGGCACAAGGATTTCGGAACGTGGGAAAAACCGGCCAAGACCTGCTTCCCGCGCTCCAAGGCTGGATGCGCGCATTGCCTCGTTGACAGGGCCACGGGATTGCAGAGTAAGCTTGCCCCGCAAGTGCAGCTTCGGCCGGTTGACGCACCCTTGTTGCAGGGTTGGATCACCCGTGAACCGGAAGCCGACCCATTTTGCGTGACTGAACCAGAAGAAGCGGGGCCAGCCCGTGCCTCTGATCCGATGAAACCAGGGAGACCAAATGTGAAAAACACCACCTCCGCCTTTACCCGCCGCCGGTTCCTGCAAGGGTCCGCCGCCGGGGCAGGCATTCTTGCCGCACCGGCCATCATCTCGTCCAAGGCGCTTGCCTCGTCGGGCGAGCTGAACTTCGTCGGCTGGGCCGGCTATCCGCTGTTCACCGAAAAAGTGTTCGCGACCTTCGAAGGCGCGACCGGCATCAAGGTGAACTTCAAGGAACTTCCCGATCAGGACACTATGTTCGGTGAAGCCAAGGTTGCGATGGAAGCTGGCGGCATCGACCTGATCGAGCCGACGATCGACCGCGTCGGCGCCTGGGATTCAAATGGCCTCCTGGGCGCGTTCGATGAATCGAAGCTGGCGATGGACAACTATCTGCCCGGTCTGGCTGACGGCGCTGCTGGGGTACGGTCGCGTCCCGGCGGCGTGCTGAAGTATGTGCCGTCCGTCTGGGGCACCGAGTCGCTGGTCGTGAACACGGCCGAGGCGAAGCTATCGACGCCGCCCTCGCTGGGCGACCTGTTCAGCCCCGACAACTCGGCCACCTTGCGTCCGCATTCGGCACTGGCCGCGATGGGCCGTTGGCTGGATGCCACGGGCCAGCTGCCGCGTCCGTGGATGGATGGCTACACCGACATGGGCGCCATGGTCGAGCTTTGGGACATCGCGCTGGCCAAGGCCGTCGAGATGAAGGGCAACGTCGTCCAGTGGTGGTCAGGCGAGAACGAGGCCAACGCGGGCTTCACCGCAAACGGCGCAACCATCGGCCTGGTCTGGGATTCGACCGGCTTCAACCTGCGCAACGACGGCTATGCCTATATCGCGCCGGTCGAGGGCGCGATTGCCTGGCACCAGGGCTTTGTCATCACGAAGAATGCCGCCAACGTCGATGAGGCGCATGAGTTCGTGAAGTGGGTATCCTCGCCCGAGGGAGCCGCGCTTTGGGCGACCGCCTTCTCTGCCAACCCGGTTGGCAAGGGCGCTTCCGACTTTATGGATCCGGAAGTGTCGGCCTTCTACAACGGCACCTTCAACGACGAAGCGCTTTCGAAGCTGTGGTGGTGGCCGGACCAGTCGGCCGAGTTCCTGGCAAAGCGCGCCGAGTACGCCGACAAGTACAAGGCAGCCTGATTGCCACAGAAGTGACTGGACGCCGGGCCCCAAAGGGTCCGGCGTGCCATTTTTCCGGCAGTGTCGCTCTGGACCGAACCACGGGCTGCAGCTGGCGATACCCATTGCACGGGCGGACTCGCCTGTTGGCCTGAAAGAAGACGACGGCATACCATCAAGGGGACCACGTGGCATGAGCGCCGGAATTGACCTAGAAAACGTCTGCTGCGATTTCGGCACCTTCCGGGCGGTCGACAATGCCAATGTCTCGATCAAGCCGGGCGAGTTCTTTTCGTTCCTCGGGCCATCGGGCTGCGGCAAGACGACGATCCTGCGCATGGTCTCGGGCTTTATCGAGCCGACCGAGGGCGTGATCCGCATCGGCGGCAAGGATGTGAAGGGGCAGCGCCCGAACCAGCGTCCGACGGCACTGATCTTCCAGAACCTGGCGCTGTTTCCGCTTATGCCGATCTGGGAAAACATCTCGTTCGGGCTGGAGGTGCGGGGCGTCGACAAGGCCACCCGCCGCGCCAAGGCCGAGGAGCTGCTGAAGCTGGTGGACCTGCCGGGGGCGGGCGACAAGATGGTCAGCCAGTTGTCCGGCGGCCAGAAGCAGCGGGTCGCGATTGCGCGGGCGCTGGCGGTCGAGCCGTCGGTGATGCTGCTGGACGAACCCCTGTCGGCGCTGGACCTGAAGCTGCGCCAGCACATGCGGGCGGAACTGCGCGCCATCCAGAGGCGGACCGGCGTGACCTTCATCTACATCACCCACGACCAGGGCGAGGCCTTGGCGATGTCGGATCGCGTGGGTGTCATGTCGCAAGGCCGTATCCAGCAGATCGCCGACCCGCGCGAAATCTACAACAATCCGGTAAACGGCTTCGTCGCAAGCTTCGTGGGCGAGAACAACATCTTCGAGGGCGAGGTGCAGACCGCAGCGTCGGGCATGGCCAGCTTCTCCACTCCGCATGGCACCTTCCGTGCCCGGCTTGGCGACCTCGGCGACAAGAAACATGCAAAGCTTTATGTCCGGCCCGAGCATACGCTGCTCTCCACGGCGGCGACGGTGGAAAACGCCGTGCTGGTCACAATCGGTGACGTGTCCTTCGAGGGCAATTTCATCGCTGTCCACGCCTCCACCGAAAGCGGCGCGCATCTGACTTCGGAAATCCGCAATGACGGGTCGGCCACCGTGCCCGAGAAGGGCGCACGGATGTTCATGTCCTTTGATCCGGCACGGGCCTCGATCCTGCCCGACGCGAATGTGAGGGCCTGATCCGATGCAGGACATGCTGCGCCGATATGGGTTCGGGCTGACGCTGGCCATGTGCCTGCTGGTGACTTTCTGGCTTGTGGTGCTGGTGATCGTGCCGAACATCACGCTGTTCGAGCAAAGCTTCCGCCCCTATCTTCCGGTGGTCGAGATCGGCGGACCTCGTGACACTTACAGTTTCGCGAATTACCTGAAGGTCTTCGATGGCAACGTCGATAAAAGCCTGTTCGGGATCAGTTTTTCCATTCCGGTGCACGTCTATACCTTCGGGCTGACGATCTTCTATTCGATGCTGGTGACGCTGATCTGCTTCGCGATGGCCTACCCGCTGGCCTATTACATGGCCAAGATCGTCAATCCCCGGTCGCTGCCGACTTTGATCCTTCTGCTCTTCATCCCGCTTTGGGTGTCCGAGGTGCTGCGCGCCTTTGCCTGGTGGATCATCCTTGCGTTCAAGGGGCCGCTCAATGCCCTGCTGATGGGGTTGGGCCTGATCGAGGATCCGATCCGCTGGACCAATATGGGCTATACCGGCGTCGTGGTCGGGCTGATCTACACCTACGTCCTTTTCATGCTGTTCCCGATCTACAACGGGGTGCAGTCGCTGGATACCAACCAGATCGAGGCCGCCGAGGATCTGGGCGCGCCGTGGTGGAAGATCCACTGGCGCATCGTGCTGCCGCATTCCAAACCCGGCATCGCCTCCGGCTCGGTCATGGTGTTCATGCTGTCCGCAGGCTCGCTTCTGGTGCCGTCGATCCTTGGGTCCACCACATCGCAATGGTTCACCCAGACGATTGACCAGTGGTTCAAGGACGCGCTCGACTGGAACACCGCCAGCGCCTACGCCTTCCTTCTGCTTCTGCTTTGCACAGTCTTCGTGTCGGTCGCGATGTGGCTGTTCAAGGTGAAGCTGTCCGATATCGCGAAATAGGGGGAGGGAGGCATGCACAAGTTCCGCCAGAACCTCGCGCATCTCTATACGGTGCTGTTCGTTCTTTACTTGCTGACCCCATTGGTCGTGATGTCAGGCGCCGCGTTCAACGACAGCAAGCTGCCGTCGATCGTGCCGTGGAAGGGCTGGACCTTGATGTGGTTCGGCGAGATGATCTCGGACCAGCGGATGATGCTGGCCTTTGCGAACACGCTTTGGGTTGCGGTGGCGGTCGCAGGGATCTCGATCATCGTCGGCACTGCCAGCGCCATCCTGATCAACTCGGTCTCGGGACGGGCGCGGACGGCGCTTTACGGCATGATGATCTCGACCATCCTGATCCCGGGCGTGGTCATCGGCATCTCGACCATGATCATGTGGACCAAGCTGGGCGGCGCGCTGTTTGGCCCCGAAGGCAAGCCATGGCCGTTCATTCCGGGGCTCCACCTCAGCATTCTTGGGCAGGTCAGCTATATCGCCGCGATGGTGATGCTGCTGGTTCTGGCCCGGCTGCAAAGCTTTGACGCAGGGCTGGAGGAGGCGGCGCTGGACCTTGGCGCCAGCCATGCGCAGGTGATGCGCCGGATCCTGCTGCCGCATCTTTATCCGGCGATCGGCGCGGGTGGCGCGGTTGCGTTCTTCCAGTCGATCGAGAACTTCAACGTGACGCAGTTCACCCGGGGCGGGGCGGATACGCTGACGGTCTATGTCTTCTCCAAAGTCCGGTCTGGGATCACGCCGACGATCAACGCGCTGGCCTTCCTGCTGATCTGCGTTACGCTGGTTCTTGCGATCATCTATGAGGTCAACCGCCGCCGCCGGGCCCGGATCGAGGCCGCGCGCCAAGCCGAGGCTCGCCGCGCGGAAGAGGCGCTGCTCTAGGGGCGCTGCGTCAGGGGTGGGCGATCAAAGCCCGCCCACCAGTACCTCGCACAGGGGCGAGGCCGGGTGTTCCAGCGCGTCGATCACGTCGAAATGGTGCTTTTCCGGGGCAGCGGTCCAGGCGCAATCCCATTCCTCTGCCAGGACGCGGGCCTGCCACAGGAAGGCGGGGCGTTCCGCAGCCCCCACCCAGACATGTGCCGCCACGCCGGGCCGCAGCGCCAGCCGCGCCGGGCTTTCCGCCGCCGCTTCGGCTGGGTCGATCCCGAGGATGGCGTTCATACTGGTTGCCAGCAGCGGTCCCAGTTCCGTGAGGGGCGAGATTGGCACCACGCGGCTGATCTGCAAGGCCTGATCCGCGCAGCCCATCCGCGCCGCCAGATGACCGCCTGCGGAATGGCCCGTCACCACGATCGGCCCGGTCCCAAGGCTGGCAGCCCAGTCGCAGACCTTGGCGATCTCAACTGTCATCGCGGTGATGCGCGCCTCGGGGGCCAGAGTGTAAGAGGGCATGACCACCCGGAACCCCCGCGCCAGAGGACCGGCGGCAAGGTGTGACCAGAAGCTGCGGTCAAACGCCTTCCAGTAGCCGCCATGGATAAAGATGACCGTCCCGCAGGGATCGCTTTCGGGGAGGAACAGGTCGAGCCGCTGACGGTCGCCCGGTCCATAGGCCACCCCCTGCTGCAGGCGGGGGCCCTGCCCGGCCCGGAATGCCGCGGCCTTTGCCGCCCATCTGTCCGGAAAGTCGGCCCCGCCGGGTATGAAATCGCCATTGGCGTAGTCCCGGTCGGGGTCGGGCCAGCGATAGGGTGGGCGCGTCACATCACCGCCCCGATCTGCCATGGCACGAACTCGGCCCCGCCAAAGCCCAGTTCCTCGGACAAGGTCTGCTCACCACTGGCAACGGCGATTATCTTTTCAAGGATCTCCTCGCCCTTGGCTGCGATGCTGGTACCATCAAGAATGTCACCGCAGTTGATGTCCATGTCCTCTTTCATCCGGCCATACATTTCAGAGTTGGTGGCCAGCTTGATGCAAGGCGAGGGCTTGTAGCCCGACACCGACCCGCGGCCAGTTGTGAAGACGATCAGCGTCGCCCCGCTTGCGATCTGGCCGGTCACAGAGCAAGGGTCATAGCCGGGGCTGTCCATGTAGACGAAGCCGGGCGTGGTGATCGGTTCGGCGAATTTGTAGACCCCGGCCAAGGGGGCGGTGCCGCCCTTGGCGACCGCGCCGAGGGATTTTTCGAGGATCGTGGTCAAGCCGCCGCGCTTGTTGCCGGGGCTGGGGTTGTTGTCCATCTCGCCTTCGTTGCGGGCGGTGTAATCCTCCCACCAGCGGATGCGCTCCAGCAGGCGCTCGCCCACTTCCGCGCTGACCGCGCGACGGGTCAGCAGGTGTTCGGCACCGTAGATCTCGGGCGTTTCGGACAGGATCGTCGTGCCCCCCATCCGCACCAGAAGGTCGCTGGCATGGCCAAGGGCCGGGTTGGCGGTGATTCCGGAGTATCCATCCGAGCCGCCGCATTGCAGCCCGACCACCAGCTTCGACACCGGGGCAGGGGCGCGGACCGCCTGTCCTGCAACTCTCGCCATCCCGCGCAGCACTTTCAGCGCGTGCTCGATGGTGGCGCGGGTGCCGCCTTCGCCCTGAATGGTCATGTAGCGAAAGTTCCCGTCCGGGCGCAGGCGGCCCTGGCCGACAAGGTCGGGGACCTGCATCACCTCACAGCCCAGACCGACCAGAAGGATGCCGCCGAAGTTGGGGTTGCGGGCATAGCCCTTCAGCGTGCGCATCAGGGTGTCGTAGCCTTCGTTCACCCCCGACATGCCGCAGCCGGTCGAATGGACGATGGGGACCACGCCATCAAGTCCCGGCGTGGCAAGGATTTCCGGATCCTTTTCGGCCGCCTCGGCGATGAAGCGCGCGACAGAGCCCGAGCAGTTCACGCTGGTCAGGATGCCGAGGTAATTCCGGGTTCCCACCGACCCATCCGCGCGGTGAAACCCCATGAAGCTGCGCGGTTCAAGCGGTGGCAGAGGCCGGCTTTCGGAACCGATCGCATAGTCGCTGGAATGCGGACCCATACCAAGGTTGTGGCTGTGGACATGCCCGCCGGCAGGCACGTCCTCGGTCGCCTGGCCGATGATCTGGCCATAACGGATGACCTGCTCGCCCTTGGCTATTGCATGCAGTGCAATCTTGTGGCCTCGTGGCACGGCGGTGGGAAGCGGCACGTTCAATTCCGCCACGATGCTGCCTGCCGACAGGTCCTGCAAGGCGATCACCACATTGTCGGCCAAGTGCAGCCGGATCACCCCTTCAGCCATGTCACCCCTTCCTTGACAGCGCGACCTACTCGCCTAACATGTTAGCATGTTACAACCAGCAGCCCCCGCCAAACAAGAGCCCTCCGCAGCCGAACGCCTGCGCCCGCTGTCCGCGTATTCGGGATCGCTGGGCCAAAGGGTCTATCAGACCCTGCGGCACGCCATACTGTCGCTTGCCTATCGCCCCGGCGAGATCCTGCGCAAGCCCGAGATCTGCGAAGCACTTGGGGTCAGCCGCAGCCCGGTAGCCGATGCCGTCGCCCGCCTGCAGGCGGAAGGTCTGGTCGACGTGGTGCCGCAGGCCGGAACCTTCGTCGCCCGCTTTTCGATGCAGGAAATCCGCGAGGGCGCTTTCCTGCGTGAGGCGATCGAGGTGGCGGCCATCGAACGGGTCGCCGCGATCATCACCGATGAGCAGTTGCAGATGCTGCGCCGCAACCTGACCGTCCAGGCGGCGCTGGTGGGCGACGGCGACATCCCCGGCTTCTACGCGATGGATGCAGCGCTGCATGAACTGCTTCTGTCCTTTACCGGCTTTCCCCGACTGGCCCAGGTTTCAGAGACGGCCTGGCTGCACGTCAACCGCGCCCGCCAGCTGATTCTTCCGGTCCCGGGTCGGGTTCAGGCGACTCTGGCCGAACACAACACCATCCTTGCCGCGCTGGAGGCCCACGATCCCGCCGCCGCACGCAAGGCCGTGCAGGCGCATCTGCGCCAGCTTGTCACCTATCTTGAACCGTTGGAGCGGGACCGCCCCGATCTTTTCAATCCTGCCTGAGGTGATATGTCCCGCCCAAATCGCCTGCGCTATGCCGCGCGTCTGAACGCCTTCAAGGTGAAGGGCGGCACGGTGGCCGACATGATCGCGGGGGCGGGCCGGGTCGGAGGTCTCTCTGCCGCCGACCTGAACTATCCCGATCACTTCGCCGCGCATGACCCGGGCACCTTGTCGGGGCTGCTGACGGATCAGGGCCTGGCGCTGAACGGTCTGGCAATGCGCTATTACACCGAGGACGGCTTCCGGCTGGGCGCTTTCACCCACCCCGATCCCGCCACCCGCCGGGCTGCAATCGATCTGACCAGACGCGGAATTGATGCCTGCGCCGCGATGGGCGGCAGCCAGATGACGCTGTGGATGGGGCAGGACGGGTTCGACTACAGTTTTCAGGCGGACTACGCGCGGATGTGGGACAACACGGTAGCCGCCATTGCCGAAGTTGCCGACCACAATCCCACCATCGACATCGCCGTGGAATACAAGCCGAACGAGCCCCGGGCCCACGCCTTGATGCCCGACTTGGCCACGACGCTGCTTGCACTGGATGAGGTCGCGCGCCCGAACACCGGTGTCACGCTGGATTTCGCCCACATGCTTTATGCCGGAGAGATGCCGGCGAAGGCGGCCATGCTTGCCGCCCGGAAAAGCCGGATCCTCGGTCTTCACCTCAATGACGGCTATGGCAAGCGCGACGACGGGTTGATCGCGGGCAGCGTCCACCCGGTGCAGACCGTCGAGCTTCTGGTCGCCATGGCGCGGTCCGGCTATGCTGGGGTGATCTATTTCGACACCTTCCCCGATCACTCCGGCATTGATCCGGTGGCGGAAGCACGGGCGAATATCCGGCTGACCGACCGGATGCTGGATCTGGCGCATCGTCTGGCCGACGACCCGGCGCTAGCGGCGGCGCAAAGCCGACAGGATGCCGTAGCGGCGACCGCTCTGGTGATGGCCGCGTTGCTTGGTGAGTGAGGCGCCGCAAACCCACCGATCCCTGGCCCTTGTCAGATGCATGCCGTCGTCTACCATCTGCCGCGCAAACAGCCTTGAAGACCCGTCGCCCATGTCCCGAACCTGCCAACACCGTCTCAGACTAAGCTGCCCAGATGCCGGCTAAGCCCGTTCTTCTGTGCGCCGGCTCGCTGCATCACGATGTAATCGTCGAAGCCCCGGCACTTCCACGCGTCGACCAGACCCTGACCGGCACCGCCGTTCGCTATGCCTTTGGCGGCAAGGGTGGCAACCAGGCCGCCGCCGCCGCCCGTGCCGGGGCCGAGGTGCATATGGCCGCAGCTGTCGGATCCGATGACCATGCCATGAAGCTGCGTTCGGCGCTCGACGCCGCGGGCGTGCTCCGTTCGGCGGTGCAGACCCACCCCGGCGCTTCTGGCATGTCCGTTGCGATCTCTCTGCCCGACGGGGCTTATGGTGCGGTCATCGTATCGGGGGCCAACCTCTTGCTGCGTCCAGAGGCGGTCCGGTTTCCCCATGACTGCGCGCTGCTTCTGCTGCAAAACGAGATTGCCGAGACGGCGAACCTTGAGCTTGCCCGGCGGGCACGCGCTGCGGGCGTGCGGACGATCCTGAACGCGGCTCCGGCGCGCAATGTGGTGCCAGAGCTTCTGGCCCTGACCGATGTGCTGGTGGTCAACCGGGGCGAGGCCGCCGATCTCTTGGGCCGCCCGGAAGCAGGGATCGACGCCACCCGCGCCGCCGAGGATCTGGCGGCACTGGGTCCGCATGCGGTCATCGTGACGCTTGGTGCCGAGGGGCTGGTCATCACCCATCAGGGCCGCCTGACCTTGCAGCCCGCCCCCCGGGTAAAGGTGGTTTCCAGCCATGGCGCGGGTGACGCCTTCATCGGTGCGCTTGCCGCCGAATGGGCAAGGGGTGAGGGGCTCGAAGCCGCCGCTGCCTTCGGTCAGGCCGCCGCCAGCCTGCATGTCAGCAGTCCGATCGATCAGCGCCCGATGATCGACGAGGCCGCGATCCGTGTCCATCGTTGGGCCGACCCGTCGCGATCCGGGCGCCCGGCCTAGAGGCCGCAAGCCGCAGAGCCAGCCTGCGGGATCAGCCCTTCGTTCGCCAACGCCTGCCACAAGGCGTCAGGAATGCGCGTGGCGGCGGCGCGGATGTTGCTGTCCATCTCGGCCAGGCCCTGACCGCCTGGGATCACACTGACCACGGCAGGGTGGCGCAGCGGATACTGAAACGCCGCATCGACCAGCCGCACCCCGTGCCTTTCGCAGACCGCTTGCAGGCGTTCTGCCCGCCTCAGGACCGCTTCTGGAGCCGGGGCATAGTTGAAATGCGCCCCCTGCCGTGGCCCGGTGGCAAGGATGCCGCTGTTGTAGGGGCCACCGATCACCACGCCCACGCCACTGGCCGCCGCACGGTCCATGAAGCCCGCTGCGGCCTGCTCCAGCAGCGTATAGCGTCCGGCCAGAAGGAATACATCGAACGCGCCCCGTTGCATCAGCCAGTCGCAGGGTTCCCATTCATTCACTCCGGCACCAAAGGCCGCAATGACCCCTTCGTCGCGCAACCGGTCAAGCGCGCGGTAGCCTCCGGCCATGAACTCGGCCAGACGTTCGGCCTTGGCCATTTCGGACCCATGGGTGAAGATGTCGAGGTCGTGGACAAAAAGCACATCGATCCGGTCCAGCCCCAGCCGTTCAAGCGAGGCCTCGAGGCTGCGAAGCACGCCGTCATGGCTGTAATCGAACTTCTCACGGCGCGAGGGCACGTCGATCCACTTGCCCGCCCCATCGCCCTGGCCGGGCGGTGCCACGGACAGAAGTCGCCCGACCTTGGTCGAAAGGACGTAATCCCCCCGGGGCTTGCCGCGCAGGAAATGGTTGATCCGGGTCTCCGACAGGCCCAGCCCGTAAAGCGGCGCGGTGTCGAAGTACCGCACGCCCGCCGCCCAGGCCGCCGCAAGCACCGCTTGCGCTTCGTCCTCGGTGACGGCTTTGAAGAGGTTGCCCAAGGGTGCAGCCCCGAAGCCCAGTTCGGTAAACCGCAGCGCTTTTCCTTTGCGTGTCGTCAGGGTCCTGATCTTCTGCATGCCGCCCTCCACCAACCTGACATGCTAGTATGCAACGGGCTTCCCGGCCACCCGCTTTCGCGTTAGCCTTCGCGGCAGAGGGAGAGTGCCATGACACGTTTCGAGCAGGTCTTCGGGAAGAAGAAACCCGTCATCGCCATGGTCCATCTGGGCGCGATGCCCGGCACGCCGCTGCATGACGCGGCAGGCGGAGTGGAGGCGATCGTGACAGCTGCCGCCGCGGACCTTGCTGCCCTGCAGGCTGCTGGCGTCGATGCGGTGATGTTCGGGAACGAAAACGACCGGCCCTACGAGCTGAAGGTGGATGCCGCCTCGACTGCGACCATGGCCTATGTCATCGGCCGGTTGCGCGACCGGATCAGCGTGCCGTTCGGGGTCAACGTCCTTTGGGACCCGATGGCCACCATGGCCCTTGCCGCCGCCACCGGGGCCGCATTCGTGCGCGAGATCTTCACCGGCACCTATGCCAGCGACATGGGCCTTTGGGCGCCCGATGCCGGGGCGGCCCGCCGCTATGGCACGCGGATCGGGGCGGGTGGGGTTGCCACGCTTTACAACGTCTCAGCCGAATTCGCGGGCTCGCTTGACCCGCGCCCGTTGCCGGACCGGGCCCGCAGCGCGGTGTTTTCATCGATCCCGGACGCGGTGCTGGTGTCGGGTGCGATCACCGGCGAAGCCGCGCGGATGGAGGATCTTGAGGCGGTAAAGCGCGTCCTGCCCGACATCCCCGTCCTGGCGAACACCGGTGTCAAGCATGCCACCGTGGCCGATGTGCTGCGCGTTGCCGACGGTTGTATCGTCGGATCGGCGCTGAAGCTGGGTGGCGACACCTGGGCGGCGGTCGATCCTGATCGTGCCAAGGATTTCATGGACCGGGTCCGGGCGGCCCGCAAGGCGACCGGGGGCGGCGCATGATCCGCGACGTCCTCACCGAACTGATGCTGATCCCCGGCCTTTCCGGCCACGAGGGACGGGTAGCCAAAGCCATCGCCGCGCATCTGGACCGGCTTGGCCTTGCCTACCGGTCCGACCGGCTGGGAAACCTGATGACCACGATCCCCGGCGATCCGGCGCTGCCGCCGGTCATGGTCTTTACCCATATGGACCAGCTTGGCTTCGTTGTCCGCAAGGTCGAGGCCTCGGGTCTGATCCGGCTGGAACGGCTTGGAGGCGTCCCCGAACGCGCGCTGCCGGCACAGGCGGTGCTGCTGTGCACCGAAACCGCCGATATCCCCGGCGTCATCGCCAACAAGTCCCACCACGCGACGGGGCCGGAGGAGAAATACAAGGTCCTGCCCTACGTCGAGCTTTACGTCGATGCCGGCTTTGGATCGGCGGAAGCGGCGCACGCCGCAGGCATCCGGATCGGCACGCCGGTGACCTATCTTCCAAGGGTGCTGCCGTTGCAGGGCAGCAGGCTCGCCGGCACCTCGGTCGATGACCGGGCGGGTTGCGCGGTGCTGCTGGCTCTCGCCGCTACCCGCCGGGGGCGCGAGGGGCCTACCCTGCATCTGGTCTGGTCGGTGCAGGAAGAGTTCAACCTGCGCGGCGTCCTGCCTGCCGCCACCGTTTTGCAACCCGACATCGCGCTTCAGATCGATCTTCTGCTGGCCTGCGATACGCCCGACATGGCCACCCGGGGCGAGGTCACCCTGGGCGGCGGTCCGGGCATTTCGCTTTACTCCTTCCACGGACGCGGGACGTTGAACGGGGTGATCCCACATCCTGCTCTGGTGCGGCTGGCCGAAGACGCGGCTGGAACCGGGGGGCTGCCCCTGCAACGGTCGGCACATACGGGGGCGCTGACCGACCTCAGCTATATCCAGTTCATGGGGCCTGAAGGTGTCGCCTGCCTCGATGTCGGCTTTCCGATGCGCTATTCCCATTCGGCGCTTGAGGTGGTGGACACCAACGACCTTGACGGGCTGGCGCGGCTTCTTGACCTGATGCTGGACGGGATCGACGCCAATCTGAACCTGACGCGGTCGCCATGACCTACACCCTTGGCATCGACATCGGCACGTTTGAAACCAAGGGCGCGCTGGTTGCCCATGACGGCAGCATAGCCGCCATTGCCTCACGCCCGCACAAGATGATCGTGCCGTGCCCCGGCTGGGCGGAACACCGCGCCGACGAGGATTGGTGGGGCGATTTCGTCCATGTGACGAAGGCGCTTCTGGCGCAATCCGGGATTGACCCCAAGGATATAGCTGCGGTTGCGGCCAGCGCCATCGGTCCTTGCATGCTGCCGGTGGATGGCGCGGGCGCACCCCTGATGAACGGGGTTCTTTACGGTGTCGACACCCGCGCAACGGCCCAGATCGCCGCGCTGAATGCGGCCATCGGCGAGGACGTGATCCTGACGCACTGCGGCAATGCACTGACCTCGCAATCGGTTGGGCCGAAGATCCTGTGGCTGAAGGAGGCGCGCCCGGATCTCTTTGCCCGGACGGCCAAAGTCCTGACCTCGACCAGCTATCTGACCTGGAAGCTGACCGGGGAATACGTCATCGACCATTACACCGCGGCCAACTTCTCGCCGCTTTACGACGTGGGCACGCAGGGCTGGACCGCGGACCTTGCCGACATCCTGCCGATTGACCGGCTGCCGCGCCTGATGTGGTCGACGGAAATCGCAGGCCGGATCACGGCGCGGGCCGCGCGGGAAACCGGCCTAGCCGAAGGCACCCCCGTCACCTGCGGCACCATCGACGCGGCGGCTGAGGCGGTCAGTGTCGGCGTCCAGTCTCCGGGCGAGATGATGCTGATGTACGGCTCGACCGTCTTCATCATCCAGGTCACTGCCACCCCGGTGCGCGACCCGCGCCTGTGGTATGCGCCTTGGCTGTTTCCCGGCCTGCACGCCTCGATGGCGGGACTTGCCACGTCCGGGACGCTCACGCGCTGGTTTCGCGACCAACTGGCGCGTGACAGCGATTTCGCGACCTTGGCGGCAGAGGCCGCCGCCAGCCCGAAGGGGGCCAAGGGACTGATCTGCCTTCCCTATTTCTCGGGTGAGCGGACGCCGATCCATGACCCCTTCGCCAAGGGCGCCTTCTTCGGGCTTGACCTGACCCATACCCGCGCCGACCTCTTTCGCGCCGTGCTGGAGGGAATTGCCATGGGAACCGCGCATGTCTTCGACACCTACCGTGAGCTTGCAGCCGCCCCGACGAGGGTGCTGGCCGTGGGGGGCGGCACGCAGAACGCGGTCTGGCTGCAGGCGACCTCGGACCTTGCGGGAACCCCGCAGAGCGTTTGCGGAAAGACCATGGGGGCAAGCTATGGCGATGCCTTCCTTGCGGCGGTGGCGATCGGCGCTGCACGCCCCGAGGATATCACGAGATGGAACCCGGTCGCCCGGACCGTAACGCCCGAGGCGGTTCCGGCCTATGACCGGCAATACCCGCTGTGGAAACGGCTTTACCTGCAGACCCGCGACATTGCCGAAGGGCTGGCCTGATGCGATTTGAGCGGATGCGCCCGGTGGAGTTGCGTGCCGCGCAGGCGGCAGGGGTGCCCTTCGTGCTGCCGATCGGGGTGATGGAATACCATGGCGAGCATCTGCCCTCGGGGGTCGACCTTCTGGCTGTGACCGGCGTGCTGGAGCGGTTGGGGGATGAGGTGGTGATCCTGCCAGCCTTCGCCTACGGCGCGGCCAGCCATGCGGTCGCCGGGCCTGAGGGGACCGGGACGCTGCATGTCGAGGCCTCGGCGATCCTGCCGATGGTCGAAGGCCTGTTTGCGGCACTGCTGGCGGGGGGCTTTCGCAACATCCATGGCGTGATCCACCACCAGACCGAGAATTTCGCCCAAGGCATGCCGACCGATTTGACTTTCCGGCTGGCGGCGCGCAACGCGATCTTCCGGCATCTGGAGGCGACGCGCGGCCCCGGCTGGTGGGGAAGCCGCGAGATGGCGGATTACTATGCGCTTCACGCGGCGGCAGAGGACCCGTTCAACTGGATTCAGGTTCATCCGCTGTTTCCGAAAGGCGCAGAGTTTCCGTTCGACCATGCTGGGGTCGGAGAGACCGCGCTGATGCTGGCGCTGGCGCCCGAGACGGTGGCGATGGAGCAGGCGCTGGAAGGCGGGCACTGGTTCACCGAGACGGCCTCTCAGGCGACGGCAGAGCTTGGTGAGCGGGGGGTGGCAATTGCGCTGCGGCACCTGCGGGGGGTGCTGAGACTTTGAAAGGGTGGTGGGTTTGCACCCAGCCCGCGATCCGGGCCCGATAGCTCGGCCAGGTCCATCACGCCCTTTTTCAGGATGAAGCAGCCATAGGGCCCGCTATCGGCAGTGCGGAAGACAGTGAAAGCGCGTTTGGCGGCGTCGTAGCAGGCGAACCGCTCCAGGCTTTGCATAGTCACCGCGCGGCCCTCTGCGCTGTCTGCGACAGCTTGCATTCGGGCGAAGTTCGGCCGTTCGGCCGTGGGTTCGCCCACAACCTGCATCCGGCTGATCGGGGCGGGGACAAAGCTGTCCAGCGACATCAGGGTCAGGATTGCCCTTGCGGACGTCGGGATGTCGCAGCCGGCCATGTCGATCAGCCGGCCGTAAGTGGTATCGGTCGCGATGGTCGCGGCGGGGCGGTTCACATCGCAGATCACCAGATCGTCGCCGTGGCCCATCAGCTTCAGGCCTTGGACAATCTCGGCCGAAAGACCTTGGTCAATGCCCTTCAGCATATGCTGCCCGGCGCAAGCTGGGCAATCAGCCCATCCTACTTCACCGCCCCTGCGGCCATGCCTTTGATGATGAACCGCTCCAGCACCACGCCGATCACGACCAGAGGCAAGATCGCCGCCGCCGACAGCGCGGCCATCGACCACCAGCTGATCCCCTGACTGCCGGTCTGGCTGGCGACCATGACCGGCAGCGTATTGGCATAGGTCGAAGTCAGGAGCGCCGCGAAGAAATACTCGTTCCAGGTCAATACCAGCGACAGGATGAACGCCGCCACCATGCCGGGAAGGGCGATCGGCAGGATGATGGTGAAGAACGCGCCCCAGACGCCAAGACCGTCGACCATCGCGGCCTCTTCCAGTTCAGTGGGGATGCCGGCGAACTGGTCGCGCATGATCCAGCTGACGATCGGCAGCACGGTCAGCGTGTAAAGCAGGATCAGCCCGATCCTGGTGTCCAGCAGGGCCAGCTCCTTGTAAAGCACCAGGAATGGCAGCGCCAGCACGACCGGCGGCAGGATCAGCTGCGACAGGAAGAAGAACGAGATGTCGTCGTTCTTCATGTAGCCGAACTTGTAGGAAAAGCGCGACAGCCCGTAGGCCGCCAGCGACCCAAGGATCACCGCCAGCGTGGACGAGGCCAGCGCGGCGATGCTGGAATTGATGAAGCGCTTGACGAATTCGTCCCGCACGGTCGACTCCGCGCCGATCGTGTCGGGCGAAAGGCCGAGCGAGCGCCAGCCCAGCCATTTCGGCTGATAGTCGACCCAGGGCACCAGGTTCCCCTGCATCACGTTCGGGGCCATCTTGAAGCTGGTGGTGATGGTCCAGTAGATCGGAAACAGGCAGATGATCGTCCAGAGGATCAGGACGCCATACACCACCAGCCGGTTTGCGAACCACTTGGCGCGAAAGCCGCGGTCCGTCTCGCCGTCCTTGAAGATCGCCGTTTCGGTCATTTCTGGCCCGGTCATGTTCGCGGCGCCGTCCAGCGCGCGGCGAGTTTCATCAGGATGGTCATCGCGATGACGATGATCACCAGGTAGACCATCGCCAGCATGGTCCCGTAGCCCACGTTCGACCGATCGCGGTATTCGCGGAAGATGAAGCTGGTGACGGTGTCGGTCGCCCCGCCTGGCCCGCCCGATGTGACGTTGATTACTATGTCGGCCAGTTTCAGCTTGAAGATGATGCGGATCAGGATCGCCGTGATCGACACCGGCAGCATTAGCGGGAAAGTCACCTCCCAGAAGGATTTCCACCCGGTGGCGCCATCAACGCGACTGGCCTCGGTCAGTTCCTTCGGGATCGCCTGCAGCCCGGCCAGAAGCATGATCATCATGAAGGGGATGAAGGTCCAGGCGTCCATCAGCATGATGGTGATCTTGGCAACCTCGGGCGAGCCGAAGAAGGATGGGTTTTCCCAGCCCAGCAAGCGGGCCAGACGCGCAAGCGGGCCGAACCGTGCCTCGAGCATCGACTTGCCGATCATCCAGCTGACGGCCACGGGCGACAGCATCAGGGGCAGAAGGAACGCCACCCGGAAGAATTTCCGCGCCCGGATCTGGCCGGCAAGCAGCAGCGCCAACCCGAAGGCGACGGCATATTCGACAATGATGGCGGCGGTGTACCAGACCATGTTGCCCATGGCGTTCCAGTAGAATGGGTCAGTCCACATCTGGCGCAGGTTGGCCAGCCCGTTGAGCTGGCGTCCGTCGGGGCTGGACAGGTTCCAGTCGGAAAACGCGATCACAAGGCCGAAAAGCAGCGGGAACACGGTCAGAGAAACGACGAACAGCGCGGCGGGCAGCACGAAAAGCGTGCGCTTGCCGTGTTCGCCGCGGATCACGACCTGCGCCCAGCACAGGCAGATGGCCCAAAAGGAATAAGCGAAAAGCGTGGGTCGCCAGGTGGAAAACCCGAAGTCGCGCCAGTCCATAATCTGCGCCACCTGGGCCAGGGCGACCAGCGCCAAGACCGCTGCCGACCCCCAGATGAGGGTCTTGCCGAACCGGATCCGGCCAGCAGATATGTCGTCCGAGGTGACGACGTGAAGTTGGTCATTTCCACTCATACTAGCATGTTAGCTTGGCATCCCCTGTCTGGGAAGGGGATTTCGGGCAGTGGAAGTCGTCAGGATCATTGGAGAGGGCGCGCGGGACAAGTGCAAAAGCCGGCTCTGAATTCGGCGCGGATGTGGGGTGAGGCATCTGGCCTGCAATCCGCCGCGATTCTGGAAATGCATTTAACTGCAGTGGCCTGCACGAAAGGGCCTGATGCGGCGCCGTCAATAGGTAGGCCTACTGTTACAGCGACGATGCGGGCACGGAGGAGAGTTCCGTGTCCAGCTATCCCGACAGGGTCTGGGCGACCAGTCTGACCCTTCGGGAAGCTGAAGAAGTCCAAAGCTGCCTGATAGACGGCACGCGCTGATAGCCCTGATCGCGCGCCTGCTGGTTGCCGTTTCCACCCCTTTGCCTGGTTGAGCGGGAAAGCAGGTACAGCGCAAAGATGTGGCTTGTCGCATAGCCGGCTGTCGGCGTTCCGCTGTTCCTGACGGTCGTCGCTGTTGGGCAAAGCGTTCGGGGGCGGGATGGCCTTGGTCGGGCTGCCAGAGGCGAAGACCGCGAAGGTGGCCTTTGTCCTCGGTTGGGGCCACCACGCCGCCACTTCGCAGGATACGCCCGTCGACATGGGGCGAGCGCCGATTTCTTCGACCAAGGCACGACGGACTCGAGGGCTTCTTCGACGCATTCAGCAACGGGATGAGACATGACGACCCCTAGCACGCGGCTTTATCCAGACCGGCCCCGGCCAAGCGCGTTGTAGCGGCGCTTGCGGCCAATAGTGACGACGAGGCGGCCATCGACCTCATCTCCTGCGAAGGCGAAGGGTCGGCTGATGACCGCATGTGCCGGGCGTTGCGGTCGGGCACAGGCTTTTGGTGGTTCCGGCGCCCATTGCGCCGATGGGCTCCGCGCAGCGCGATGAGGGGCGTGAGCGCTGCCCCCGCGCCGGACGTGGGCGCCAAGGATGAAGACTGCCACGTGCGCGAACAGCCGCAGATCGCGGCCCGGGGCAATCTCCTGCCCGGCGCCAGCTTCTTCATGGCGAAGCCGCACCGGTCCCTCGGTCGTGGCCTCGTCCTTGGGCAGAACCCCTTGCTGCAGTGCAAGACCCGGATGTCGGCGATTGCGGGTGGCGGGCACAAGTGATGGTGCTCTGGCCGGTCCGGCTGGTATCGGCGCGAAAGGAACACAGCTTGGCGATCAAGGGGGGCTTCCTTTTCCCGTCGCTGTTCGGACTCCCGACGGTGTTCCGTGACTGGCCGTCGCGCGATTTGATGACCAGGCTCTGACCCATGCGCGGGGTCGGCAAGGAAAACGGCGCGCGGTGTTCCGCGCGCCGTTTGTGCGTTTTGCAGTCGGCTGGGCCGTCTGGCCCAGCCAAAGAACAGGCTCACATCCCGAGCGAGGCCTTGTACAGCGCGATCTGGCTGTCCCGTCCGATCTGGTCGGTGATCTTTTCCCACGCTGCGGCAATGGCATCGGCGGTTTCCTGGGCCGATGCATACTGGCCGGCAAAGCCCTTGGCGAGTTCGTCCTCGGCTACCGAGTAATACTGGAAGATGCCGGGGATGCGCGGTTCGATCGCGGCGTTGGGGTGGTTGTAGCTGTCGCGGTTCGAGCCGAGGTAGTCCTCGATGAAGGCCCGGTCATAGCCCGCCGCTTCCCACTCCTCGAACTGGAAGTGCGAGTTGCGATAGGGCTGGAAGCCCGAGGGATAGGCCGCCATCCACAGCGAGATGTCCTTGCCGCCGAGATGCGCCGCCGCCGACCAGGCCGCCTTGCGCTTTTTCTCGTCGCCCGAGACGCGGTTGGTGACATAGACGCCCCAGCCGAGATAGGCGAGGTTCGGGGCGAAGTTCTCGGTCTCTTCCCAGGCGCCGGCAGCGTGGTTGTAGACGCGCTTCGCACCGGGGTTGATGTCGAAGCCCACCACGTCGCCCACCACCGAGGTGTCCGAGGTGCGCGCGTTCGAGCCCACGTCGCCCCACCAGGTCAGCGCGGCACCGGTGCCGGCAAGGAACTGGCTGAAGGCGGTGGTGCCGGGGTCGGCGTTGATCTGGTCGGCCGGATAGGCCTCGGCCTTGATCAGGTCCATCACGTCCTGGATCGCCTGCACCCAGCCCGGGTTGTTGACCCGCGGCTTCATCGTGTCGGGATCGAAGAGGAAGGCCGGGTCGGACGGGTGCTTGACGTAAGCCGTGGCGCGGTCTTCCAGGAAGTAGAAGCCAAAGCCGCCCCAGCCCTTCAGCGGGTCGAGGAAGCCGTAGGCGGGCAGGCCGGTCAGCGGGTCGGTCTTGCCCTTCAGCGCCACCGACATCGCGTTCACGTCCTCCCAGAGTCGTGGCATCTCGGCCCCGCCGATGCCGCCTTCGTCGAAATAGTCCTTGCGATAGGCGAGCGTATGGGTGTCGCCGTCGATGGTGATCCGGTAGGACTTGCCTTCCCAGGTGCCGACCGGCGGTTGCAGGTAGGCCACCAGGTCGTCGGCCTCGATCTGGGTTTTCACCCAGTCGGGCATCTCGTCCAAGAGGCCCTTGCCTGCGGTGTCGCCCTCGAAGGGCGCGCCCATCTCGATGATGTCGAAGTCGACGGTGCCGGTGGCGATCGACTGCTGCAGGCGCGGGTTGTAGTCGGCCTGGGCAAGGTCGATCCAGTTGATCTTGGCCCCGGTATAGGCCTCCCACGGCTTCAGGAAGCCACGGAAGAGGACGTTGTGCAGGTTCTGGTTGTTCAGACCCATGAAGGTCAGTTCGACGCCCGCAAACTCGCCCTCGGCGACGTTGGCCTTGGTCGGACCAAGGACCATTTCGCCGACCTTCTGCCAATCGGCATCGGTGGGCGAACCCGCGCCGACGCCGGGGATCTTCAGGATCTCGGCACGGATGTTGCCATGCGCTTCGGCCAGTGCCGGCTTCACCGTCATCGGCAGGACGGCCATCGCCGACAGGGCGGTCGCGCCCTGCAGCATGCGGCGGCGGTTCATCGTGGCCTGCACCATTGCGTTGTATACTTCGAGTCTCACGTTCAGTCCTCCCTGTCGAGCGACCCTTCAGGCATGGCGCGTCGTCGCGCTTCCCGGGTCTTTGCTTGTTGCATCAAATGACAATTCGACGCGGCCGCAGAGCACCGCACCTTGGGTGACAGCAGGCCGAAAACGCGGGGCCTCCCCTCCCACAGCGACAACCTTCCCTGATGACAGCTTGGCAAGGGCAGGGGGGCCTGTCAAGATTCTAACATGTTAGTATGATCAGCCGATGGACAGGCTCGTGCAGGGCCGCTAGCCTTGAGCCGTGAAACGGGGAAGAGGAAGGGCCGATGGCCGGGGTTACAATCCGCGATCTGAAGAAGTTCTACGGCAAGGTGCAGGTGGTCCACGGCCTTGACCTGGATATCGCGGATGGCGAGTTTGTCGTGCTGGTCGGGCCTTCGGGTTGTGGCAAATCCACGCTTCTGCGAATGATCGCCGGGCTGGAAGAGGTTACCTCGGGCGATGTCCGGATTGGCGAGAGGCGGGTCAACAACCTGCCCCCGTCCGAGCGTGACATTGCGATGGTGTTCCAGAACTACGCGCTTTACCCGCACAAGACCGTGGGCGCGAACATGGGCTTTGCGCTGAAGATGCGGGGGATGGACAAGGCCGCGATTGCCGAAAAGGTGGCCCGCGCGGCCGGGATCCTCGGCCTGACGCCCTACCTTGACCGCTATCCTCGCGCCCTGTCCGGCGGCCAGCGCCAGCGCGTCGCGATGGGCCGCGCCATCGTGCGCGATCCAAAGGTGTTCCTGTTCGACGAGCCGCTCTCGAACCTCGACGCCAAGCTGCGAGTCCAGATGCGGACCGAAATCCGCGAACTGCACCTGCGGCTGAAGACGACGACGGTCTATGTCACCCATGACCAGATTGAGGCGATGACCATGGCCGACAAGATCGTGGTCATGCAGGGCGGCCGGATCGAACAGGTCGGCGCTCCGCTGGAGCTTTACGACAGCCCGGTGAACACCTTCGTCGCCGGCTTCATCGGCAGCCCGGCGATGAACATGATGCCGGGAGTGGTGCGCGACGGCGCCGTTGTGCTGGGCGACGACACCCGGTTGCCATTGCCGCCGGGACTAAGTGTCGATGCAGGCCGCGAGGTGATCTACGGCGTGCGGCCGGAACATCTTGCCGTCGGGGCCGAAGGGCTGACCGGTACGGTCGCGGTGGTGGAACCCACCGGGTCGGAAACCCATGTCGTACTGCGCGCGACCGGGCGCGAGGTGGTGGCGATGTTCCGCGACCGGGTGCCGTTCCGGCCGGGCGACCAGCTGACCTTTGCGCCGGACGTGGAAAAGGTGCATCTCTTCGACAAGGCGACCGGCGCGCGGATCTGACGGAGGAACGACATGCTGAAAGGGATCGACAACCGGCTGAACGCCGAGGTGCTCGCCACCTTGCGGGCCATGGGGCATGGCGATGTGCTGATCGTGGCGGATACCAACTTTCCGTCCGACTCAGTGGCGCGGGCGACAGTGACGGGCAAGCTTCTGCGGATGGAAAACCTGACCTGCGCCGAGGCGGTGAGTGCGATCCTGTCGGTCCTGCCGCTGGACACCTTCGTCGACGATTTTGCCGGCCGGATGGAGGTGGTGGGCAAGCCCGACGCCATCCCGCCGGTGCAGGCCGAGGTGCAGGCCGAGATTGACCGCGCCGAAGGTCGACCGCGTCCGATGGTCGGTGTGGAACGCTTCGCCTTCTATGACCTCGCGCGGCAGTCCTATGCCGTGATCCAGACGGGAGAGCGGCGGTTCTATGGGTGCTTCATGTTCCGCAAGGGCGTGATCCCGCCGGAGGAATAGGATGAAGCCCATCGTCATCCTTGGAATTTTTGTGGCCGACACCGCCTATCGCGCCGAACGTCAGCCGAAAATGGGCGAGACCATCCTTGGCACGTCTTTCGTGCTGGGTCCGGGCGGGAAAGGCTCGAACCAGTCGGTCGCCGCCGCGATGGCCAGCGCCGGCGGGCAGGTGCATTTCATCACCCGGCTTGGACGCGATGCCTTTGCCGATATCGCACAGGCAACCTGGGCCCGCGCGGGCGTGGTGCCGGAAGTGACCGAAGACAGCGAAAGCTACACCGGGGCGGCCTATATCTTCATCGAGAACGCCACGGGGAACAACGCGATCATCGTGGCGCCGGGGGCGGCAGGGCGGGTTTCCGTCGCCGATGTGGAGGCGAAGCGGGCCCTGATCGAAGGGGCATCCGTCTTCGTCACCCAGTTGGAACAGCCGATCCCGGCCGCAAGACGCGGGCTGGAAATCGCCCGTGCCGCCGGGGTGCGGACGATCCTGAACCCCGCGCCCGCGGCCCCGATCGACGATGCCATGCTGGCCTTGTGCGACTACGTCACGCCGAACGAATCCGAGGCCGAGGCGCTGACCGGGTTGCCGGTTACCACCGTTGCCGAGGCGGAAGCTGCGGCAGACTCGCTCTTGGCCAAGGGCGTCGGGGCCGTGGTCATCACGCTGGGCGGAAACGGGGCGCTTTATCGCGACGGGACGCGGAGCGTGCATGTGCCGGTAATCAGCGCCGGGCCGGTGGTGGAAACCACCGGGGCTGGCGACGCCTTCAACGGCGGTTTTGCCGTGGCGCTCAGCGAAGGCCGCGACGTGGTGGAAGCCGTGCGCTTCGGCTGCGCGACAGCCGGCATCTCGGTCACCCGTCCGGGCACGGCCCCGGCGATGCCGGCCCGGCCGGAAATCGAGGCGCTTCTGGCGCGATCCTGAGCCTGCGCATCCCGTCTGTCATGACGCTGTTACAAAACTGACGCATGTAGGTCACCATCCCGGCCTATCGCGGCAGGGAGGGTGCAGCGGTCAGACCGCAGCGCGCCCGAAACTCCGGAGCGAACCTGATGGACGACGTGCGAACAGCTGGCCAGGGAATATCGGAC
>PNJK01000027.1 GCA_013821825.1 Rhodobacter sp.
ACCGGCCTTGATCGCGATTTCCACCACCCGGCAGAGGTAGTCATGTTCGGTCCGCGTCGCGTCCATCGGCGACCACTGGACGTTGTCGCAGAGGTTGCGGGCGTGGGTCACGGTGTTGTGGATCCGCTCGGCCATCTGGTCCATGTCGAGGTTCGGGATCGCGCGGTGCAGGGGCGAGGTGCCGATGAAGGTGTGAATGCGCGGCGACTTCGCGTGGCGGACCGCCTCCCAGCAGCGGTCGATGTCCTTGTAGTTCGCGCGCGCAAGGCCGCAGATCGTCGAGGTCTTCGCGCGTTTGGAAATATCGGTGACGGCGGCGAAATCGCCTTCGCTGGCGATGGGGAAGCCCGCCTCGATGATATCGACGCCCATTTCGTCCAGAAGCGTGGCGATCTCCAGCTTTTCTTCATGGGTCATGGTCGCGCCGGGAGACTGTTCGCCATCACGCAGCGTCGTGTCGAAAATGACGACGCGGTCCTGAGCGGGGCGGTCTTGCGGGGATTGGGTCATGGGTCTGGTCCTGTTTTCTTAGCTGCGGTCCGGGTGGCGCTGGTCACCTCTGAGCGGTCGCGCCCAAGGGCACGCTCAGAGGCGGCTAAGAAGGAGAAGGCCAAGGCAAGCCACAGGGCGGATCGCCCCGGCGTCGGCTTGGATATGGTGTTCCTTGGTCATCGCGCGACTATACGGCGGAAAACGGCGAAGGAAAGCGGATTTCTTCGAATGGGCCGCCGGTTGCGGGGCCATCGAGGCCCCGCAACCGGCGCTGCCGCGAAAGGGTGCCGGGCCGTGAGGCGGGTTCAGGGGCACGAGCCTTCGGCGGGAGTATTTGGCAAAAAGTGCGGGCCCATGGTCGGGATAAGCGGTCGCCCTGCCCGAAGTCGGACGCTGCGGTTCTTGGCGATTGGTGCGTCGGGAGGGATCGGTGGGGTGCTTGCCTCCGCGCTGGTGGCGCGGGGCGAGGTGGTGGGGCTCGCACGGTGGCGCGACGGGATGGATGCGACGGATTAGGTCAGCGTGGTACGCCTTCTGGGTGGGCTGGACCGGACGTTTGACCTGCTGGTGGTGGCGACAGGCGCGCTGGTGCTGGACGGTGTGGGGCAGGAGAAAACGCTGAAGCCGGTGACGGCCGAGGCCCTTTCGCCGGGCAACGGATCGGGAAGGCGCTCTGGCGGCTTTGGCCGAGTTCGTCGCAGAGCGTCGGCCCCGGTTCGGCGAGGAGCGGGACGTGATGCCGGAGGGGTCCTGGTGTCGGGAACGGAACACTTCGGGAAATTCGCGCCTTGCCCGCAGTCAATTGGGGGGCGAGACCCGGATGGCCTGCATGGCAGCGGCGGCGGGGCAGACGCGCGATCTTGCCTACGCCCACCACATCCGGCGGCTGATGGTGACGGGGGATTCGCGCTCTTGGCCCGGATGGACCCGGCTGAGGTGCATGAGTGGTATCTGTCGGCCCATGTCGACCGGATGTCGGATCACTGCGGGGGTTGCCGGGTTTCCTGCGCGGGTGGAGGCGGGGGAGGTGGTGCAGCGGCGCGATGGTGTACCATCGTTTCAACCGTGCAAGAAACACGGGCCTGCAGGGGCGTTCATGTTTCGATTGGGACCTGCGCGGCCAGATCAGGCAAGACCGCTTCCCGGATAGGCGGAGACCACATCCCAGACCATCGCCTTCATCCAGTTGAGGGATTCCGGCGACCGCAAGCGGCCGCGGCCCACCTGCGCGGGCAGTTCGCGCGGATCGCGGCGGTAGATCACGGCGTAATGCGCCAATGCGATGATGAAGGCACCGGCGGCGTTCACATGGATGGTGTCCTCGAAAAGGTCTTCCATCCGCTTCAGCCCCGGAACGCCGCTGGTCCGAAGCGCGTCGTGGATCGCGGCCATGACCAGCGGCCCCGGAATCATCGGCATCGCGGGCGAGCCTTTGGGGCGGTTTGCGTTGACGGACGCCTGAATTTGTTCCCAACGGACCATTTCCAGGTCCATCCGTTCGCGGAACGGGGTGAATGCCTCGGGGTCGTTATATGGATTGTCGGCCCCCGGACCGCTGTCCACCGGGACCCAGCTTGCGTAGAGAATGGTCTCGGCCCCTCTGCCGCCATTGCCTTTGGTCCAGGCATTGGCAAAGAACTTCAGGCCGTATTCCTCGGAGGCGTGCCACGGAAGGGTGTTGGACAGCGGCACCCGTTCGGTGATGACCAGCACGTCATAGTCTGCGATGTCGGTGCGGGCATCAGGCAGATAGGTGTTGCGTTCATTCCAGCGGAATTCCATCGGGCTGCCGGGGATTGTCGATCGGTCCATCTTCATGCCAAGGGTCTCTGTGCCGCCCGCCGCCCTGACGATCTGATCAAGCTCGGGCACGATCGGATCGGTCAGGCTGTGGCCGGACTGGATGACCCTCGCATTGAACGCGCGCGGGTCCTTCGCCCTGGCCAGTGCCGCGCTTCCGCGCCAGAGCCCGGACGACAGCAGCGCGGGCAAGGCAAGGCCGCTGGCCAGCAGGGTGCGTCGGGAGGGTTGGGGACAAAGCGGGCTGGCACTGAGGCGCGCACTGCAGGGCTTGGTCGGGAGCACGATCTTTTTCATGAAACCGCAGCCTTTCCGAGGGCTGGAACCCTTGAATCTCCTGATCAGGAAATCCCTGAGAGGATGCACCGGGCATCGGTCAAAGATCAAGGGCTTTGCCCCGCTCCGCCCCATTGCATCGGTTGTCCCGGACATCCATCTGCTGCCCATCCCTGGCGCCGCGGAAGGGGACCAAGATGATCTAGAAATGCGGCAAACGCCTGGGATCATCAAGGTGGATGGTGACAGGCGCCGCCTTGCGGTTGGGAGGCGCCAAAAGGGTCCGGAAGGGACCTTGGCCGGTGTCTCAGGCAGAGACATCGGGTCGGGGAGAGATGGCGGACCTGGTTTGGGAGGGGCGGATGGTGCGTGCTATCGCGCACTCCATGGCGCGCTCCTGAAGGCCGGAGTCCCTTCGGGACCACTGGCCGGGGAAGCGGGCAGTGAGGACATGGCCGCTGGAGGTAGCGGGAGATGCGGGCGGAGGCCCAGCCTCAGGGGTTGGCTGCCCCGTCTGAAGGGGGTGTCTCGTCTGCCGGAGGTTCGGCCGCCGGTTCGGCCGGGGCGTCGGCTGCGCCGTCAACCGGGGCGGTGGTTTCGCCCTCCTGTGCCGCAGGCTCTGGCGGGGCGGTCAGGATGCCGTTTTGCCAGATGCCCGTTGCGACTTCGCCCGTCGCGTAGGTCAGGGTTCCCTGCCCCTCACGCCGGCCGGCCTTGAAGGTGCCGGCATAGACATCGCCCGAAGGATAGGTAGCCACGCCTTCGCCTTCGATCTTGCCGGCTATCCACTCGCCGACATAGCGAAAGCCGTCGGTCATCGAGAATTCGCCGACGCCGTCGCGCAGGCCTGCCTTGAAGCTGCCCTTGTAGAGGCTGCCATCGGCGTAGACCGCAGCGCCGACGCCTTCGCGCTGGCCTTCGACCCAGTCGCCTTCATAGCGGTAGCCGTCGGGGTGGGTCATCGTGCCGGTGCCCTGCGGCCGGGCGTTGACGAACGCGCCCTCGTAGATGCGGCCATCGACATAAGTGGCGCGGCCCTGACCCGAGATCAGGCCTGCCTTCCAGTCGCCTTGATAGGTCGATCCGTCGGGATAGGTGATGGCGCCGGTGCCGTTGGGCTGGTCGGCCTGCATCGCGCCGACATAGACCGCGCCGTCGGGATAGGTGATCGACCCAGTGCCTTCCATCCGGCCTTCGACCCAGGTGCCTTCGTACTTGAAACCGTCGGCAGCAATGAACGTGCCGGTGCCGTGGCGGCGGTCCTTGACCCAGCCGCCGTCATAGACATCGCCGCTCTTGTGGGTCAGCCGGCCCCGGCCTTCGCGCTGGCCGTTGACGAAGGCGCCTTCGTAGCTGTCACCGTTCGGCTGGGTCAGCATGCCGGTACCGTTTATCTGGCCCTCGGCCCATTCGCCGTCATAGGTCAGCCCGTCGGGCATGGTCAGCTTTCCCTCGCCCGAGCGCTGGCCTTTGGCAAGCGTGCCCTCATAGGTGGCGCCATCGGGGTAGGTGATGCGGCCGGTACCTTCCTTGACGCCCATCACCCATTGGCCGACGTAGGTATAGCCTGAAGGGTTGGTCAGCTTGCCCCGGCCGTTGTGGTTGCCCCGGGTGAAGGTACCTTCATAGACCGAGCCATTGGCATAACGGGCGATGCCGGAGCCGGTCATCTGGCCTTGCGCCCAGTCGCCTTCATAGGTGCGGCCATCGGGCGCGGTGATCTTGCCTTTGCCCTCGGGCTGGCCCTTGACGAAGGTGCCTTCATAGACCGAGCCGTTGGGATAGCGTGCGGTGCCCTGGCCAGTGATTTCGCCCTCGACCCATTCGCCGGTGTATTCAAAGCCAGACGGCAGGCTGTAGGTGCCGGTGCCGTGCTGGCGACCATTCAGGAACGTGCCCTCATAGACCGAGCCGTCGTCGTATTGCTTGGTCAGCACCTCGCCATCCTGGGACAGGGTGGGGAAGGCAATAAGGCTGGCAAGAAGCGAGGCGGTCAAGATGCGCATGGGCGGCGAATCCCCGGTTGTGCAGGATAGAAGGTAAGGGGGGCGCGGGTTTGTGACAAGCCGTGGCTCGGCGACACGGATTGCGACGGCTTTCCCTTGGGCGTCAGTCTGGTAGAAGAGCAGCCATGTAGTGAGGGAACCCTATGAGCGACACGTTCCGTCTGATGCTGGCGCAGTTGAACCCGACGGTGGGCGATATTGCGGACAACATGGCCAAGGCCCGCGCCGCCTGGGCGGCGGGGCGCGACGCAGGGGCCGATATGGTCGCCCTGACCGAGATGTTCGTGACCGGATATCAGACGCAGGATCTGATCCTGAAGCCCGCCTTCGTGAGCGCGGCGATTGCGGCGGTCGAGGGACTGGCGGCGGATTGCGCCGATGGCCCCGCGCTGGGGATCGGCGGGCCGGTTCTTGCGGGGGGCAAGCTTTACAACGGGTATTACGTCCTGCAGGGCGGCAAGGTGTCGGCGCGCGTGTTGAAGCACCATTTGCCAAACGATGCGGTCTTTGATGAGAAGCGGGTCTTTGCCTCGGCCGATGTGCATGGGCCCTATGTGGTGAAGGGCGTCCGGATCGGGACGCCGATCTGCGAGGACGCCTGGCACCCGGATGTGGCCGAGACCCTGACCGAGACCGGGGCAGAAATCCTGCTGGTTCCCAATGGCTCGCCCTACCACCGGGGCAAGCCGAACCTGCGGCTGAACCTGATGGTGTCGCGGGTGGTCGAGACGGGGTTGCCGCTGGTCTATCTGAACATGGTGGGCGGGCAGGATGACCAGGTGTTTGACGGCTCCTCCATGGTCCTAAACCCCGGCGGACGGCTGATGGCGCAACTGCCGCAGTTCGACGAGACCGAGGTGATGGTGACCTTCCGCCGGGGGCCGGAGGGCTGGCGTGCCGATCCGGGCGAGATTTGCGAGATACCGCCCATCGGCGAGGCGGACTACCGGGCCTGCGTGATGGCGCTGGGCGATTACATGCGGAAATGCGGGTTCAAAAAGGCGCTTCTGGGCCTGTCCGGCGGGATCGACAGCGCGATCGTCGCGGCGATGGCCGTGGACGCGCTGGGGCCGGAGAACGTGCGCTGCGTGATGCTGCCGTCGGAGTTCACCTCGGCCCATTCGCTGGAGGATGCGGCGGCGGCGGCTAAGGCGCTTGGCTGTCGGCTGGACACGGTGCCGATCACGGGCGCGCAAGGGGCGGTGGGCGAGGCGCTGGCGCCCTTGTTCGCAGGCACGGAAACCGGGATCACCGAAGAGAACATCCAAAGCCGGTTGCGGGGCGTGATGCTGATGGCGCTGTCGAACAAGTTCGGCGAGATGCTTCTGACTACCGGCAACAAGTCGGAAATGGCGGTCGGCTACTGCACGATCTATGGCGATATGAACGGCGGCTACAACCCGGTCAAGGACATGTACAAGACCCGCATGTTCCTGACCGCGAAGTGGCGCAACGAGCATCACCGACCCTGGATGAAAGGCCCGGCGGGCGAGGTGATCCCGGCGCGGATCATCGAGAAACCGCCAAGCGCCGAGCTGCGCGCCAACCAGCGCGACGATGACAGCCTGCCGCCCTATGACGTGCTGGATGCGATCCTTGAAGGGCTGGTGGAAAAGGAAATGTCGGTGGCCGAGATCGTGGCGCTGGGCTTCGACCGGGCGGTGGTGAAGAAGGTGGAACACCTGCTTTACCTTGCCGAATACAAGCGCTTCCAGTCGGCACCGGGGGTCAGGCTGACACAAAAGGCGTTCTGGCTTGACCGCCGCTATCCGATTGTCAATCGCTGGCGGGATGACAGCGGTGCCTGATGCCGGGATCACGGTGGTCAACACCTATCGGCTTATGTCCGGGCCGTGGTCCGCTAACGCGATGCCGAGGCCTGGGTCAGGCGTCGTGACATGGCAATGGGCTGGCCCGAGATGGCAGCACTGCGGGCTTCGGTGGAACTGGCCGAAGTCGCCCTAATCGGGCCGATCAGCCCGGCGATGCGCGACTGGATCGACCGGAAGGGTCTGGCGGCACGGGTCCGGCATCGGGGCGAACCCCTGGCCGGGTTTCGCCGCCAGAGCGGTCCTTTCGTCCCGGTTCGGGTCAGACCTCGCTGACCTCGCATTCCGGCAAGAGGCGCATCACGTCTTCGAGGCGGCAGAGCCGGGTCGCATCGCTGGTCACTGCGGCCGAGGCGGCGGCGGACCCGAACGCAAGAGCCTCGGCGTTGGTCTGGCCGCGTGACCGGGCGAGGACGAAGGCCGCGACAAAGCTGTCGCCGGCGCCGACTGTGGACTTGACCTTGACCTTTGCAGCCTTGGCGAACAGGCGGTGATCCTTGTCGGCAAGGACGTTGCCATCAGCACCCCGGGCGATGATCACGGTATTCGCCACCCCGGCCCGGACCAGCGATTGAGCGAAGGCGGCGGTGTCTTCCCGGTTTGGCAGCGGACGGCCGGCCAGCGCCTCACCCTCTTCGCCGTCCATGCGCAAGACGTCAAGGCCGGGGATCGGATGGCGCACGGCCTCGAACAGGGCCGAGCCGGAGGTGTCAAGGACGACGCGGCTTTCGGGCATTGAGGCGGCGAGATGTGCGGGGAAGTCGACCGGCACGCCGGGGGGCTGGCTGCCAGAGATGACGGAAAGCCCGCCGGGCCGCGCGGTGGCGCGCAGAAGCGTGAAGACGCGGGCACGTTCGGCCTCGCCCCAGAGCGGACCGGGCAACATGAAACGGAACTGCTTGCCGGTAGTTTCTTCGTTCACGGTCAGCGATTGACGGGTTTCGCCGGGGCCGAGGATCGACAGAAACGTGACGTCTTCGGCCCGGATCAGACCTGCCAGCCGGTCGCCGGTCAGCCCGCCGATGGCGACAAGGGCCAGGCTGTCGCCGCCAAGCGCCTTGATGGCGCGGCTGACGTTCAGACCGCCACCGCCGGGGTCAAGCTGCGGTTCCGAACAGCGCAGCTTGTGGCCGGAGGTGATCTCGCGCACCTCGGTCGCCATGTCGAGCGCGGGGTTGAGCGTCAGGGTGAGGATTGGGGCTTGGTTCATGCGGCACCTGTTTGTGTTACCGCTATCATAGACCCTTCGGCGGAAAATGGAACTGCCCCCGGCACTGGTCGCCGGGGGCAAGTCTTTTCGAAAAGATTTGCAAAATCCTTCGAAGGATTTTGGGTCGCAGCCTTAACCGTTCAGCATCATCTGACAGCTGGCAGGCAGGTAACCGCCGCTTTCCGGCAGAGTTCGACTGCGACACCTACAAATGGCGCCACCTGATCGAGAACGTCTTCGGAAAGCTGAAGGAATACACGGGAATTGCCATGCGCTGCTGCAAGACCGACACAAGCTACAACGCGTTCATCGCCATCGCTGCAACCGTCATTCGCCTACGATGAACGTCAACACACCCTCGTTCATGCCGGCGGGGATGAAGTCCGCGGCGGAAAGTGCGGCGAAGTCCTCGGGCGAAGCGTTGGTGCCGAAGATCTCCTGCGGCTTGTCCCCGGAGCGGGTGCCAGCGAGAAGGGTCGTCACCTCGAAGCCGCCGAGCTTGGAGCGGTGCATCTGCCGCCGCGGCACGGGCAGGATTGAAGCGGTGACAGGCACGGAGATACCGTCCAGAAGCGCTTGGCGACGGGTAGCGTTGGTCGTGGCATCCTCTGCTCGGATGTTGGACCGAAAGGGTGCGGCGAAATGCCCTGCGATCAGGTCACGACTGCGTCAGGATCGGCGCGGACATCCACCTCGTATGTGCGGTCATTCCCACCACGGGTCGATCCGGGCGATGTCATCATCCGACCAGCCGAAGTGGTGGGCAAGTTCGTGGATCACGACATGGGTCACCATCTCGGCCAGAGACACGTTGCCGCGTTCGACCCATTCATCAAGGATCGGGCGGCGAAAAAGCCAGATCACGTCTGGCCGGGTGACCTGATCGGCGGTCGATTTCTCGGTCAGGGGGATGCCTTCGTAAAGACCGGTCAGTTCGAAGGGGTCGTTCAGGCCCAGCTCCTCGACCATGTCATCCTCGGGGAAATCCTCGATCCTCAGGCGGATGTGGGTGGCAGGTTCGCGGAACGGGTCGGGCAGGGTCGAAACCGCCTCGTGCGCGAGCTGTTCCAGGAAGGCGAGCGAGGGGGCGATACTGTCGGAGGCCGGGTTTGTCATGGTGGCAAGATAGGCGCGCGGGACGGCGGGGGAAAGGGTGCGCCTTGGCGAAAATCGGAGGGGTGGGGTGGATTTCGGGCGGCGTTTGGGTGGTGTGAGCGGTCACGGCGGGGGCGCCAGAACAGCCGCGACGGCATCGGTCACCTTGGCCCGGTGACCCAGCAGGAGATGGCCACCGTCGGGCAAGGCGATGAAGCGGGCGTGGGGAAGGCCGGCGGCCAGAAACTCGCCGATCGGGAATGGATTGATCCCGTCGTCGCGGGCATGGACGATCACGGTGGGGGCGGTGATCAGGCTCAGGTCGTAGCGTGCCTTGGGGTCGATTGCAGCGCCTTCGTTGGCGAGGCCCGGCAGCCTGTCGGTGACGGGCAGAAAGCCAAGGGTCAGGGCGCGCACATCGGCAGCCTCTTCCGGGGTGAGGCGCAGGCGGAGCGCGGGGGTGACGTCGAACACGGCGTCAAGCATCCTGGGGGCAAGACGGGTGACGGTCCAGATCGGGAAATCGGTCGCAAACAGCGCCTGATAGGCCCAGGCGGGCATTGGCAGGTCCTGCGAGGCGGCGGTCAGCGGGGTGAACGGCGCCGAGGACAAAAGCGCCAGCCCGCTGACCCGGTCAGGGTGAAGCGCCGCAAGCTGAAGCGCTGGCGGGACGCCGCCGGACATTGCCAGAACGCCGACCCGGTCAATCCCGAGAGCATCGAGAAGATCGACAAGCGCCTCTGCCTGCGCCCGGGTCGAGGCGTCGGCAGGCAGGGCGGAGCGCCGATAACCAAAGCGTGAGACAGCGATCCACTGGCGGTCGCCACTGCCGAACATCCGCGCCAGAAGCAGCGCCTGATCATATCCGCCCCCGGCCCCGTGCAGGACCAGAACCGGTGGGCCGGAGCCAAGCGTTGCCACCTCGACCCGGCCATGGCGGGTGCCGACAAGGGTGCTGCCCGCATCCAGATCGGCGCGGAGGCGAGCCATGTCGGCCCGATAGGCAAGGAAGGCCGCCATGATCGCCCCGAGTGCGGCAAGAGCAAGGATAAGGTAAACACGGTTGCGCATGGGCCGCCCCCTTGGCGTCATGAAGCCTTGGGCAAGGGTGCAAGGGAATGGCCGGCCTTGCCCTGATCAGGATCAAACCAAATGGCGGCATCCGGAGTGAGGCCGGAGCCAGATGCGCGCCGCAGTGACCCGGACGGGGCGGCCGTCGTGCGGGGCATCGAGCCCCGCCCGACGGCGTTGCGACGGGATGCGGAACCGGGCAGGGCAAACTGGACAATCCCGGGGCCATGTGACAGGGAAGGGCGCCTGAAGGAGCCTGTTCCATGCCCAGCACGTCCCCCACCGTCATCACCCGTTTCGCCCCGTCGCCCACCGGCTGGATCCATGTGGGCAACCTGCGCACGGCGCTGATGAACTGGATGATCGCCCGCAAGAACGGCGGTCAGTTCATCCTGCGGCTGGACGATACCGATCAGGAACGCTCGAAACAGGAATATGCCGACGGGATCATGGCGGATCTCGACTGGCTGGGCCTGCATTGGGACCGGGTGGAAAAGCAGTCCCTGCGGATGGACCGCTACGGCGAGGCGGCCGACCAGTTGCGCGCGGCGGGGCGGTTCTACGAATGCTTCGAGACGCCGGTGGAGCTGGACCTCAAGCGCAAGAAGTTGCTGAACATGGGCAAGCCGCCGGTCTATGACCGGACGTCGCTCAAGCTGACGGAGGCCGAGAAGGCGAAGTATCGCGAAGAGGGGCGGGCCGGATATTGGCGCTTCCTGCTGGACATCGAGCGGATCGAATGGGCTGACGGGATCATCGGCGACATCTCGATCGACGCGGGGTCGGTCAGCGATCCGGTGTTGATCAAGGCGGACGGGCAGGTGCTTTATACCTTCGCCTCGTCGGTCGATGATGTGGACATGGGGGTCACGCATATTGTGCGGGGGGCGGACCATGTGACCAACACCGCGACGCAGATCCAGATCATGAAGGCGCTGGGCGGGGTGCCGCCGCAGTTCGCGCACCATTCGCTGCTGACGGGCGCGCAGGGAGAGGAGCTGTCGAAGCGGCTCGGCACCTTGTCCTTGCGCGACTTGCGCGCGCGGGGGGTGGAGCCGTTGGCCCTCCTCAGCCTGATGGCGCGGTTGGGGTCGTCAAAGCCGGTGGAACTGGCGGGCTCGATGGACGAGCTGATCGAGGGCTTCGATGTCGGATCCTTCGGGGCCGCGCCAACGAAGTTCGACGCGGAAGACCTGTTCCCGCTGACCCGGCACCATGTGCAGGGGCTGCCCTTTGCGGCAGTGCAGGACCGGATCGCCGCCCTGGGCGTTCCCGAAGCCGAGGCCGAGGCGTTCTGGGCCGTGGCCAAGGGCAACATCACGGTGCTGGCGGACCTTGAGGGCTGGTGGCTCCTGTTCCGCGACGGAGCCGAGGCGGTGGTGGATGAGGCCGACCGGGAGTTCGTGCGTCAGGCGCTTGCCCTGCTGCCCGCGCGCCCGTGGACCACGGCGACCTGGGGCGAGTGGACGGCGGCGGTAAAGGAAGCGACCGGGCGCAAGGGCAAAGACCTTTTCCGCCCGCTGCGCCGGGCGCTGACAGGACGCGACGCGGGGCCGGAAATGGCGGACTTGATGCCTTTGTTGCAAAAGGTTCCGAAGGTCTGATCGCCCGGATCTGAGCCCTTTGGCTGGCCCCGGAAGGTTTCACGCCCGCCGGACCTCTGGTGGGATGACTGTGGACTGATGAAAGGCTGAAGCGCGCCTTTCGCACCAGCAGCGGGAGGCGTCAGTGGCGGGTCCATCCGGGCAGGCGAAATTCGTCGAGGGGAACCTTTTCCGGCATGTGTCGGCGATGGCGCTGACCTCCTCCGTAGGGTTGATGGCGGTGTTTGTCGTCGATCTGATCAACATGCTGTACATCTCGATGCTGGGGCAGGCCGAGTTGGCGGCGGCCATCGGCTATGCCGGCGCGATCCTGTTCTTCACCACCAGCTTCGGAATCGGGATGTCGATTGCCGTGGGCGCCCTCGTTGCGCGTGCCCTGGGGGCGCGAGACCCGGTCGGGGCGCGGGGAAGGGCTACGACCGGGCTGGTGCTGGGCTTCGTCTTCGGATCGCTTTTTGCCGCCTTCGTCTGGCTGATGCTGGGGCCGCTCGTGGCGCTGCTGGGGGCCACGGGGCGGACGGCGGAACTGGCGGTGGATTTTCTGCAGATCGTGATCCCGTCGCAGCCCCTGCTAATGGTGGGGATGATCGGCGGCGCAATCCTGCGCAGCCATGGCGATGCCCGGGCGGCGATGATGGCGACGGTCTGGGGCGCGCTGGCGACCGCGGTGCTGGACCCGATCCTGATCTTCGGCTTCGGATGGGAACTGACCGGGGCGGCGCTGGGCAGCGTGGCGGCGCGGGTGGTGATCGCGGTCATGGCCTTGCGGCCTGTCGTGACGACCTACGGCGGGTTCGACCGGCCCACTCCGGGACAAGTGATTGCCGACATGGGGCCGATCTGGGCAATTGCGGTGCCGGCGATCCTGACGCAGCTGGCGACGCCGGTCGGGCAGGCGTTCATCACCCGCGCCACCTCGGGCTACGGCGAGGCGGCGGTGGCGGGCATGGCGATCGTGGGGCGCCTGACGCCGGTGGCCTTCGGAGTGATCTTCGCGTTGTCGGGGGCGATGGGCCCGATCATCGGGCAGAACTTCGGGGCCGGGCGACTGGACCGGGTGCGGCGGGCGTTCCTTGATGGGCTGATCTTTACCGGGCTGGTGATTGCACTGGTCTCGGCTTTGCTGTTCGCATTGCGCGCCCAGATCGCGGATGCGTTTCAGGCCGAGGGGCTGACCCGGGATATCGTCTATCTGTTCTGCGGTCCGCTGGCGTTGCTGTGGTTTTTCAACGGGATGATCTTTGTCGGCAATGCGGTCTGCAACAACCTTGGGCGGCCGTTCTGGTCGACCGTGGTGACCTGGGGTCGGCATACGGTGGGAACGATCCCGCTGGCGCTGTGGCTGGGGAGCATCTGGGGCGCGCAGGGGGTGCTGATCGGGCAGGCCCTTGGGGGGGTGGTCTTCGGGCTGGCGGCGGCCTGGCTGGCGCTGGCGGCGATCCGCTCGCCTGCCGTGGGGCTGCCGCGCGGGCCGAGGCCGTCGACGGCGCCCGAGGCCGAGCCGGTGGCCAGCCCGGGGGAGCGGCGGGCATAAGGCTGTCGCCTTTGCGCGGCATACTGTCGTATTCCAATTTCCCCTTGCCGCGCTGCGGGGCGATGGGCTAACCATCGGGTGTCAGGTTCGGGAGAATCCGGCAGGCCCTCGCGGGTCTGGCGGTGCCGAAGGAGCAACCGCCCCGGTAAACTCTCAGGCGCAAGGGACCGTAGCTGACAACAGGCTCTGGAGAGTGGCACACCCCTTCAATCGGGTTGGCCCGCCGAAGGGATAACGTTCTCAGGCGCACCAGATGGTGCAGGGACAGAGGGGGCATCGCGGGGTAGGGATCGGCCTGCCCGGACGGTGCCGGCACGTTCCGGCCATACATGGGAGGGCGGCAATGGCCGACCTTGAGGCGGACGGGCTTGTGCGGCTGGGGCTGCACGATCTTCACGTGGAACTGGGGGGCAAGATGGTGCCCTTCGCCGGCTATGAAATGCCGGTCCAGTACGCGCCGGGCGTGATGAAGGAACATCTGCATACCCGCTCTGCCGCCGGGCTGTTCGACGTCAGCCACATGGGCCAGGTGATCCTGCGACCGAAAGGGCCGATGGCGGAGCTTGTGGCGGCGTTCGAGGCGCTGATGCCGGTGGATGTGGCCGGGCTTGCCGAAGGGCGGCAGCGCTATGGGCTGTTGACCAACGACACCGGCGGCATTCTGGATGACCTGATGTTCACCAACCGTGGCGATCATCTTTATGTGGTGGTGAACGCAGCCTGCAAGGCCGAGGATATCGCCCACATGACGGCAAGGATGCCGGCGGTATCGGTAGAGCCTGTGACCGACCGCGCATTGCTGGCCCTTCAGGGCCCGGGGGCCGAGGCAGCGCTGGAGGCGGTGCTGCCAGGGGTGTCGGCCATGCGGTTCATGGACCACCGGGTGCTGGGCGATACCTGGGTGTCGCGGTCCGGCTATACCGGCGAGGATGGCTTCGAGATTTCATTGCCGATGGCGGCGGCAGCGGTTTTTGCGCGGAAGTTGCTGGCAGAGCCAGGGGTGGCGCCGATTGGTCTGGGCGCACGCGACTCGCTTCGGCTTGAGGCGGGGCTTTGCCTTTACGGTCATGACATTGACACCACAACCAGCCTGGTCGAGGCCGCGCTGACCTGGGCGATCCAGAAATCGCGGCGGGCAGGCGGGGCGCGTGAGGGCGGGTTTCCCGGTGCCACGCGCATCCTTCGGGAACTGGCTGAGGGGCCGGAGCGTCTGCGCGTGGGGCTTGCCCCCGAAGGCCGGGCGCCAATGCGCGAGGGGGTGGAGATCTTTGCCGAAGATGGCACCCCGGTCGGGCGCGTCACCTCGGGCGGGTTCGGGCCTTCGGTCAATGCACCGATCGCGATGGGCTATGTCGCCTCGCGGTTCACCGCGCCAGGCACGCGACTTCTGGGCGAGGTGCGCGGCAAGCACCTGCCCCTGACTGTCACCGAACTTCCTTTCCATCCCACCAGATACAAACGTTGAGGCGAGAGAATGAAATACACCAAGGATCATGAATGGCTGCGCGTCGAGGGTGACCTTGTCGTTGTCGGCATTACCGAACACGCCGCGACCCAGCTGGGCGACGTGGTCTTCGTGGAATTGCCGGAAACCGAGACGATGGTGGCCGAAGGTGACGAAGTCTGCGTGATCGAAAGCGTCAAGGCCGCGTCGGACATCCTGGCCCCGATCGACGGCGAGGTCGTCGAGGTCAACCAGAAGCTGGTCGATGCGCCGGCGCTGGTGAACGAGGACCCGACTGGGGCGGCCTGGTTCTTCAAGCTGCGGGTCGATGATCTGAGTGTCCTCGATCAGTTCATGGACGAGGATGAGTATCAGGAACTGATCGGCTGACCGTCCCGTGCCCGGAGTTTTCGGAATCTCCGGGCAATTTTCTTCGAAGAAAATTGCAAATTCCTTCGAAGGAATTTGTCCGCCCCTTGCCATAGGTTTGCGCCATGACCTTCACGCCCACCGACTATAATCCCTACGACTTCGCCAACCGCCGCCACATCGGGCCCTCTCCTGCCGAGATGGCCGAGATGCTGACGGCTGTCGGGGTTCGCTCTCTGGATGAACTGATCGGCCAGACCGTGCCGCCCTCGATCCGGCAGACGAAACCGCTGACCTGGGCGCCCCTGGCCGAGCATGAGCTTCTGGCGAAGATGAAGGAAGTCAGCCAGAAGAACCGGGTGATGACCCAGCTGATCGGGCAGGGCTATTACGGCACGGTGACGCCGCCGGCGATCCAGCGGAACATCCTGGAAAACCCGGCCTGGTATACGGCCTATACGCCCTACCAGCCCGAGATCGCGCAAGGCCGGCTTGAAGCATTGCTGAACTACCAGACCATGGTTTGCGACCTGACCGGCCTTGATGTCGCCAACGCGAGCCTGCTGGACGAGGCGACGGCGGCGGCGGAAGCGATGACGATGGCGGAACGTCTGGCCAGGTCGAAGGCGCGGGCGTTCTTCGTGGACCGGTTCTGCCATCCGCAGACCATCGCGGTGATCCGGACCCGGGCGCTGCCTTTGGGGATCGAGATTATCGAGGATGCAGTCGAAAAGCTGGACCCGTCGAAGGTTTTTGGCGCGATCTTCCAGTATCCGGGCAGCTATGGCCATGTGCGGGACTTCACCGACGAGATCGCCGCCCTGCACGGCGCAGGTGCGGTCGCGGTGGTGGCGACGGACCTGTTGGCGCTGTGCCTGCTGAAAGAGCCGGGCAAGATGGGCGCGGATATTGCGGTCGGTTCGGCCCAGCGCTTTGGCGTGCCGATGGGCTATGGCGGCCCGCATGCGGCGTTCATGGCGGTGAAGGATGCGCACAAGCGGCAGATGCCGGGGCGGATCGTCGGGGTTTCGATTGATGCGCAGGGCGGCAAGGCCTATCGCCTCAGCCTGCAAACGCGCGAGCAGCATATCCGGCGCGAGAAGGCGACGTCGAACGTCTGCACGGCGCAGGCCCTGCTGGCGGTCATGGCCAGTTTCTACGCGGTCTTTCATGGGCCAAAAGGCCTTCGCGCGATTGCCGAGCGGGTGCATTTCCTGACCCAACGGCTGGCGCGGGCGCTGAAGGCGGCGGGGGCGAAGGTTTCCCCCAAGGCGTTCTTCGACACGATCACGGTCGAGGTTGGCGTCGGGCAGGCGGGTATCCTGGCCGCCGCGCGGGCCGAGGGGCTGAACTTCCGCAAGATCGGCAATGACCGGGTCGGGATCAGCCTGGACGAGACGACGGACGAGCGCGTGCTGGTCCACGTTCTCAAGGCCTTCGGGATCGACGGTGTCCCGCCGCATCGCGCGACGCTGGGCTTCCCCGAGGACATGTTGCGCAAGACCGACTACCTGACCCATCCGGTCTTCCACATGAACCGCGCGGAGTCGGAAATGATGCGCTACATGCGCCGCCTTTCCGACCGCGATCTGGCGCTGGACCGCGCGATGATCCCCTTGGGGTCCTGCACGATGAAGCTGAACGCTGCGGCCGAGATGATGCCAATCACCTGGCCGGAATTTGGCTCGCTGCACCCTTTCGCGCCGCGCGATCAGGCGGCGGGTTACACGGAAGCGATCACGGATCTTTCGGCCAAGCTCTGCGAGATCACCGGCTATGACGCGATGTCGATGCAGCCGAACTCGGGCGCGCAGGGGGAGTATGCGGGGCTTCTGACCATTCAGGCCTATCACCGGTCGCGCGGGAACATGCACCGCGATGTCTGTCTGATCCCGACAAGCGCCCACGGCACCAACCCGGCATCGGCGCAGATGGCGGGGATGGAGGTTGTCGTCGTGAAATCCGCGCCGAACGGCGATGTGGATGTCGAGGATTTCCGGACCAAAGCGATTGCGGCGGGCGACCGGCTGGCGGCCTGCATGATCACCTATCCCTCGACCCATGGCGTCTTTGAAGAAACCGTGCGCGAGATCTGCAAGATCACCCATGACCATGGCGGGCAGGTCTATATCGACGGGGCCAACATGAATGCGCTGGTCGGGCTGGTGAAACCGGGCGAGATCGGCGGCGATGTCAGCCACCTGAACCTGCACAAGACCTTTGCGATCCCGCATGGCGGCGGTGGGCCGGGCATGGGGCCGATCGGCGTAAAGGCGCATCTGGCGCCGCATCTGCCGGGGCATCCGGAAACCGGGGGTGAGGGCGCGGTTTCGGCGGCGCCCTATGGCAGTGCTTCGATCCTGCTGATCAGCTGGGCCTACTGCCTGATGATGGGCGGGCCGGGACTGACCCAGGCGACGCGGGTCGCGATCCTGAACGCGAACTACATCGCGGCACGGCTGGCGGGGAGCTATCCGATCCTTTTCATGGGCAACAAGGGCCGCGTTGCGCATGAATGTATCCTGGATACCCGCCCCTTTGCCGAGGTGGGGGTGACGGTCGACGACATCGCCAAACGCTTGATCGACAACGGTTTCCATGCACCAACGATGAGCTGGCCGGTGGCGGGGACGCTGATGGTGGAGCCGACCGAATCCGAGACCAAGGCCGAGATCGACCGCTTCATCACCGCACTTCTTGCCATCCGCGAAGAGATTGCGGCGGTGGAACGGGGCGAGATCTCATCCGAGGACAGCCCCTTGCGCCATGCGCCCCACACCGTCGCCGCGCTGGTGGGCGAATGGAACCGCAAATACAGCCGCGAGGCGGGCTGTTTCCCGCCGGGCGCCTTCAAGGTCGACAAGTACTGGCCTCCGGTCGGCCGGGTCGACAACGTCTATGGCGACCGGAACCTTGTCTGCACCTGCCCGCCGATCGAGGCCTATATGGAGGCGGCGGAGTAGTCGCTGGACGGATCAATGCCGGACATCGCAGGCCCGGGCTTTCGCCCGGGCCTTTGTCTTACGGCGCTGGCTTTGGTGCAGGGGTGCCAAGCGCGCCGTCGGCGCCGATGCCCCCGGCCGACCCGGTCTTGGGCTTCAGGATATCAGACACTTTCGGCACCGGTGCCACGCCCGGGTTGCCGCCGGTCTGCCTGGCAACACACTCACGTGCCAGCGCCAGGGCTTCGGTGATGCCGTTGACGTCGTAGGAATCGTCGATGCCGATGCCAAGCAGGCGCAGGTACTGGCCCTGGGTCAGGAAGTCGATCGAGGCGTCGATCCCTTCCAGGGTCATGCCGGCGAAAGCCTCGTCCCAGGCCTCGGAGGTGCCGCGGGTGGGCAGGCCGACTTCCAGCATCAGCCAGCTGTCGAAGGTCTGGCCGGTCTGGAACCGCACGTCAGGATGGGCCAGCAGCACGGAGAGGGTATCGTTGCCGTAAAGCCCGATCCAAAGCGTTTCACCGTTGGCATAGCCGACCGAGACCGAGCAATGCGAGAAAGCGCCCGAACTGTCGCTTTGCGCGGCGCCTTCCCAGAAACCGAAGCTGTATCTGGTCCCCGGGATTTCCTGGGCGATAGCGGGCATGAGCGTTGCGGCCAGAAGGGCCGTGGCAAGGGCAATCGAGCGCATGGGAGGTTCCTCCTTCGATGTCGTTGCTGGCAGGATTGCCGCGTAGGGCCTGCCAGTGCAAGTCAGGCTTTCCGAATCTGTCCCCGGCATTGACCCCTGCCGCCCGGCAAGCTAGCGCTTGCAGCCATGACCCGCCCGGCCTTTCTTGACGGCTTGACCGCCAGCCTGCCCATCGTGATTGGCTATTTCCCCATTGCCTTTTCCTTCGGGGTCGCCGCAACCCGGGCCGGGTTCAGCGGTGTCGAGGCTTTCGCCCTGTCCCTGATCATCTACGCCGGGGCTTCGCAGTTCCTGGCGCTGGCGCTGCTGACCTCCGGTGCCCCGGTGCTGGTGTCGGCGGTCACGCTGATCGCGATGAACCTGCGGCATGTGCTCTACGGCCCGGCGCTGATGCGCGCGACGGGCAAGGACGCAAGCACGAAGCGGGCCTGGGTCTGGGCCTTCGGCCTGACCGACGAGGTCTTCGGTCAGGCGCTGGGTGCGCTGGCGCGAGGGCAGCGGTTTTCGGAAAGCTACATGTTCGGGCTGGGGATCGGGGCCTATGCCAGCTGGCTCGCGGGGACGGCCGCGGGGGCGGCGGCAGGAGGCGGCGCACTGGAAGGCTGGCCTGCGGTCAGCGCGGGGCTGGGGTTCATGCTGCCGGCGCTGTTCCTGGCGCTGCTGCTGTCGATCCTGAGCCGTCCCAAAGTGCCGGTCATCGCGGTGGCCGGGCTGGTGACGGTTGGCGGCACGCTGCTGGTCAGTGCGACGACAGGTATCCTTGCGGGCATCCTTTCTGGCATGGCGGCGGGCGCCGTCACCGGGTTGGCGCGGCGATGAACCTGGAACTTCTGGCAGTGGCCGTGATGGCAGGGGCGGCGAACTGGGCGTTCCGGGTGCTGCCGACGCGGGCGCGAACCGACCGGTTGCAACCCGGCGGGCTGCTGGAGCGGTTCCTGTCCGCCACCGGGCCCGCCGCCATCGCGACGCTGTTCGTCGCGGCGATCCTGCCGTCGCTTGCGGTCGAGGTGTCGCGGCTGCTGCCGGTACTGGTCGGCACCGCCGCGGTCATCGCGGTCTATCTGTCCCGCCGGTCGGTGGTGCTTGCGACACTGGCGGGCGCGCTGGCGCATGGGCTGGTGGTCTGGGCACTTGGCTGAGACGCCGCTTGCGCCGATGCACCGACTGCGCGACCATGGTCCGACATAAGTCATGGAGGTGGTGGCATGCTGGAGATCAGCCCTCGGAAGGTTGTTCATGTGGTCTTTCTGGCACGCGAGGCAGGCGTCGGCGCGGGAGAGCTGCACGCTTTCATCGACGCGATGAACGATGAAGAAAAGGCGCAGCTGACTGCCATTGCCTGGGTAGGCCGCGGTGCCTTTGAGGCCGAAGACTTCGACGAGGCTGTCGCCACGGCCACAACAGAGGCGACAACCCCCACCGCGGATTACCTGATGGGCATGCCGCATCTGGCCGAAAACCTCGAGGCGGGCCTTGATGCCCTTGGGGTCGATGTCACGGGCGAAGAGGAAGATTTTCTCTGACATCGGCGACTTGCGGGTCTTGCGCCGAACGCCTGTGATCCTCATCTGTGCAAAAGTTGGAATATGAGGTGTGCGATGGCAGTTGCCGAAGCGGTGAAGCTGACTTGCCCGACCTGCGGACAGGCGAACCGGGTGCCGATGGCCCGGTTGGTCGAGGGGCCGAAATGTGGGGTGTGCGGGGCGGCGCTGGTCGATGGCCAGGTGGCCGAACTGGACGCGGCGACGCATGACAAGGTGACGCGCGGCGACGGGTTGCCGGTTCTGGTCGATTACTGGGCGCCCTGGTGCGGCCCGTGCCGGATGATGGCGCCAGAGTTCGCAAAGGCCGCAAGAACGCTCGCGCCAGCGGCTCGGCTGATGAAGCTGAACACCGAGGACCACCCCGAAATCGCCGGTCGCGCCGGCATCCGGGGCATTCCGGCGCTGATCCTCTACCGGGGCGGGCGCGAAGTGGCACGGCTGGCGGGGGCGCGGCCCGCTGCCGACATCATCGCCTTCGTGCGGCAGCATGGCGCCTCCTGAGGCGACCGCGCCTGCAGCTTGACAAGACCAGACCAATGCGCGAGATAGCTTCGCAAGTTTTTGGGGCAGTAGCTCAGTTGGGAGAGCGCGTCGTTCGCAATGACGAGGTCAGGGGTTCGATCCCCCTCTGCTCCACCAATGACCCAATTGATTTTATTTGATAATGGGCCAGTTTTCCTGGCATACCCGCCTAACAACCCTCCTGATGGAAGACGCTTAGACCGCAAGTCCCCCGGGCAAGTGGCCAGACGAAGTCTCCAGATCTGAAAAGGGCGCGTTTCGGCCCGATGCCATCAGGCCCGCATTGAAAGCCCTAGAACCGGAAGTTCGCGCCTAACTTTATGGTCGCGAAGTCACCTTTCGCATCAAAGACGTCCTCGCCGGGTGTATCCCCCGCCCCAAATTGAAGGGTGCCCAGATCCACATGGTTAATCTCACCGTAGATTACCGTGTTCGGCCCGATCATCCGCGAAACCCCGCCGCCGACCGTGTACCCGACTGCCGTAGAGGACCCTTCCTGAAGGCTGTCGAGAATCCCGCCCTCGGCTTTGCCTGCGGCAAGCCCGACGGCCCCATAGACCATCGTCTCCGGGTTCAGCAACCAGCCGTACCGCCCACGAATTGTCATGAATGCCGTGATGTCGACGACACAGTCCCCTATTGTGCAGCTCCACCATGGCGCGCCGGTCCCTTGAGGGCGCATGCCGTAGACACCGTTCGAAATATCCACGTCAAACCCGAAGACAGTGCTTTCTCGTTGAAAATTCCGCTCGAGGTGCAGCCCGACGATGGCGCGGTCGACCTCTACCCGAACACCCTCTTGGCCGGCTTCGAAGTCACCCTGATCGTAGGTTCCCGCCCCATAGCCAATGGCCATGCCAGCCCAGGTTCCCGACCAGTCCTGCGCCGATACCGGAGAAGCCAGAAGCACTGCTGACGTTGCCAGGACGTATTTCACCCGACATCCCCCATGTGACCTGTCGCTCGACCTCAAGATCGTCGGATCAGGCCAGCAGATCAAGTGATTTTCACCCCCAAGGGTCGCCTGCGGTCGCTGGACCGTTGAAATGTGGGCAAATGGGGCCGCAAGAAGCGTCGCCCAAGCTCGCCACGGGCGTTTTCAGCGCGCAGGACAGACCTGTCGCGCGGTTTTCGTGCAGTTCGGGGCGGGATCGCCGTCACACGCATGACGGCGGCGCCCGAAGGCGCCGGATGGCGGCGAGAATGGAGCGCACCATGGGCCCGCGACACCACCCACGGGAAGCATGTGATTCCCTTGCCCCCGGCATGGGTCGCACGCTTCAGGTCCGGCGGCCTAAGTTCCTTGGCGACACGTGGCATCCTGTACCCACCATCCAGCCCGCCCAAAAAACCGGCAGTGGACGTCACGGGCTGCAATGTCCTGCAAAGGCGAGCTGAGAATTGTCAGGGAGATTCAATTGCTATGCCCAGCGCCTCTGCGTCGGGATCCTGCGCTTCGCTGTGGCGAAATGGCGGCCTCTTGCCCAACCAAAGACCTCAAGCAAGCTGAACAGAAATTGACCGTTTTTCGGGACGTTTCGTGGATTTTCCGCCTTTGGTTGGTCCGATCAGACGGCAACGCGGATCGGTGCCCCCATCATCGGGCGATCACGCCAAGGCGACTTGCGCAGCAAGAGGTCGCTGGCCGGGCCTCACGCAGTTCAGGATGGTTCAGGCTTTGGCCTGACCAGCCGCCCCGGCAGCAAGATGCGTACCGCAAGACCGCCCAGACGCTCAGAGCTTTCGAGGGCCAGCGTCGCATCATAGGCGTGCAAGAGATCGTTGGCGATTGCCAGGCCAAGGCCGGTGCCAGGTTTCGACGTGTCGAGCCGCCCGCCGGACTGCAGGGCTTCGGTCCTGTCACTTTGGGCAATTCCTTGCCCGTCATCTTCGATCAGCACCTCGATCCCGTGCGGCAGCTTCCGCGCTGTCAAGGCTATGGAATGGCGACACCATTTCAGGGCGTTGTCCAGAAGGTTGCCCATTACCTCCTCGATGTCCTGCGCGTCGACCCGGATGCTGAGATCGGGGTCGCAAACCGTCGCGATCCGCTTGCCCTCGCGTTTGGCCATCGCGCCGAACAATCTGGACAAGCGGTCCACGGAATTGCTCAGGTCGGTCCGGGCAAAGGTCGCCTCTCCAGTGTTGGACATTCGGATGCGGGCCAATGATCGCGCCAACTGGGCATCCACACGGTCCAGCGCATCAAGCGCCTTGTGCATGTCGTGATTGCTTTCCGAAAGCGCCGCCAGTTCGTTCCGCAGGATTGCACTTGGCGTCTTGAGCGCATGCGCCAGATCCGCCGCCTGCCTGCGGGAGCGGCCAACGATGTCCCGATTGCGCTGCAGGAGCCCGTTTATATCGCCGACTAGCGGGGCCACTTCCTCTGGATAGTCGGATTCTGAGAGTTCCTCGTCCCTGACCCAACGCTGCGCGACATCCTTGCGAAGTTTGTCGAGCGGCCCGATAATAGCCGCCGTCTGCAACAGCGCGGTGAAGATGCCAAGCATCGCCACCAAAGCGAACGCGGCGATCAGGCTGCGCCGCGTCTCAGCCCGTTCAGCGATCAAGCCAGCCCGGCTTTCGGTGACGGCCACATTCCATTCGCTGCCGTCCTCAAGCGTGATGATCTGATAGGCCGTCCGTAGCGGTTCGTCTTCGGGGCCGAGGGAATCCATCACCGACAAACCATTCGACCTGGCCGTCGGGACCGGCAAGGTGGCCCCGAACAGCGAAGCAGATGTATAGATCTGCCCGTCCGCGCCGATCACTTGCCAGTATCTCCCGGAAAACGGCGTCTGATACATCGGATCGAAGATGAGTTCGCCAAGCCTGCCGGGATCATCGGCAACATTGCTGAGGGCGACGACGATCTGCGTATGCCGCTCTGTCAGCGACTGGTCAAAGCGCTGCAGAACTTTCTGGTTCACGAACGAGTAGAGCAGAAATGCCCCGGCCGTAACCGCCACGATCGCCGATAGCCCGCCGCTGATCCAGGCTCGCTTTCGAAGGGACAGCATCAGGCAGGTTCGATCATGTATCCGCGGCCGCGCACTGTCTGGATCAGATCGGCGCCCAACTTGTTTCTCAACCGGTTGATGAACACAGCGATCGTGTTGGAATCTCGATCCGAGTCATATTCGTAGATGTGTTCGGACAGCTCGGTTCTGGAAATCAGGCGACCAGCATTGTGGACCAGGTAGGACAGAACAGCCATCTCTTGGGCGGTCAAGTCTACCGGAACGCCGCAAACGGTCGTGCGGCCGGATCTGGTATCGAAGGCGATACCGTCCTTTTCGAACAGCGGATTGGTTCGCCCGGAACTGCGTCTAAGCGTCGCGCGTACCCTTGCGGCAAGCTCCGGCAGGTGAAACGGCTTCGTCATGTAATCATCGGCGCCGGCATCCAGGCCATCAACCCGGTCGGACCAACCGTCGCGGGCCGTAAGGATCAGTACCGGCGTCGCAATCCCGTTGCTGCGCCATTCCTTCAGGACCGAAGTGCCGTCCCGCATCGGCAGGCCGATATCCAGGATGATCATGTCGTATGGTTCGGTGGATCCAAGGAAACAGGCCTCTTGGCCGTCATGCGCGACATCGACGATCCTGCCCTCTGCGGACAGAACCTTCTTGATCTGGTCGCACAGGACCCGTTCATCTTCGGCAAGGAGTACTCTCATGTTGCACGAGGATAGCCCCGAATTTGGCAATTATTGTGGCAGACGTCAGTTCTTGCCGCCACCGTTGCCACCGCCCCCGCCGTTTCCATTGCCACCATTTCCGTTGCCGTTGCCGTTGCCATTTCCGTTGCCATTTCCGTTGGCGCTCTGGCTCTTGCCATTCTTGGCCTTGGATTCTGACCCGGCAACCGCAGCAGCAGTAACCTGCTTGCCTATGGAGGAGTCCTTGCTGACCTGTTCGCCGGTCGCTGCGTTGATGATCACGCTGATCAGCGAGCCGTCCGGTTTCTTCAGAACAATGCGGTAGAAGACGCCGTCGGCCTGGAAAGCGCGGGCCTCAATGGCAGCCCCATTGGTCGACTTGGCAACCGAGTCGACAACCCGTTTCAGACTGATCGTCTGACCCGCGCCCACGATCTCGCGCAACTCGGATGCGTCGATTTCCCGGACAGTGGCGGAGAGCGCCGGTCCGGTAGCGGCAAGCAAGCCGACGAGGAGCATGATTACGGACGAGCGCATGCGAATGTTTCTAGCAAACCAGAAATGAACCCAGGATGAACTACCGGTTCCTGCAGTGTTAAACCTGTCTGGTGTTTAGTGCCAGCGCAGAAGCGCGACTCCGCCTTGGACAGAGGCCTCGTTCGTCGCGGTCCAGATTAGCTTAACGGAACCAGGTTCCAAGATGTGCTTCGCACAGAGGTCTCAGATGAAAACCAAGATCGCACAGATATTGACGGCCTGCTCGCTTTCGGTGGCCCTGATGGGATCGGTGGCGCTGGTCGCCATGATTTCACTGCCTGACGTGGCCTTTGCCAACAACGGTAGCAATGGCGGCGGAAACGGTGGCGGCAACGGTGGCAACGGTGGCGGGAACAGCAATAAGTCCGAGTCGGCGAAATCGAACAACGGCAAGGCCGCGACCGAAGAGGGCACAGTCACGAAAACCAAGCAGACCAAGGCCAAGGTCAAGGACCTGGCCAGTGAACTGGGTGTCAGCGCGTCCGAACTCGGGGCGCTGAATGCGGCCCATGCATCCCCGAATGCCCTGATGAACGCGGCGCCGAACTCTCGCGTCGGGCGCATAGCGGCCTTCCGGGACGCTGTGCTTGAAGGCCTGGAGCTTGAAGCCCAGCTTGAAGAAAAGACCGCGCTGCTGGAAACGCTGACTGAGCCGGACCGTCCCATCTCCGAGATTGAGGCCGACGTGACGGCAGCCGAGGCAGAGGTCAAGACCAAGGAAGAAGCAGTCGCCGAACTGGAAAAAGCACTTGAAGATGCTGGCGGCGCGGATGCGACGATTGAAGCCGACCTTGATGCTGCGCGGACGGCGCTGAGTGATGCCGAAGGTGTCGCGTCGGAACTGAACGAGGAACTGGACGACGCCATCGAGTATGAGACCGTCAGCGCCGAGGTCGATGAGCTTACCCAGAAGGTTGAGGATCAGCCAGAGGTCGAGCGTTCCTTGCTGGAGGCCGCATCGAACAAGCCTGTGACAGATGCTGTCGAAGCAGCTGTGAAGAAGCTCCTGGGTCTCTGACGGCCATTCAGCGTGCGGCTGGCAGCGCTCTGGTGCCTTGGGCACCGAGGGGCACCTGCCAGCCGCGCCATTCTCTTTCAGGCGCGGTGCCAGTTCCATCCCACCTTGGCATCTGTGTGCCAAGTTCGGGATGTACCGGACTGTTATGGTTGCCGCCGGGTGGTTTCTCCGTATCGCGCAAGGCCGGGTTTGGCCCGGTCCATTGAACTATGCGCCGTCGCCGGGAATCCTGCGACCCGTTGGCGTGGTCCGGCCAATTGCATTCACCGTAAAGCTTGATGCCCGTCATGTCGGGTGAACCGGATCATGGATCCGTCGACCAAGATCAGCAGCGTGCCACGTTTCTCTTGGTTGATCATTGAGGCGGGGCCCGCTTGTCGAAAGGTTGAGTGTGCGTGAGGGGTTCACCAGACCGTCCATCCAAGAAAATGGGTTCCCAGCGTGAATGCCAGGAACTCAACGCCCCGCAGGAAAGTGGGCAACTTGCCTCAAGTCAGGGTTTCCGCAATTGCCCGGTGTCGCAACGGTTGCGGCGAGAACGGTCTTGAAGGGATCTCCGACGGGTAAGAGCCGTGCGAGTTCTGTGGGTTGGATTGCAACCTAGGGTATTAATCGAATGTGAATGGCGGGTTTGGGGCTGGTTTAACTTACCTGTTGCAAGGTGAAGCTTGATGATTCGGAACGCGCCAGAAGATTGGCGGCTCCTACGCGAAAAAAGTGAAGTGCTCAGAGACCTGTCGATTCCGGCAAGCCGAACGGGAAGTTGGCCGATTATCAGGTGAGGCAGAGTTGACCGGGCCTGGCAAGAAGTTGCACCCGTTCAGCCATATCAGCTTCGCGTTGGGTGATCGGATTACTTTGTGGCGATCAGCATGATGGAACCCGCAAGATGAAGATCAATCGCCCGGAGGCCAAGCCAGACCAAGCGCTCTCTGGCTTCGTGTCACAGGAACGTGGTGCGTTGACTGCTTTCGCTTTGTTCGGTTTGGCGACGTGCTGCATGGCTGCCGGTCTTGCCGTGGACGTGACCAACCTCTATCGCCAGAAAGAGAATCTTACCCTTGCGGCTGACGCAGCGGCGCAGGCGGGAATAGTCGCCCTCCTGCAGAAGAAGGCGACTTTGGAAATTCAGGCTGCCGCAATTGCTGCGGCGGAAAAGAACGCCCCCGAGATCCTGGTCGGCAAGGTCACCAGTGGAGTGAGTGACGTTCAACTGGTCCGCTTCGACCCCAAGACACGTACACTTGTTTCCGGCGCGCCAAACGCTGTGCAGGTCACCCTGCATCGCGATAACAGTGTTCGAAACCCGGTCGGAACCGGGTTGCTTCGCTTTGCCGGTTTCGAGATCTTTGAGGTCAGTGCGGAAAGCGTCGCTTACTTCGCTCAACCCGGTGACTGCACATCGTCTGACGGACTCCCTGCCAAGGGCGAGGTCACGCTGCCCGCGGACAACAGGGTCGGCGCGGATTACTGCGTTCAAAGTCAGACCGATTTCTGGATGCCGTAGAGGCACCTCCGTTAACCCGGCTCCGGGCTTTCGCCGCCAAGTTCAGGTCTTCAGTTCCGGCATCTGTCGGATCAGATCAAGGCTGAATCGATCTGGACCTGATGTCCGTATCGAGCAGATGCATAGGTGCAGATTCAAGACGCCTGGCGTCCTCGGCCTTTGCACTGCCGGACAGATGAACAGGGCCTGGCCCGTCTCGTGTCGCGCCGTGGCAGGTCACGCGTAACCGGCCTGCACTGCCGGTAGGTCGAGGTGCCGCGCCTGCATGCAAGGAATTGCCGTGCCAGCCACGCCGATACTACCGCCTCGATCGGCTGGAACCGCGTGATGGTCAGCCGCACGATCGGCGGTCTGGCGATGGCGAGCGCGACAGGAATCCAGCGGCAAAGGAACGCGCTTCTGGAGCCGACGGCTCTGCCGGGCGACATCCAGACCGAACCCGTGATCGCCCCTTCCTACCCCGCCACCTGCACGCCCGTCCCCCATGCTTCGCACTTTCGAGCGAGGTCCTGAGGTAGCGGAAGGTCGGTGAACAGCGTGGTGATCTCGGATAGCGAGGCAAGGCGGGCAGGGGCCGAACGGTCGAGTTTCGAATGGTCGCAGACAAGATAGACCTTGCGCGACTGCTGGACGATTGCCTTTGACACGCGGACTTCGGCAAGATCGAAGTCCAGCAGGTCGCCGTCCCGGTCCAGAGCCGACACACCGATCACAGCGTAATCAACTTTGAACTGCTCGAAGAACTGGGTCGTCAGTTCGCCTACCAGACCGCCATCGGTGCGCCGAAGTGCGCCACCGGCCACCACAATCTCGCAACCCGGATTGGCGACCAGGATGTTGGCCACGTTCATGTTGTTGGTAATCACCGTGATGTTGCGATGCGCCAGCAGTTCCCGGGCGACGGCTTCGGTCGTGGTGCCAAGGTTCAGGATGAGGCTGCAATTGTCCGGGATCGACGCGGCGCAGGCCTTGGCGATGGCGGCCTTGGCGGCCTCGTTCATCCGGCGCCGGGCCTCGTAGCCGATGTTTGCCACGCCGGTGCGCAGAACTGCGCCACCGTGCACCCGATCCAGATGGCCTGCATCCGCAAGGTCCGACAGGTCGCGCCGGATCGTCTGGAGGGTCACTTCAAACCGCTGGGCCAGATCGTCGACCACCACGCGGCCTTCTGCGCGGGCCAGTTCCAGGATCTCGGTCTGTCGGAAGTTGAGGGCCAATGCGTTTCCTTTCGCTTCGCTAGGCGCGTTTCGCCTTTCTGCCATGCCATAATGCGGCTGTCAGCGGTTTTTTGCGCTTTCGATACGGCGCGATGATTTGCGATTGCAGAAAATTATGCCGCAGATGCAAAATCGAACCCGCGCTTATGTTCGTTTTGCCAAAAAACGCGGACAAACGAAAAAAATCGTTGACGGAGCTGCGCCAGTGGCACAAAGTATTTTCCGGGGGAGGAACCTAGGTGACAGACGCACGGACAGAGGTCGCCAGCGACCTTTTCATTATCGGCGGCGGGATAAATGGCTGCGGCATTGCTCGCGACGCCACCGGGCGCGGGCTGTCTGTCACGCTGGCCGAACAGGGCGATCTGGCCCAAGGCACTTCCTCGGCGTCGACCAAGCTGTTCCATGGCGGGCTGCGTTATCTGGAATATTTCGAGTTCCGCCTTGTCCGCGAAGCGCTGGAAGAGCGCGAGACGCTGCTTGTCGCCATGCCGCATATCAGTTGGCCGATGCGCTTTGTGCTGCCGCTGTCGCCTGACATGCGCTTTGAAAGCGATACCCCGACTTCGCGCCTCTTGCGCTGGGTAATGCCCTGGGCGCGCGGGCGGCGTCCGGACTGGCTGATCCGGCTGGGGCTTCTGATGTATGACACGATGGGCGGCCGCAAGATCCTTCCCGCAACCCGCAGCCTCGACCTGACGCGCGACCCGGCGGGAAAACCGCTGAAGCCGGGCTTTCGCAAGGCCTTTGAATATTCGGACTGCTGGGTCGAGGATTCGCGGCTGGTGGTGCTGAACGCCCGCGATGCGGCAGGCCGTGGCGCGCGCATCCTGACCCGGACACGCGTTACCAGTGCCGAGCGTCAGGGCGACCTCTGGCGGATCACCACGGAGGGACCGCACGGGACCGGGCATCACCACGCAAGGGCATTGGTGAATGCAGGCGGTCCTTGGGTCGAGGATGTGATCCGCAATGTGGCGGGGATCAATTCAACTGAAGGCGTGCGTCTTGTGCGCGGCAGCCACATCGTCACGCGGAAGCTTTTCGACCACGGCCGCTGCTATTTCTTTCAGGGGAGTGACGGGAGGATCATCTTCGCCATTCCCTACGAGCAGGACTTCACCCTGATCGGCACCACGGACAAGGACCACAAGGGCTCTCCGAAAGACGTGGAATGTACCGAAGACGAGCGGGATTACCTGCTGGCCTTCGTCAGCCAGTATTTCGCAAGCCCGGTCACGAAGGATGATGTCGTCTGGACCTATTCCGGCGTGCGCCCGCTTTACAACGATGGTGCGAAATCGGCCACGGCTGCGACGCGGGATTATGTCCTCAGTCTGGATACCTCGGGCGCGCCTCTGCTGAACGTCTTTGGTGGCAAGATCACCACCTATCGCCGATTGGCCGAATCCGCTCTGGCGAAGCTTGCGCCGTTCTTCCCGGCCGCAAAGCCGGCCTGGACGGCCCGTGTTGCCCTCCCCGGCGGTGATTTCCCGCAGGATGGCGTGGCCGCGCTGACCACGAAGCTTGCCGGGCAATACCCGTTCCTGACCCCCTATTGGGCCGGCCGGATGATCCGCGCCTATGGGACCGAGGCCTTCGCAATTCTTGGCAATGCGGGCTCGCCCGATGCGTTGGGCCAAGACTTCGGCGCCACGCTGACCGAGGCCGAGGTGCGCTGGCTGATGACGAAAGAATACGCAACGACCGCAGCGGATGTGGTCTGGCGACGGTCGAAACTGGGCCTGCGCATGACGGGTGACCAGATCACGGCGCTGGATCGCTTCATGGCGGAAGCTGCGTCCCGGGCGATCAGCCCGGCGGCGGAATAGGGGGGCGGCATGGCGCTGGAGTTGCAAGGGGTCACACGGTCGGTCGCCGGAAGGGTGCATATCCACCCCACCGACCTGACGCTGGAAAGCGGCACGATGAACGTGTTGCTTGGCCCGACTTTGTCCGGCAAGACCAGCCTGATGCGCCTGATGGCTGGGCTTGATCAGCCAAGCGCCGGCCGCATCCGCTGGAAAGGCCAGGACGTGACGGGCCAGCGCGTGCAGGACCGCCGCGTTGCCATGGTCTATCAGCAGTTCATCAACTACCCGGCGATGACAGTTTACGACAACATCGCCTCACCCCTGCGCATGATGGGAAAATCAGCGGCCGAAATTGACCGCGCCATCCGCGACACCGCCGAGATGCTGCGACTGACGCCGATGCTGTCGCGCAAGCCGCTGGAATTGTCGGGTGGCCAGCAGCAGCGCTGCGCGCTGGCCCGGGCGCTGGTCAAAGGCGCGGGGCTGGTCCTTCTGGACGAGCCGCTGGCGAACCTTGACTACAAACTGCGTGAAGAGCTGCGCATCGAAATCCCCCGGATCTTCGAAGCCTCCGGCGCAATCTTCGTCTATGCCACGACCGAGCCGGAAGAGGCCCTGCTTCTGGGCGGCAACACCGCCACGCTATGGGAAGGCCGTGTCACCCAGTTCGGGCCCACGCCTTCGGTCTACCGCCTTCCCGCCGACGCGCAGACCGCCCGCGTCTTCTCGGATCCGCCGATGAACTTTGTCAGCTGCCGGAAAGAGGCGGCCCGACTGACCTTCGCGGACGAGGCCCACGCCCCGGCCGAAGGTGGTGCCGTGAACCTGCCCGATGGCCTTTACCTTGCCGGTTTTCGCGCCAACCACGTCACGTTGAACCGCCATTCGGGTGACGCTGTGCAGTTTTTCTGCACCGTCGGCGCGACCGAGATCACCGGGTCGGAAACCTTCGTCCATCTGAACCACGGGGCAGACCGCTGGGTCGGACTGGTCCATGGGGTTCATCCGCTGGCTGCAGGTGCGCAGTTGTCGATCTACGTCGATCCGGCGCATGTCTATCTCTTTGACGCCGCGGGCCGCCTTGCCGCCCCCGCGCCCTATGCAATGGCGGCCTGAATGTCCCGGATCACCCTTTCCAAACTTGCACATAGCTACCTGCCCAACCCAAAGGGCGAAGACGACTTCGCGCTGAAGGAGATGGATCACGTCTGGCAGGACGGCGGGGCATATGCGCTGCTCGGCGCGTCGGGCTGCGGCAAGACCACGCTCTTGAACATCATTTCGGGCCTGGTGCGCCCAAGCCAGGGCCGGGTGCTGTTCGGCGATCAGGACGTGACCGATGCGGCCACGACCGAACGCAATATTGCCCAGGTCTTCCAGTTCCCTGTCGTCTACGACACCATGACCGTGCGCCAGAACCTTGCCTTTCCGTTGCGCAACCGGGGCATGGATGCGGGCTATATCGCCCGCCGCATCGACCAGATTGCCGCCATGATCGGCATGGAGGCGATGCTGGACCGCAAGGCCCTCGGGCTTACGGCGGATGCCAAGCAGAAGATCAGCCTTGGCCGCGGCATGGTGCGCGAGGATGTGAATGCCATCCTGTTCGACGAGCCGCTGACGGTGATCGACCCCCACATGAAATGGGAGTTGCGCACCCAGCTGAAATCGCTGCACCGCGAATTTGGCCATACGATGATCTACGTCACGCACGATCAGACCGAGGCGCTGACCTTCGCCGACAAGGTCGTCGTCATGTATGACGGTCGTGTCGTGCAGATGGGCACGCCGGAAGAGTTGTTCGAGACCCCCGCACATACCTTTGTCGGCTATTTTATCGGCTCGCCGGGGATGAACCTTCTGGATGCCGAAGTCATGGGAGCCGAGGCGCGCCTGCAAGGCGCCACGGTGCCCCTGGGTGCGGCCTATGGGCCAACAACGGGCCGCACCCAGATCGGCATTCGCCCGGAATACGTGACGCTGTCGGACGAGGGTCTGCCGGTCACGGTCAGGCGGGTCGAGGATGTCGGCCGCCACCGCATTGTCCGCGCCGAGCTTGGCGGCCAACCGCTGAACGCGATCCTTCCCGAGGGCAAGACGCTTCCTGCCGATGGGACTCGCGTCAGTTTTGCGTCGGGCAAGGTCAACGTCTACGCGAATGACTGGCGCGTCGCGCCTAAGGGGGCCTGAACCATGGACAAGACACAGAACAACAAGGCCTGGTTCCTTGTGCTGCCCGTCCTGGTGCTGGTGGCCTTCTCGGCCGTGCTGCCGCTTATGACCGTGGTCAACTATGCCTTCAACGACACCTTCGGGCAGAACGAGTTCTTCTGGGCCAGCCTTGACTGGTTCGAGGAAATGGTCACTTCTGACCGTCTGCGTGACGCGCTGGGGCGGCAGACCCTGTTCTCGGCGATCATCCTGGCGATCGAGGTGCCGCTTGGCATCTTCATCGCGCTCAACATGCCGAAAAAGGGGTTCTGGGCCAGCCTGGTGCTGATCCTGATGGCTCTGCCGCTGCTGATCCCGTTCAACGTCGTGGGCACGATCTGGCAGATCTTCGGTCGCGTCGACATCGGTCTTCTGGGCCGTGCGCTGGCCGCGATGGGCATCGACTACAACTACACCAACGACCCCCTGGACGCCTGGTTCACCGTCATAATCATGGACGTCTGGCACTGGACTTCGCTGGTTGCGCTGTTGTGCTATGCCGGCCTCCAGTCGATCCCGCAGGCCTATTACCAGGCTGCCCGCATCGACCAGGCGACGCGCTGGTCAGTCTTTCGCTATATCGAACTGCCGAAGATGAAAGGCGTCCTTCTGATCGCCGTGCTGCTGCGCTTCATGGACAGCTTCATGATCTACACCGAGCCTTTCGTCGTCACCGGCGGCGGTCCCGGCAACTCGACCACGTTCCTGTCGATCGACCTGGCCAAAATGGCCACGGGTCAGTTCGACCTGGGCCCTGCGGCGGCGTTCTCGCTGATGTACTTCCTGGTGATCCTGCTGATTTCGTGGGTGTTCTTCACCGTGATGACCAACCTTGACCGCGAGGAGAACCGCTGATGCGTATCAAAACCTCGGCCATCGTGATGACGCTTTACCTGCTGTTCCTGCTGGTCCCGATCTACTGGCTGATCACCATGAGCCTGAAGACCAATACCGAGATCACCTCGACCTTCTCGCTGTTTCCGCAGAGCATCACCTTCCGCAACTACGGCGTGATCCTGACCGATCCCAGCTGGTACATGGGCTACGTGAACTCGATGATCTACGTCACGATGAACGTCGTGATTTCGCTGACCGTGGCACTGCCCGCGGCCTACGCGTTCAGCCGCTACAATTTCATGGGCGACAAGCACCTGTTCTTCTGGCTGCTGACCAACCGCATGGCCCCGCCGGCGGTCTTCGCGCTGCCGTTCTTCCAGCTTTACTCCTCTGTCGGGCTTTTCGACACGCACATCGCGATTGCCCTTGCCCACACTCTGTTCAACGTGCCGCTGGCTGTCTGGATCCTGGAAGGTTTCATGCGTGGCGTGCCGAAGGAAATCGACGAGACCGCCTATATCGATGGCTATTCCTTCGGACGTTTCTTCATCAAGATCTTCATGCCGCTGATCGCAAGCGGCATCGGCGTGGCGGCCTTCTTCGCTTTCATGTTCTCGTGGGTGGAGCTGCTGCTGTCGCGCACGCTGGCCACCGTCAACGCCAAATCCATCGCCGCCACCATGACCCGCACGGTCAGCGCATCGGGGATGGACTGGGGTGTCCTTGCCGCAGCCGGCGTCCTGACAATCGTCCCGGGGGCGTTGGTGATCTACTTTGTCCGCAACTACATCGCCAAGGGCTTTGCCCTGGGAAGGGTGTGATGACCGCCTCACGCTGGACCAGCATCTACCTTGTCATTGCCGCCGTGATGGCTGCGATCCTTGGCGTTCTTGTCTGGGCGGTGCCCGTCGAGGACGGCGTCAAGGACTGGACCGGCCAGTTGATCCCCGGCGGCTGGATGGCGTGGACCTTTCCGGTGGCGCTGTTCTTCTTCACCATCGCCAGCCTCCTGATCACCTTCACCCTGCTGGCGATCCGCTTTCCCGAAACCCCGCGTGTCGGCATCCTTCGGATCGAGACGACACGGGGCGACCGGCTGTTCATTTCGCTTTTGGGCTCGGCCTTCATCAACCTTGGCTGGCTCTTCTTCTTCGGCGCCCCCCTTTGGGGCGCGCTGATCCTTTGCCTGGTCTACGTCGCAGCAGTGTTCCGCTGGGTCTGATCAGGAAAACCGCTTCCGGGCGGGGTGCGAGCACCGCCCGAAGGCACTTTGAAGGCCAATAAGCGTCTCACATTCTGGGAGGAATCACATGAGACTACGTCAAACGACAACCGCCATGGCGCTTGCGCTGATGGCTTATGGTCTGCCCGCATGGGCAGATATCGAGGCGGCGAAGGCCTTCCTCGACGCGGAAATCGGCGAGCTTTCCACGCTCGACCGCGCCGGACAAGAAGCGGAAATGCAGTGGTTCATCGACGCGGCCGCGCCGTACGCAGGCATGGAAATCAAGGTGGTGTCGGAAACCATCGACACGCACGTCTATGAATCTCAGGTGTTGGCTCCGGCTTTCACCGCTATCACCGGCATCAAGGTCACGCATGACCTGATCGGCGAAGGCGATGTTGTCGAAAAGCTGCAGACACAGATGCAGACTGGCGAGAACATCTATGACGCCTATGTCAACGACTCAGACCTGATCGGCACCCACTGGCGCTATCAGCTGGCCCGCAACCTGACCGACTGGATGGCAGGCGAGGGTGCTGCGGTGACCAACCCGAACCTCGACCTTGCCGACTTCATCGGCACGAAGTTCACTACCGGGCCGGACGGCAAGCTCTACCAACTCCCCGACCAGCAGTTCGCCAACCTCTACTGGTTCCGCTATGACTGGTTCAACGACCAGAAGACCAAGGATGATTTCAAGGCCAAGTACGGCTACGACCTTGGCGTTCCGGTCAACTGGTCGGCCTATGAGGACATCGCCGAGTTCTTCACCGGACGCGACATGTCCTATGCGGGTGGCCCGGCAACCGGCGTCTATGGCAACATGGACTACGGCAAGAAGGACCCTTCGCTTGGCTGGCGCTATACCGACGCGTGGATGTCGATGGCCGGCATGGGCGATGTGGGCGAACCGAACGGTCTGCCGGTTGACGAATGGGGCATCCGCGTCAACGAAAAGTCGCAGCCCGTCGGCTCTTGCGTGGCGCGTGGTGGCGCGACCAACGACGCGGCGGCGGTTTATGCCGTGACCAAGGCGATCGAGTGGCTGCAGAAGTACTCGCCGCCGGAAGCGCAAGGCATGACCTTCAGTGAGGCTGGCCCGGTTCCTGCCCAGGGCGCCATTGCCCAGCAGATGTTCTGGTACACCGCCTTCACCGCGGCCTCGGTCGTCGAAGGCACCCCCGTGATGAACGAGGACGGCACGCCGAAATGGCGCATGGCCCCCTCGCCGCACGGCGCCTACTGGCAGGAAGGCCAGAAGATCGGCTATCAGGACGCGGGTTCCTGGACCCTGATGAAGTCCACCCCGGTGGACCGCGCACAGGCGGCCTGGCTCTATGCCCAGTTCGTCACCTCGAAGACGGTGGACGTGAAGAAATCTCACGTCGGCCTGACCTTCATCCGCGAAAGTACGATCCAGCACGAAAGCTTCACCGAACGCGCGCCGAAACTGGGTGGGTTGATCGAATTCTACCGCTCGCCCGCCCGCGTTCAGTGGTCGCCGACCGGCACCAACATCCCGGACTATCCGAAACTGGCACAGCTGTGGTGGCAGAACATCGGCGATGCGATGTCGGGCGCCAAGACCCCGCAAGAGGCTCTCGACAGCCTCTGCGAGGAGCAGGAGAAAGTGCTGATCCGTCTGGAGAAGTCCGGCGTTCAGGGCGATCTTGGTCCGAAGATGAACGAAGAGCAGGACCCGCAGGTCTGGCTTGACGCCCCCGGTGCGCCGGTCGCCAAGCTGGAGAACGAAAAGCCGCAGGGCGAGACGATCGCCTATGACGAGCTGATCAAGTCCTGGCAGTAAGCACAGCGGTCCGGGCGGCGCACGACGCGTGCCGCCCGGACCCAAATTTCTTGAGTAAGAAATTTGGCAAGAATCTTGCTCAAAATTCTTGTTTCCCGAAGCTGGCGTCGCCCGGAAATCCAATCGTTAAGAATCCCCTACCGCCCACGACCAAACCTTTGAAGTCGCTCGACCTATCGCGTTTGTCCACCGAGGACACATCTTCCTGCAGGCCCGTCCAATGACCCATATCCTTGCCATCGACCAGGGCACCACCTCCTCCCGCGCGATCCTTTTCGATGCAGCCCTCCGGCCCATAGTGAGTGCCCAGGAAGAGTTCCCTCAAAGCTACCCGCGCCCCGGCTGGGTCGAACATGACCCCGCCGATCTTTGGTCCACCGTCGCGGGCACCGCGCGGGCCGCGATCGAGAAGGCAGGGATCGGGGCCACATCCATCGCCGCCATCGGCATCACAAACCAGCGCGAGACGACCCTGATCTGGGACCGGCGGACCGGCCAGCCGATCCACCCGGCAATCGTCTGGCAGGACCGGCGGACGGCAGATACCTGCGTGGCGCTCAAGGCCGCCGGGCATGAGCCGATGATTACGGCCCGAACCGGTCTGCTGCTTGACCCCTACTTTTCGGGAACCAAGGTCAAATGGCTGCTCGACCACATCGAGGGCGCCCGCGACCGGGCCAAACGGGGCGAACTTGCCTTCGGCACGGTCGACACCTGGCTGACCTGGAACCTGACCGGTGGAAAGGTCCACGCGACCGATGCAACCAACGCCGCGCGGACGCTGATCTACAACATCGCCAAGGGGGAATGGGACGAGGACATCTGTCGGCTTCTGGATATCCCCCTGTCCCTGCTGCCCGAGGTCCGCGATTGCGCTGCATCCTATGGTGTCACCCGCGCCGATCTTTTCGGACGCGAGATTCCGATCCTTGGTGTCGCAGGCGACCAGCAGGCAGCGACCGTGGGGCAAGCCTGCTTTCACCCTGGCATGATGAAATCAACCTACGGGACCGGGTGCTTTGCGCTTTTGAACACCGGGGCCGACATGGTGCCGTCGAAGAACCGGCTGCTGACCACCATCGCCTATCAGTTGAACGGCAAGCCGACCTATGCGCTGGAAGGCTCGATCTTCATCGCGGGGGCGGTGGTCCAGTGGCTGCGCGACGGACTGAAGATCATCCGCGAGGCGAAAGAGACCCAGCCGCTGGCCGAGGCGGCAGAGGAGGCGCAGGGCGTAATTCTGGTGCCCGCGTTCACCGGGCTGGGCGCGCCCTATTGGCGGCCAGATTGCCGGGGGGCGGTCTATGGCTTGACGCGCAACTCGGGACCTGCGGAACTGGCCCGCGCGGCGCTGGAAAGCGTCGGCTACCAGACCCGCGATCTTCTGGAGGCGATGCGCGCCGATTGGGGGGCTGCAGCAGATGGGGTGCTTCGGGTCGATGGCGGGATGACCGCAAACGACTGGGCGATGCAGTTCCTGTCCGATATCCTCGGCGCGCCTGTTGACCGCCCCAGGGTGACCGAGACGACGGCCCTTGGCGCGGCCTTCCTTGCCGGCATGCAGGCAGGGGTGACCGGCGGACCGGAAGAGTTTTCCAAAAGCTGGGCGCTGGACCGGCGCTTTACGCCTGCAATGGACGCCACCACGCGGGATGCCAAGTACGCCCGCTGGGGCAAGGCGGTCGCAGCCACGATGTCGGTATGACGCCCTTCGGCATAGTCGCCCCGCCCCGCATCCTGTTTGGCCGGGGCGAGGCGGCGAAGGCTCCGGGGCTGATCAAGGCGTTCGGCAAGCGCGGCGTGCTGGTCCATGGGGCAAACCCCGCCCGTGCAGCCTGGCTGGTCGATGGGCTGGGTCGGGAGGTGCTGCCTTTGGCCTGTCTGGGTGAGCCGAGCCTTCCCAACCTGATGGCCGCGCTGGCCGCTGCGCGAAGGCACCGACCGGACTGGGTCGTGGCCATGGGCGGCGGGGCGGCTTTGGATCTGGGCAAGGCGCTGGCTGCATTGATCCCCGCGCCAGGCGACCCGATGGAGCATCTGGAAGTCGTGGGACAGGGCCTGCCGCTGCGGGCTGCCCCGCTGCCCTTTATCGCGCTGCCCACCACCTCGGGCACCGGGGCCGAGGTGACGCGGAACGCCGTGATCGGGTTGCCGGATCACGGTCGGAAGGTAAGCCTGCGGGACGACCGCATGGTGGCAAGACTGGCGATTGTGGACCCCGCCCTGACCGACGGCTGTCCCCGTTCGGTAACGCTTGCTTCGGGCCTTGATGCCGTGACGCAGGTGATCGAGCCTTATGTGTCAATCAAGGCGACGGCTTACACCGATGCGCTGGCGGGGCCTGCCATCGGGCCGGGGCTGGCTGCCTTGCGACGGCTGATGGAGGGTGAGGATCCGCAAGCGCGGGACAAGCTGGCCTGGACCAGCCTTTGCGGCGGGCTGGCCCTGTCGAACGCGGGGCTTGGCGCGGTACACGGGTTTGCGGGCGTGATCGGCGGCATGACCGGTGCCGCACATGGCGCGATATGTGGAGCACTTCTTGGGCCTGTCCTTGCAGCGAACCGGGCAGCGGCGGCAGGCCCCGCGCGGGCGCGGCTGGACGAGGTCTGCGTGGCCCTTTCTGGGGTGCTGGGATCGACGGCCGAAGACGCGCCTGCGGCACTGCAGAACTGGGCGCGCAGGGCCGGGCTGCCGGGACTGTCGGCGCTGGGTGTGACCTCGGTGTTGCATGGCAAGATCGTTGAAGCCTCGCAAGGCGCGTCTTCGATGAAGGGAAATCCTGTGGTGCTGGGCGCGGACGTCCTCCACAGCGTGCTGGAAGCGGCGTCCTGATCACCCGCAATGCTGCAGGGACGCGGTCCTCTGCCCTGCCAGTCTGCGTGCCGATCGGGCCCTTCCAGGCCGCATGGGTTGGCAGGCCGCCGGTTTGACGCCGATCAAGGCGAAGCGATGCTGGATCGCCAATCATCCGCGCGTTGCTTTCCCTGACCGGAGGTTGCCCAGATGCGCTTGATGATGATCCTGTTCTCGATGATCGGTACGGCCCTTGCCGGGTCCGGCATCGTGCTTGTCCTTACTTTGGGCTACGGAACCCTTTGGCCAATCGTGTCGGTCGCAGTCCTGGGGGCGGCGCTGGCCCTGCCCGTCAGTTGGCTGATCGCCCGCGAACTCGGCTAGGGCAATCAGGTCTCAAGGAAGACGCGAACAGTTTCCTCGAACTCGCGCGGCTTTTCTGCGTGCAGCCAATGGCCCGCGCCGGGGATCTTGGCAAAGCGCGCCTTGGGAAACAGGCCGCGAATCTCCTCGCGGTGCTCTGGCAGCACATATCTGCTTTCGGCTCCGGTCAGAAACAGGGTCGGCCCGTCAAAGCGCCCTTTGGTTCCGGGCCAGCCCACGATCTTCGGCATCTCCGCTTCAAGCGCCGGCAAGTTCAGTTTCCAGCGCGGTGGCCGTTCGCGCAGGTCGAGAGACTGCAGGAAGAAGGCGCGCAGGGAAGGGTCTTCGATCGTCGCTGCCAGCGCGGTGTCGGCCTCTGCCCGGTTGGTGATCTGGGACAGGTCAAGCGCTGCCATGGCGTGCGCGTGGCGGGTCTGGTCGTGGGAATAGGCCACCGGGGCAATGTCGGCCACGATCAGGCGGCGGATCAGGTCGGGGCGGGTCAGCGCCAGCTGCATCGCGGCTTTGCCCCCCATCGAATGCCCCAGCAGATCAACGGGGGGTCCGAGGGTCTCGATCACCTCGGCGAGGTCGGCGGCCATGTCGGAATAGGACTGGGTATCGCTGCGGGGGCTGTCGCCATGATTGCGCATGTCGAGGGCGATTACCTCACGCCGGTCGGCCAGACGCCGGGCGATGACGCCCCAGTTTCGGCCCGAGCCGTAAAGGCCATGGGCGATCAGAAGGGTCGGCGCGCTGATCGGTGCGGACGCGGCATGGCGGGTCTGTGCAAGCATGCCTGTTCTTAGACCTCGTGCAGCCGTCAGACCAGAGCAGTTGAACGGCCCCGCAATCGCCCGTAAGGTCCGCTGCGGTTCTGGGAGGATTTCGGTATGGGTGCGATGGCGGTCCAGCAAATGGCGGATCGGGTTGCCGGGCTTATGGAAGAGCGGCTGAACCTTAACGGACGCGACCTGAGCGCCAAAGTGCGCAGGGGCGGTCGGCTGCTGCCGAAGAAAGTGCGCGACGCGGCGCAACTTCTGGCCGATGCGGCTGAAAAGTCGAAGAATCCCAAGCTTTTGGGTCAGATCGACATGGGCGCTGTAGCCGATGCCTATGACGCCTGCGTGCGACATCTGATGACCGTCGATCCCGCCGAGCGGCGGCGGAATCTGCTGGCCGGAATGGTCGGATCGGTCGGCTTTGGCGTGCTGGCGCTGATCCTGGGGATTATCGCGCTGCTGGCGTGGCGCGGATATCTGTAAGTTCCAAGGCTTCAACCGACAGCGCCCGGCGGGTGACAAGCGTCACGGTGACGAAGGCCACGTACAACAGCAGATACCACGAGCCAAGCTTGGCCAGACTGACGGTCTGGCCGGGAAGCTGTCCGGAATAGACCCGGGTGCCGGTTGCCGTGCCCACGTTTTCGGCCACCCAAAGCGCCAGGGCAGCCAGAAAAGCAGCCAGCGGCATCGGCATCCACCAGTGCCGGTCATGGATGCGAAACCAGATGCGGGTGCGGGCGTAAAGTGCCACGCTGGCCAGGAACAGCCCCAGCCGGATATCGACCAGGAAGTGGCGCGCGAAGAAGTTGACGTAGATCGCAACTGCCAGAAGGACAGTCAGGGGAAACATGGGGTAGGGCGCGAAGCGCATGTCGAAAACGCGGATCGTCCGGGCGATGTGGCTGCCGACAGAGGCATAAATGAAGCCGGAAAACAGCGGCACGCCCATGACCATGAAGACCCCGGCTTCGCGGTAGGTCCAAGAGCCCGCGCTGACCTTGAACCACTCCATCGCTGTGCCGGTCAGGTGAAACAGCAAGATGACGCGGGCTTCCTCCCAGGTTTCCAGCTTTGCCAACAGGAATACGGCCTGCGTTGCCATGGAGAAAAGAAACAGGAAATCATAGCGTTGCAGGGGCCAACCGGGCTGCCACAGAAGTTTTGTGGCGATGATTGCCGCAAGGAGAAGCCCGCCGAAAAGGCAGGCCCAGCCCTGTTTGAGGACGAACATCACAAATTCGGCCAACGCGAAGGGAAGGCGGGCGCGGGCCCGGTCGCCCATCCGGTGTTCGAGAGTGCGGGTGTCACGGGCGGTCCTGCGGTCCCGCGGCCTTGGGTCGGCGGATGTGACCGGGCGCGGGGCAGAGCGTCAAGGTATGGATCGCGGCACGGAACGCGGGCGCGGTTAAAGTGGGGTAAATGGAGGTTTTTTCGAGGGGTGCGCAACAGGCGCTGCATGGGGTTCCCAACCTATTGGGAACGCTGTGTTAATCGGGAGGAATTCAGAGGGAGAGGGCGTCTCTTTTCCGTCTTTCCTTGATCTTCTTTCCGTCTCTACGCGCGGGAGGGTGGGAGGGTCTTAACCATGTGGGGCGAATCGGGGTGGCGAACGGGGAGGGTGGGGCTCACCTTGCGGCTTGCCCGAGAGCTTGGGCGGAGTTCGAGGAATTCATTGGCTTCCCGCCGCGCCCCGGTTGGCCGGGCAACGGCTCTAGAGGCAGCTTCGCGGACGGAACTGACCTTGAACTTTGGTTTCGACTAACTCACTGTCGCCTGATGGTCTACGTCTTGGCATACCCGGAATTCGAACCAAGCGTAGCAAAGAATATCGCGCGCTTTCGGTCAGCGTATGAGCCGGAAAGAGCAAAGCTTGTGCCTCCGCACGTCACCTTGGTGTTTGGGTTGGTGAATGTGCATCCGCCAGAATTCGTCGCCTTCTGCGAGAAGGTAGCAGAGAGCGCACACGTACTCGAAGCAGACTTCGTTGCGACCGAGATCGTTCATGATCCCTTTGAAGACATGCATAAACTCTTTCTCTTGATCTCGACCGGCAAGGACGATCTGACCGCGTTGCACGAGCGGCTGTATCGTGGGCCTCATCAGTCTGAGCTGCATCCCACGATTCCGTATCGCCCCCATATGACAACGGCGACGCATGCGGACCGGGCGATCATCCAGCGGCTGGATGAATCTGCAATCGGGACGCTCCCGATTTCCGGTATCATCCATGCCTTGGAGGTCGTCGAGCTTGTCGACAAAACGCTGAGCTCACTCCGATCAATTCCGCTCCGACAGTAGCGCAGGGCCCGAAGCGGTCATCTGACAGTTTCGCTCAGGGATGTTGGATAGGTGTCCGATACCCTGCTTCCATCGGGAAGCTTGTGTCAGGTGGCGAACACCGGGTCGTCACGGGTCAGGTTGAGACAATGGCGGTGGTCGGTGGTCATATTGCCCACCCTACTGGCGTGGATTCCGGTCTGGCCGGGTAAGGTGCGCTGTAGCGCACCCTACGATGTCGGGAGGTCTTGCGGACCTTACAGGTCCGGGTAGATCGGGAAGCGCTGGCAGAGGGCTTCGACCTCGGCCCTGACCTTGGCCTCGACCGCCGTGTTGCCGTCCTCGCCATTGGCGGCAAGGCCTTCGGTG
>PNJK01000028.1 GCA_013821825.1 Rhodobacter sp.
AAGACCGTTCGCGATGCGGCGATCATGCTGGAGGCGATGTCCGGTCATGACCCGAAAGATTCGACCAGTGCCGATCTGGCCGTGCCGGATTTCGAGGCCGCGCTGACCGGCGATATCCGGGGCAAGGTCATCGGCATCCCGCGCGAGTACCGGATGGACGGCATGCCGGTCGAGATCGAGGCGCTGTGGCAGCAGGGCATCGCGATGATGCGCGATGCCGGGGCCGAGGTGCGCGACATCAGCCTGCCGCACACGAAATACGCGCTGCCCGCCTATTACGTCATCGCCCCGGCCGAGGCGTCCAGCAACCTCGCCCGCTATGACGGGGTGCGCTATGGCCACCGGGCGAAGCTGGCGGCGGGCGACGGGATCACCGAGATGTATGAAAAGACGCGCGCCGAAGGTTTCGGGCCGGAAGTTCAGCGGCGAATCATGGTTGGGACCTATGTGCTGTCGGCGGGCTTCTACGACGCCTATTACAACCGCGCCCGCAAGGTGCGCGCCCTGATCAAGCGCGACTTCGACAATGTCTTCGCCGATGGCATCGACGCGATCCTGACCCCCGCCACCCCATCCGCCGCCTTCGGCCTTGGCGAGATGTCGGATGCCGACCCGATCCAGATGTATCTGAACGATGTTTTCACCGTGACGGTGAACCTTGCGGGTCTGCCCGGCATCTCGGTGCCGGTGGGGCTGGATGCGCAGGGCCTTCCGCTTGGGCTGCAACTGATCGGCCGCCCGTGGGACGAAGCCGCCTTGCTCAATCACGCGCATGTTCTTGAAAACCGTGCAGGCTTTGTGGCCAAAGCCGAAAAATGGTGGTAAGGGGCGCAAAACAACCCTGTCGAGGCAGCAATGATCCGTCTTCCTTTCGGCCCCGCCACCGCTGCGGTCCTAGCCGCGCTTGCCTTGGCCGCCTGCACCCCCACCACCTCTGACAACGGGGCTGGCGTCGGCTTTCAGGACTACAACGGCTATGTCCGCGGTGCGCAGCCCGGCCCGGTCCCGACAGGACCCGTCGTCGTGCCGCCGCCCTCGGGGACGTTCGACCCGGCCGCTGCTGCCGCCGCCATTGACCGCGCCGAAGGCGTGGCACCGGACGGAGCAACTGCCCCTGCCACAGCCCTCCCGCCAGTGACCGACAGCTCCAGCCGCCCGCGGGGCGGTGCCCCCGCCGGGATCCGCGAGGAATCGGGCGAAGTTGCGGCCTATGCCGGCATCTCGGACGAACAGGACTTCGCAGCCGTCGCCGCGCGCGAGACGATTGAAAGCGATGCAGCCCGGATCGAGCAGAACCGGTCGGAATACGTGATTGTCCAGCCGAAAGACCTGCCGCAGCGTCCCGGCGATACCGGGCCGAACATCGTGGAATTCGCGCTGGCCACCGAACATGCGCCGGGCGTGCAACTGTACAAGCGCGGCGGCCTTGGCATCCGCGACCCGAACGCCGCCTGCGCCAAGTTCGCCTCGCCCGACCAGGCGCAGCAGGAGTTTCTGGCCAAGGGTGGCCCCGAGCGTGACCGGATGGGTGTCGACCCCGATGGCGACGGCTTTGCCTGCTCGTGGGATCCGCGCCCGTTCCGCACCGCACTGCAGTGACGCCAAGCCACCCGTCGCCGAACTTCGGGGACCGGCGGGGCGGCCAGCGGCCTGAACTGGTCGTGCTGCACTATACCGCGATGGCCAGCTGCGCCGAGGCGCTGCAGCGCCTGTGCGACCCCTTGGCCGAGGTGTCGGCGCATTACCTGATCGACACTGACGGCACCGTCTTGTCGCTGGTGGCTGAAAAGGCCCGCGCCTGGCATGCCGGGGCGGGCAGTTGGGCCGGGCGCGGCGATGTCAATTCGCGCTCGATCGGGATCGAACTGGCGAACCCCGGCACAGAGCCTTTCGCCGCCCCGCAGATGGCGGCACTGGAAGACCTGCTGGGCGGCATCCTGATGCGCTGGGCGCTGCCGCCGCAGGCGGTGATCGGCCACAGCGACATGGCCCCGGGCCGCAAGGGCGACCCCGGCCCCCGCTTTGACTGGCGCCGCCTTGCATTGGCGGGGCTGTCGGTCTGGCCGGAACCCGCCGCCCCTGGCGATTTCATTGCCGACCTGCGCGCCTTCGGCTACCCGGATCTGCCGCCGGAAACCCTCCTGCCCGCGTTCCGCCAGCGCTTTCGCCCCTGGGCCACCGGCCCGCTGGACGACACCGACCGTGCCCTTGCTGCTGATCTTTGCCACCGCTTTCCCATTGACGTAGCAGCCCCGCAAGCATAACTCGAACCCGCGCGGAGGGCTGGATGGCCGCGGCCCCAGACGAAGGTCCGGGGTCGAGGAAAGTCCGGACTCCAGCTGGCAAGGGTGCCGGGTAATCCCCGGCGGGGGCAACCCCAGGGAAAGCGCCACAGAGAAGAGACTTCCCTTGTTCGCAAGGGTAAAGGTGAAACGGTGGGGTAAGAGCCCACCGCGGACTTGGCGACAAGGACGGCACGGCAAGCCCCACCCGGAGCAATGCCAAATAGGGGCCTCGCGGCGAGGCTGGTCCCGGATCTCGGTCCGGGATACCGCTCGCCAGGGACGCCAGCGCCCGAGAGGCCCGGGTTGGCAGCTTGACCGCCGTGGCGACACGGTCGGCAGAGGAATGGTCATCCAGGGCCGCAAGGCCTGGACAAAATCCGGCTTACAGGCCCTCCGCGCAATATTTCTGACAACTTTCCCGGCAGGGGTTGCCAGCCTGCAGATTGATCCCGGTCAACGTGGCAGGTTCCCCGATTGGATAAGAACATGTGTGGGGGGGCGGATCATTCGCGACCCGCAATCCCCGCAAAGGAGTAGTGACGATGAGAAAACTGGTGATGATTTCTGCCATCGCTGCGGCGATGTCTTCTACGGCGTTTGCCCAGGGCCAGCCCGGCGGCGGTTGGTGGGATGGCTGGGGCATGGGTCCCGGCTGGGGCGTATGGCAAGGCGGTCCGGGGATGATGCAGCCCGGCTTTGGCGGCGGCCCCGGTTGGGGTGGCGGTGGCTGGGGTAGCGGCTGGGGGCCGGGAATGCCTCCAGGCGCCGGACCGGGAGGTTGGCCCGGAATGGGCGGCGGTGGCATGGGCATGGCCGCCATCGACGCCAATCAGGACGGCGCGATTTCCGCCGAGGAAGCAGCCGCACATGCCGAGTTCATGTTCGAGGTCATGGACGCCGATCAGGATAGCCTGCTTGTTGCCAGCGAACTGGGTGGCGGTCGCATGGACATGATGCGTGTGATGAACCCGGCGATGTCGGCGGTCATGCAGGAGCGCCACGCCGCGCGGTTTGCGGCGCGCGATGGCGACGGCGACGGCAAAGTCACGATGGCCGAGTTCCTGGCCGCCGAAAAGGCGCAGTACGATGCCGCCGATGCCGATGGCGACGGCACCGTGACACCTTGGGAGTTGCGCAGCCAGATGTGGCAATGAAGCCGCGCATTTGCGGTTGACTCTGCCAGCCCCGCGGCTAAAAGGCGGGCTTCAAGGATTTCACCGGGGGCCTTTGGTTTCCCGATGCAGGAGAAGCGACCATGGCGAAGCCGGCCACCATCAAGATCCGCCTGAACTCCACTGCGGGGACCGGCCACTTCTACGTGACCAAGAAGAACGCCCGCACGATGACCGAAAAGATGGTCGTCAAGAAGTATGACCCGGTCAAGCGGGAGCATGTCGAATACAAGGAAGGCAAGATCAAGTAGGATCCTGTCCGTCCTCAAGGTTCAGGGGCCGTGCCGGAAGGCGCGGCCCTTTCCTTTTCTTGCCCGGAACGCCATATCCGTCGGGTGACAGCCCGCATCCTGACGCTTCGTCGTGCCGTGCCGGAGGATCTTTCCGCCGTCGACCGGCTGCTGTCGCGCAGCTATCCGCGGCTGCTTGCGGCGGATTACCCGCCGTCAACCCTTGTGCTTGCGGTGCCGCGTATCGCCCGTGCCCGGCCGGAACTGCTGGCTTCCGGCACCTATTTCCTGGCCGAGGGGGCCGACGGCGCGCTGCTTGCCGCCGGTGGCTGGACCCATGCCACGCCCTCGGGCGGCACGGTGGCCGACACCGGTCATGTCCGCCATGTGGCGACCGACCCCGACGTGGTGCGGGGCGGCATCGGCCGCGCGCTGATGGCCAAAGTGATGCAGGACGCACATGCGGAAGGGATGCTGTGGCTGGACTGCCTGTCCACCCGCACCGCCGTGCCGTTCTACACTGCCATGGGCTTTCGCGTCCTTTTCCCGATCGAGGTGCAGCTTGCCCCCGGCATCAGCTTTCCGGTCGTCCGGATGATGGCGGATCTGAGCCGGCTGCCGCAGCGGGGCTGAGCCCTGCACGCCCGGTGCAAATGAAAAGGGCCGGTCCAAGGACCGGCCCTTTCCGCATTCTTCCTACCGGCTTATTCGCGGTTGCCCATGAATTGCAGCAGGAACATGAACATGTTGATGAAGTCGAGGTACAGATTCAGCGCGCCCATGATGGCGGCCTTGCCCAGCCATTCCTGATCCATCGACTGCGCATGAGCAACGTACTCGGCCTTGATCTTCTGCGTGTCATACGCGGTCAGACCGGCGAAGATCAGCAGGCCGATCACCGAGATGGCGAAGGCAAGCGCCGAAGACGCAAGGAAGATGTTCACCACCATCGCGACAATCAGGCCGATCAGGCCCATCAACAGGAAAGTGCCCATGCCCGACAGGTCGCGCTTGGTGACGTAGCCGTACAGCGACAGCCCCGCGAAGGCGATCGAGGTGATCAGGAAGGTCTGCGCGATGGAGACGCCGGTGAAGACCTTGAAGATCCAGGCCAGCGACAGGCCCATCACCGCCGCGAAGGCGTAGAAGAACACCTGAGCGGCCGCAGCCGACATGCGGTTGATCAGCGCGCCAAAGGCGAACACCATGGCAAGCGGGGCGAACATGATCACCCAGCCCAGGATATTCGGGCGCAGCGTCAGCGGGTCGCGGAAGATCTGCAGCAGGACGTCGGACGTGCCGACCGACCATGCCACGCCTGCCGTGACCAGCATTGCCACGGACATCAGCCCGTAGACCTTGTTCATATGGGCACGAAGCCCTTCGTCGATCTGCGCGCGGGCGCCTACGCCTGCGGTGCGGACCGTTTCATACTGAGCCATTGACGCCTCCGATGTTATCCTTAAGGGCACCGCCGGGAAACCGGCGCGGCCTCACGCACTGAATATCGTCATTGCGTCCCGTGATTTCAAGCGTCTTGACTGGTTTACCCGCGGTTTACCCGTGCTTCGGTCAGCATCTCCAATGCGCAGGAGCATCCCAGACCGGGCGCGTCGCCTCGGCCTCGGCCTGCGCCCGGGTCAGGCCGATATCGCGTAGGATGTGGTCGTCCAGCCGGGCCAGCTGCCCGCGTGACCGGGCAAGGGTGAGAGCACACTTCAGGGCTGCCCAGATCTGCATCGGGGCCTGTCGCCGGGGGCGGCTTTGGGGAAGGGTCCGGGGGGTCATGACAATCTCCTTTGATCTGAATTCGTGATGGGGCTTCTGGTTTCCATCACCATGCTTGAACAGATCGCCCAACTCTGCGCATAATGGAAACGAATGATTGTGACGCGATTCATCAAGGAACGTGATATGCCCCGCAACCTCGACCTGACTGCCGTGCGATCCTTTGTAACCGTGGCTGATGTCGGTGGGGTGACAAGGGCGGCAGGCTATCTGAACCTGACGCAATCCGCCGTCTCGATGCAGATCAAGCGTCTGGAGGAGTCGCTGGGCATGCAGTTGTTCCTGCGGGCGGCGCGCAAGCTGGCGCTTTCACCCGAAGGCGAGCAGCTTTTGTCCTACGGTCGCAGGATGCTGGCCCTTAACGACGAGGCGCTGTCGCGCTTTGCCGCTACCGCCTGCGGGGGCGAGATCCGGCTGGGCGTGCCGCATGACGTGGTCTATCCGGCGATTCCCGGCATTCTGAAGCGAATGTCGCAAGCCTGGCCCTGCGTGCGGATCAACCTGGTGTCGTCTTTCACCGTCCTGATGAAGGAGGACTTCGCCAAGGGCGGGTTCGACGTGATCCTGACGACCGAGGAAGCCCCGGACCCCGGGGCCGAGGTTCTGGGCGACCGTCCGCTGGTCTGGATTGGGGCGCCCGACGGCAACGCGTGGCAGCGCAGGCCTCTTCGGCTGGGCTTCAAGGACACCTGCATCTTCCGACCGCGTGCTCAGGCCGCGCTGGAGGCGGCCGGCATCCCCTGGGAACTGGCAACGGGCGGCGAAAGCGAACAGGCGGTCGAGGCGACGGTGGCCGCCGATCTGGCAATCACCGCGCGGATGGCTGGCAGCATTCCCGATGGAACCGCCATCATCGCCTCCGAAAACCAGTTGCCGCTGCTGGGCGACATGAAGCTTGCCCTCTACCGCGCCAACACCCGCAAGGACGAAGCGGTCGAGATGCTGATGGCCGAACTGCGCTGCGCCTACGCCTGCTGATCCACCCGGATCACCACCTTGCCAGTCGCGCGACGGGTTCGCAGCAGGTCCAGCCCTTCGGGGAAATCCTCAAACGGCAGGACCTGGCCGATATGCGGCCGCAAGGCACCCTCGGCCCGCCAGCGCAGAAGTTCGGCCATGCTGGCCGCGACCAGTTCCGGCGCATGCGCCTGATAGCCGCCATACCAGAAGCCTGACACCGTCAGGTTCTTGACCAGTAGCAGGTTCGCCGGAATCTGCGGCACCTGCCCCGAGGCAAAGCCGATGGCCAGAAGCCGTCCATCCGGCTTGCAGGCGCGTAACGCCTCGTCGAAAGCCGGGCCGCCAACGGCATCATAGACCACATCCACCCCGCCAAGGGCGCGCAGCGCGTCTTTCAACCCGGGCGCCTCGCTGTCAATCAGGTGGTCCGCTCCCGCTGCCCGCGCCACCTCCAGCCGCGAGGCAGTTCTGGCGGAAGCGATCACTCTCGCCCCCAGTCTTTTGCCGATCTCGATTGCAGTCAGACCCACGCCGCCTGCGGCCCCGGTCACGAACAGCGTCTCGCCGGGTTGCAGTCGCGCCTTGTGGGCCAGCGCCAGATGCGAGGTGCCGTAGGCGATCGGAAATCCCGCCGCCTCGTCAAAGCCCATTGCGTCGGGAATCTGCGAAAGCCGGTCCGCCGGAATACAAAGTTCCTCTGCGAGCGCACCGGTGCCGGATACGCCCAGCACCCGGGTTCCGGGGCGTGGGCCGTCAGTATCCGGCCCCAGGGCCTCGACCACGCCGGAGAACTCCATTCCCGGCACGAACGGCAAGGGCGGACGGACCTGGTATTTCCCTTCAATCATCAGAAGGTCGGCGAAGTTCAGCCCGGCAGCCACCACCCGCACCCGTGCTTCGCCTTTGCCAGGTAAAGGCCTTTCCCAGCGGTTGTGTTTCGGTTGGCTTCCCAGGGACACGACTTCCCAAACCTGCATGTCACACTCCCGTTTCGGCGGTTCCGCAACCCACTTTTGCTACCTTTTTTTCCGAGTAGTGCACAATATGCGGTCTTCTAAAGGACTGTATCTTTGCAAAATGCAACAAGATGCCCTGGGAGTTGCATTATGCATTGCATCTTGGGACTCTCCCAGAAGGCGAGCAATTTGGCCGCTGAGCCCGTAAAGGATGCTCAAGCGAACAACCGCACCGTGTTTTGAGCGATTGTATAATTCACCCTGTATAAAAGGATAGGTTTTCGACCCCGGAAGTCTTTTTTTGGGAGAAGTTCTGGACTCGCCGGTACTGGCACGGAACTTGCTTACAAATCTATGAGGGGACTGAATACTGTAGTTGGAGTGAAGAATGAAGCATCCCGTAGACGCACACGTCGGCAAACGCATCCGCCATCGCCGCTGGATGGTGGGCATGACGCAGCAGCAGCTTGCAGACAAGGTTGGAATCAAGTTCCAGCAAATCCAGAAATATGAGACCGGCATGAACCGTGTCAGCGCTTCGCGTCTTTGGGATGTCGCGGATGCACTGGGCGTCACCATCTCGTTCTTCTTCGAGGGCCTTGCCGACGGGCAGGCCGCGGCAGCCCAGGCGCAGGGCGATATGATGGCCGACAAGGAAGCACTGGAACTGGTGCGCTCCTACTACGCCATCCCGGAAGCACAGCGCCGCCGTCTGTTCGATCTGGCCCGGGTTCTGTCCGAAGTCGCCTGAACTCGACCTTGACCTTGTCCCTGCGAGCCTTTAGCGCCCGCAGGGCAGGCCTTCTTGCCTGACAAGGCAGGAGAGGGTTCGGGAATGCGGGTATCCGTAGCGCTGGCGTCAGACCTGATTTCGACTGCGCATGAACTGGCGGATGTGGCGCGGGGAGCGACACTGACGTGGTTTCGCAGTCGTGACCTTGCAGCTGACACCAAGGAAAGCCAGCGCTTTGACCCCGTCACAGCGGCTGATCGCCTGTCCGAAGAACGCATGCGCGTGGTGCTGGCCCGCCGCCGCCCGGATGACGGGATTCTGGGTGAAGAATTCGGTTTCCACGACGGCACCTCGGGCCTGACCTGGGTGCTTGATCCGATCGACGGCACGCGCGGCTATCTGTCTGGCACCCCGACCTGGGGTGTGCTGATTTCGGTCCGCGACGCGGAAGGCCCGCTTTTCGGGATCATCGACCAACCCTATATCGGCGAACGCTTCGAAGGCGGACTCGGTCGCGCGCAGATGAAGGGTCCCATGGGCGAACTTGCCCTGAGCGCCCGCAGCCCGCGCCCGCTGTCGCAATCGATCCTCTTTTCCACCTTCCCGGAAGTCGGCACGCCCGAGGAAGGCGCCGCGTTCCGCCGCGTAGCCAGTGGGGCCAAACTGGTCCGCTACGGCACCGACTGCTATGCCTATGCCCTGATCGCCGCCGGGCAGATCGATCTCGTGATCGAGGCGGGGCTTCAGGCCTACGACGTGCAGGCCCCGATTGCGGTGATCGAAGCCGCAGGTGGCATCGTGACCGATTGGCAAGGCCGCCCGGCGCATGGCGGCGGCCAGATCCTTGCTGCCGCAAACAGCGTCGTTCATGCCGAAGCGCTGGCGCTGCTGAACCGCTGACCAAGCGTCCGGATTTGCGATTCTTGCAAGGCCGCGGCGAGCAGGCCCTTGATTTTGCGGCAGATCACTGAACCGATTGTCCTGAAGTGCGTTGAACCATCAATTTGCGCGCCTGCAGGCATCCACGCTCTTGTCGTGTCCCTTGCTCCTACGTTATGCTGAGCGGGTCGACCGTGTCCTTCTCCCTTCTGACGGTGGGCTTTGGTTTTTCCGAAAACCGAAGGGTGCCCGAAAGGAGCACCGATGCCTGACCTTCTGATCCGCAACGCTGAAGTCGTCGTGACGATGAACAAAGCCCGGGCCGAACTGGCCGGGGCCGACATCTTGATCCGGGATGGCGTTATCTTCGGCGTCGGGCAGGGCCTTCTCGCCCAGGGCGCGACAGTGATCGAGGCGCGGGGCGCAGTCGTTACCCCGGGTCTTGTCAACACGCACCACCATCTCAGCCAGACCCTGACCCGGGCCGTGCCGGGCGGGCAGGACGCGCTGCTCTTTGGCTGGTTGAACACGCTGTACCCGATCTGGTCGCGCTTTGGCCCGGAAGAGATGTTCACCTCGGCCCAGGTCGGGCTTGCCGAACTGGCGCTGTCGGGCTGCACACTTACTTCGGACCACCTGTACCTTTACCTGAATGGCGCGCGGCTGGATGACACCATCGCCGCCGCAACCGAGGTTGGCCTGCGCTTCCACCCAACCCGGGGCGCGATGAGCATCGGCGAAAGCGCCGGCGGTCTGCCCCCCGACGCCCTGGTCGAACGCGAACCCGTGATCCTTGAAGACATGATCCGCGTGGTGGACCGGTTCCATGACCCGCGCCCCGGCGCCATGGTCCGGGTGGGGCTGGCGCCCTGTTCGCCTTTCTCGGTCAGTCGGGATCTCATGCGCGATTCTGCGCTTCTGGCGCGCGACAAGGGCGTGATGCTGCACACCCACCTGGCCGAGAATGACGAGGATATCGCCTATTCCCTTGCCCATTTCGGCTGTCGTCCCGGGCAATATGCCGAAGACCTTGGCTGGACCGGCCAGGATGTCTGGCATGCGCATTGCGTGAAGCTCGATAGTTCGGAAATTGAACTTTTCGCCCGGAGCCAGACCGGGGTTGCCCATTGTCCATGTTCGAATTGTAGACTCGGGTCGGGTATCGCGCCGGTCCGCGCGATGCGGGATGCCGGGGTTAATGTTGGTCTTGGCGTCGATGGCTCGGCCTCGAACGATGCCGGAAACCTGATCGCCGAGGCGAGGATGGCGATGCTGTTGCAGCGTGTGGTGAACGGGGCCGATGCCATGTCCGCCCGCGAGGTGCTGGAGATTGCCACCTTGGGCGGTGCGCGGGTGCTGGGGCGGGATGACCTTGGGTCGATCGAACCCGGCAAGCGCGCGGACCTTGCGATCTGGGACCTCTCGGGGGTCGAGGCTGCGGGCAACTGGGACCCGGTCGCCGCCCTTGTCCTGTGCGGCCCGACCCGGGTGCAGTCCCTGATCGTCGAGGGGCGCGAGGTGGTGCGCGACGGGCAGATGGTGACGCTGGACATGGCCTCTCTGATCGAACGGCAGAACCGGCTGGCCCGCAAGCTGGCCGGTTAGGCGTCCGGAATTCCGGCCCTTTCGCACCCGCAGATTTGACGCCATGGTCGGGTCAAACCTGCAAATGGAGCCGCCGATGCGCCGCCTGACCGCCCCGAGCCTGACTGCCCTGAGCCTGACCCTTGCCCTGACCCTTCCCGCCTTTGGACAGACGCTGCTGTCCGAAGCCACCGGCAACTGGGCGGGCGCCTCGAACCAGGGGTTCTACTTTCGCGCGCAGCTGAGCCAGAACGAAGACAAGGCCCGCCTGACGATCTGGGGCGGTCGCACGGATGGCGTGCCCGATGCCTCTGGCGACCCGGAGTTCGACAACGACCAGATCGCGCTTGGCGCCTCCGCGACACGGCAGGCGCTTGAGGTGCTTGAGACTGGCAACGGCAGCGTCCTGCAAGTGGTGACTGAATTCGCCAATGAGGAGGCCGAGGGGCGGTCGGTGGTGCAGATCCAGTACCTCGACAACCAGTATACCGTGGTCGGCTATTACCATCTGTCCAGATCTTACAATCCGGGCGGCGAGCCTGAGATCTATGAGTGTGACGTGGATCTTTGGAACATGGTCACTATCGACAACGGCCAGGAACGCCAGCTGCAGCCGGTTGCGTCCGAAGAACTGAACGCAAGCGACTGGACCTTCAGCGCCGCCTTTGACCGGGGCTACTGCACCCGGACCTAGCGGGGCGGCGGGGCTTGGGGTAGAACGGCGGCCAAGGAGACCCCCGATGGACCACAACTTCGAAACCCAGCGTCGCGACACCTATGATACGTTCAAGCAGTCAAAGGGGGTCAGCCTGCCCAAGACAGCCGTGGTCGAGTATGCCTTCTTCATCGAAGAGCTTGATGCCAGCTGGCCCGCCCTGGAACGGGCTCTGCGGCTGGAGGGGTTCCAGACCCGGCGGGCCAAGGACGGAGAGACGCTGATCGCCTCGATCGGGCCGATCCCGGTTACGCCCGAGGATATCTGGCATCACGAAAGGATCGCGACCTCGATCGCGTTGAAGCATGATTTCTACCCGGATGGGTGGGAACTGGCCGAGTGATGTCCAGGGCAGGGACATCATTGTAACTAGTGGAAATATATGGGTTAAGACCGACCGTCAGAGGTTTCCCGACGGGTTGATCCGCCCTTTCCGACCGCCGCTGCCATTCGCGTCGCCGCTCTGCCGCCACGGCGCCAAACTGTCTGGCGGGCAGGGTCGCCTTGGGCGATACCTTGCTCAGGTCGTGGGCGGCAGGGGTTTGCCGCCGATCCAGACCTGCGCCACGGCACGGTCGTCGCCCATCATGATCGTCGGGAACAAGGCTTGCCAAAGATCATCGGCCCGCGCCGCCGCCTGTGCGATGGCCGGAGTCGAGGCGAGGTCGATCACCACAAGATCCGCCTCCATCCCCGGTGCGATGTTGCCGATCTTGTCTTCGCAGCGCAGCGCCCGGGCCGAACCTTGCGTCGCCAGCCACCAAAGCTGCGACGGGTGCAGCGACTGGCCGCGCAGTTGCGCCACCTCATAGGCCGCCGCCATGGTGCGCAGCATCGAAAACGATGACCCACCGCCGGTGTCGGTCGCCAGCCCGACCCGAAGGGACCGTGCCAGCCCCATGTCGAAAAGGCCCGAGCCGATAAAAGTGTTCGAGGTCGGGCAATGCACAAGGCTGGCCCCGGCCTCGATCAGGCGGGATCTTTCCCGGTCGGTCAGGTGGATCGCGTGGCCGTAAACCGCGCCTTCCCCCAGCAGGCCCTGCGCCTCATAGGTGTCGAGATAGTCGCGGGACTGGGGGAACAGGTCCTTGACCCAGGCGATTTCGTCCAGCTGTTCCGATAGGTGGGTCTGCATCAGGCAATCCGGGTATTCCCGCCAGAGGGCACCAAGCGCCGCAAGCTGTTCCGGCGTCGAGGTCGGCGAAAACCGGGGGGTGATGACATACGAGAGCCGGTCTACCCCGTGCCATGCCTCCAGCAGGTGCTTTGAATCGTCATAGGCCGATTGAGCGGTATCCCGCAGACCTTCGGGGGCGTTGCGGTCCATGCAGGTCTTGCCGGCAAAAACCCGCATCCCCCGCGACCGGGCCGCGTTGAAGATGGCATCCACGCTTTCAGGGTGGATGGTGGCATAACTGCAGACCGTCGTCGTCCCCCGCGCCAGCACAAGGTCAAGGTATCGCCCTGCGATTTCATCGGCATAGGCGCGGTCGGCAAAACGCATCTCCTCGGGGAAGGTGTAGGTGTTCAGCCAGTCGATCAACTGCTTGCCCCAGGAGGCGATGATCGCGGTCTGTGGATAGTGGACATGCGCGTCGATGAACCCCGCCGAGATCAGCGCGCGGCCATAGTCATGCACCTTTGCCGCAGGGACCATGGCACGCAAGGTGGCGGCTTCGCCCACGGCGACTATCCGGCCGTCTTCGACCAGAACGGCGCCCTGCGACAGGGTGCGCGCTGCATCAAGCGTATCAAAGGGGTCACCCTGGAAGCGGATCACCTGCCCTAGAAGTAGATCGGTCATTGCGTCGCCCCTGTTCTTGCCGGTGCAGCCTACGGCTTTTCAAAGGAAGGGTAAATTTGCCTCTGGCCCCTGTTTCCTTGAAAGAGCTTTCGATAAGGTTCAGGTAATCGGCACGGAGGCACCATGGCGGAAGATCTGGCGGAACCGGACGACGAAGTGCTGGATCAGGACCGTATTGACGCGGTGCTGCAGGCCGTCGAGGCAGAGGATAGCGCTGGCCTTGAAGCGCTGCTGGAGCCGCTGCACGCTGCCGACATCGCCGACCTTCTGGAACAGATCGGCGGAGCTGACCGGCGGGCGCTGCTGGCGCTGTGGTCGCATGAGATTGACGGGGACATCCTGTCCGAAATCTCGGACGCGATCCGGGAAGAGGTGATCGAAGGCCTGTCGCCAGAAGTGCTGGCCGAGGCGGTGCGGGATCTGGAAACCGACGATGTCGTCGACATCCTGGAAGACCTCGATCAGCCGCAACAATTGCTGATCCTTGGCGCGCTGGAAGATGCCGACCGCTTCGCCGTTGAACAGGCGATGGCCTATCCGGAATACTCCGCCGGTCGCCTGATGCAGCGCGAGGTCGTCGTTGCGCCGGAACACTGGACGGTGGGTGAGGCCATCGATTTCCTGCGCGGTGCCGACCATTTGCCGGACCAGTTCTACCATGTGATCCTTGTCGATCCCCGGATGCAGCCGCAGGCCTATGTCACCTTGGGGCGGGTCCTGTCATCGCCACGCGACGTGGCGCTAAGCACCATCGCCGAGGACAGTTTCCGCACCGTGGAGGCGACAGAGCCAGAGGCCGACGTGGCCTATCTGTTCAACCATTATCACCTGATTTCCTGCCCGGTGGTCGATGAAGGCGGGCGCCTGGTCGGTGTGATCACCATCGACGATGCGATGAACGTGCTGGACGAGGAACACCAGGAAGACATGCTGCGTCTGGCCGGTGTCGGCGACGAAAGCTCGATTTCCGACCGGGTGCTGGAGACGACGCGGCAGCGTCTGCCTTGGCTGTTCGTGAACCTTTTGACGGCGATTCTTGCCAGCATGGTGATTTCCCAGTTCGAGGAAGCGATCACCCGACTTGTGGCGCTGGCGGTGCTGATGCCGATTGTCGCCTCGATGGGGGGGAACGCGGCGACGCAGTCGCTGACGGTTGCGGTGCGGGCGCTGGCGACGCGCGATCTGACCGGGGCAAACGTGGCCCGGGTCATCCGGCGTGAAACGGTCGTGGGGTTGTTGAACGGGGTGTTCTTCGCGGTGGTGATGGGGTTGGTCAGCTGGGTCTGGTTCGGCGACCCGACGCTGGGCCTTGTGATCGCGGCGGCGATGGTGATCAATCTGGTGGTGGCGGGGATGGCGGGCATTCTGGTGCCGGTGATGATGGAGCGGGCCGGGGTGGATCCCGCGCTCGCCTCGGGGACGTTCGTGACAACGGTAACGGATGTGGTCGGGTTCTTCGTGTTCCTTGGCCTCGCCGCTTTGGTGCTGCTATGAGCGACATCAAGGCCTTGGCTCGCGAAGCCGCCTTTGCGGCGCGCAAGGTGGCATTTGCGGCGGGGCAGGGACAGGCGGCCGAGATATTGGCGGATTATCTGGCGGGGCAGGGGGGCAAGGTCCTGTCCGGCTATATGCCGATGCGGACCGAGATCGACCCCTTGCCAGCGATGGCGGCGCATCAGGGGCCGGTCGGGGTGCCTGTGATCATCGGCAAGGGCCAGCCGCTGCGGTTCCGGGAATGGACGCCCGGTGTGAAGCTGGTCGAAGGCGCGTTCAAGGCGTTGATCCCGGAGGAGGGGGCCTGGGTCGAACCGGAGGTTCTGATCGTGCCGCTTCTGGCTTTTGATGCGCGGGGGTTCCGGCTCGGCTATGGCGGCGGATTCTACGACCGCACGCTGGAAGGGTTGCGGGCGAGGGGGCCAGTGCTTGCGGTGGGCTTTGCCTTCGCGGCGCAGGAGGTGGCGAAAGTGCCGACTGACGCGACTGACCAGCGGCTGAATGCCATTGTGACGGAAAAGGGCGTCACGATCTTCGCGTGACGCCCCAAATTCCTTGCAAGGAATTTGCAAAACTTTTCGAAAAGTTTTGCGCCTCCCTCAGTGCGCGATTTCTTCCTGGCGGACGAACATGTTGCCCCAGGCGCGGTCGATCAATTCGGGCGTCATCTGGTAGGGGATGTTCTCGAAGTCGCAGACCGCGATCATCTGGTCGATCAGGAAGACCGGCATGTAGTTCGCGTAGACGTTCTCGATCGTCGGGAACTTGACCTTCATCAGGTGCATCAGCGCGGTCTCATCAAGCGGAATCTTCTTCTTCCGCGCCACCATGGCGAAGATCTTCAGGAAGTTCTCCTGGCTTGGGCCGTCGATCTTGATCTTGAAGAAGATACGGCGAAGTGCGGCGCCGTCGAAGATCTGGTTCGGGTGGAAGTTGGTCGAGAAGATGACCAGCGTGTCGAATGGCACGGTGAACTTTTCGCCCGATTGCAGGGCCAGAATGTCGCGGCTTTCTTCCAGCGGCACGATCCAGCGGTTGACGATCTTCTGCGGCGGTTCTTGCTGGCGGCCAAGGTCGTCGATGATGAAGATGCCGCCGGTGGCCTTCAACTGCAGCGGGGCCTGATAGGTTCGCGCAGTGGGGTTGTAGTTCAGGTCGAGCATTTCAAGCGACAATTCACCGCCGGTGATGACCGAAGGACGCTCACAGTAGACATAGCGATTGTCGAACTTGTTCGAGGTGCGGCGCAAGCTGTTCGGATCGTCCACCGCCGCTTCGGCGGCCGAGTGCACGATCGGGTCATAGACCGTGATGATCTGGCCGGAGTATTCGATGGCGCGCGGGACATAGACCTTGTCGCCAAGGGCGGCCCGGATGCCGTGGCTGATCGAGGATTTGCCGTTGCCGGGCGGGCCGTAAAGCAGGATCGACCGGCCTGAGGTTACCGCCGGGCCAAGGTTGTCGATCAGGTCGGGCGGCAGGATCAGGTGGCCCATGCCGGACAGAAGCTGGTCCTTGTTCAGCCGGATGTCGCGAACCGACTGCCGTTTGATCTGGACCTGATACTGGTCCAGCGGCACTGGCATCGCGCCGTAATATTCCGACTGGCTGAGCGCATCGAGCGCCCGCGCCTTTCCGGCGTCGGTCAACTCATAGCCCATCTCGTTGCCCGCAGTCGCGTGCATCGTGCCGGTGGCGGTGACCAGCTTCTGGGTCCGGGCCAGATCGACGAGCTCCTGCGTCAGCGGCACCGGAAGCGAGATCACCTTGGAGAGGGCGCTGACCTGATCCTGGTTGGTGCGGAACATCGACTTCAAAAGGATGTCGCGCATCATGACGATGGACAGGCCGGTATCGGCAAGTGAACGGGGCGAGGGCGGCGGTTGTACGCCCGACACCGGGGCTTCAGCGTTCATTCGACAAGCTCCGTGGACAATCGCAGCAAAGCGCTTTGATTTGAGTCGTAAACGCGACTTGTGTCAGACTTGAGGCCAGATGGCGGCAACAAGATAGATCACGACGATCCCGGACAATGCAAACCCCAAAGGAAAATAGCGCCGTTCCGTCCAGCTTTGCCAGTCCGGCGTCATGCGGCGGACCGCCGGTATCGCCCGCATCACCCGGTGGGTGACCAGCGCCCCGATCAGGCAGGCTGCAAGCAGCAGCATCAGAGGGCCCACATCAGTGCCGACAAAGATCGGTGCCATGGCTGCGGCATATTTCGCATCGCCGGCGCCAAAAGTGCCGGTCGTGTACAGCAGATAGCCTGCGACCAGAACGATCGCCATCAGGGCAAAGCCCCAGAACCATGCGGTCCAGGTTGCCACCGCCAGCCAGCCAAGCGCGGGCCAGACGGCGGCAAGTGCCAGAACGGCGTTGTTCGGGATCTTCATCCGCTTCATGTCGCTGACGGCCGCCCAGATCGCTATCGGCAGGACAGGGACAAGAAGTATCAGGGCGCCATTGGACGTGATCATCAGAGCTGCACATTCGCATCAATTGCCTCAAGGCTGCGCGAGGCGGCCTCGAAAAACTTGGGATGGGTTTCGATGGCTTCCTGAAGCAGCCCGCGGCCCACGGCGACATCGCCCTGCTTGATCGCGGCAAGTGCCATGGAATACAGCAGCTCCGCCCGCTCGATCTGCGTCATTCGCACCACGGGCAGGTCATACTTGCGCTGGGCAGCCCGGGCCAGGACCAGGTTGTTCTTCGCGGTGAACATCGAGGGATCGTAGGTCAGCGCCTCGATAAACAGCTTTTCCGCCGCCGCAGGCTCACCGCGCGTCAGCTTGGAGAAGCCCCAGTTGTTCATCACGCTTGCGGGTTTCGTGGTCAGCCCGGCCGCGATTTCATAGAAGCTGTCGGCCTTCTTCCAGTTCTTGTCAGAATCGGCGACCATCGCCTCAAGCCGGTAGCGGTCAAAGGTTTCATGCGTAGGCGGGATCTGGTTCAGTTCGGCCTTGGCCGCGTCCCACTGGTTCGACCGGATCAGCGCATCCGCCAGCATCACGCGGTCTTCCAGCGTGCCTTCCGGGTGATTGATGGTCTGCCTCCAGATATCGGCGGCTTCGGTGGGTTTCTGGGCCCGGATCAGGGACTTGGCCAGACCGCGCATCAGGTCGATGCGATCGGGATTCTCCTGCAGGGCTTTCGTGAAATAGTTCACCGCCTCGCCCGGATCGGCAACGGTCAGCATCACATCGTTGAGGTTCGACTCGTCAATGACATTGATGTCCTTGAGAGCGCGTTCGACCTGTGCGTCGGAATTCATCTGACAGGCCGACAACAGAACCGTGCTGCCAAGGCTCAGCACAACAAGACCAGGATGGCGCATCTTTCGCGTCCTTTTTTCTAGACTGCCCGATTTCAGACTGCTCGGAGCCCGTTCCTCAAAGCTGCGTCAGGAGGACATACTTGCCCTTCTCACGCCGCACGAGGCGGAACTCGCCCTTTTCTTGGGTAGGATCATACACACTCGCCTCGGTTGCGGCGATAGCGAGCTTCAGATTTTCGCGGATCGAGTCCGTTTGGCCACTATCCTGCGCAAAAGCCTGCTGGAAAATGACACGCGCCTCGCCGATCTTGCCGCTTTCCATCAAGGCGACGCCAAGGTTGTTGAGGGCGGGAACAAAGGTCGGGTCTTCTTCTGTCGCGCGGCGCAGGATCTTTTCGGCCTGACCCAGACGACCCAGCGCCAGATTGGCCGAACCGATCGCCGACAGCGTGTCAACGCTCACTCCGTCGGTCGCGGCGGCGCGGTAATAGGCCTTTAGCGCGAGTTCATATTCCCCCGCCTCCATCAGGCGATGGCCAACGATCAGGGGGTCAACCGCCTGCCCGCGCGCATCGATGCCATACGGGGCATCCCGGGAAACGCCGCCGGTCGGGGTGCAGGCTGCAAGAGCAACTGCCAGAGCAAGAAGCGAAAAAACCTTGAAACGCACATCAACCCTTGTCTGCCGTCGTCAGCCCCCGGGCCGCATGTTCCCCAGCATCGTTGCGATGCCATAGACAGACGGGCCGATCAGAATGATCAACAGTGGCGGCACTGTGAACAGCATAGTGCCAAGGGTCAGTTTCGTAGGCAACATGTTTGCCTTTTCTTCCGCCCGCATGATGCGTTTGTCGCGCATATCGGCGGAATAGACACGCAAGGCGTCCGCGACCGAGGTGCCGAAGGTCGCCGATTGGACCAATGTGGTCACGAAGGATGCCACGTCCGGCACGCCGACCCGTTCCGCCATGTCTTTCAGAACCGAGATCCGCTCCTTGCCGGCCTTCACTTCCTGCGCGATCATGTCGAATTCATCAGCCAAAGAGGGATAGCCGATGCGACTTTCCCTGCCGACACGGATGATCGACTGGTCAAGCGATTGCCCGGCCTCGACGCAGACCAGCATCATGTCAAGCGCGTCCGGGAAGCCCTCGATGATCTCGGTCTTGCGCTTTTCGACGCGCTTATCCACCCAGTAGCGCGGAATGTAATAGCCGACGGCACACGGCAGCAGCGCATACATCAGCATGGAACTGGTGGTCAGTTCGCCGTTGATCGACTTGATCAGCGCATAGATCAGACCCAAGACAAGGAACATGATGCCAAGCAGGAACTGCATCGCGTGGAACATGCGCACGGCGTTCTTCGAGGTGTAGCCCGCGCGCAGCATCTTCAGCTTTGCGGCCGAAAGTTCGTCTTTCTTCTGCGGTTCAAGGAACTGCGCAAAGCGCTCCAGCTTGTCGACCTTGTCTGTCCGCCGCAGCGCCCGTTTCTTGTCGCCGGAACCCGCGTCGGGCTGGAGCTCCTTCAGTTCAAGAAAGCGGTCACGCTGACGCTTCATCACCGTGGGAAGGGCGATTAGGATCAGCAGAAGCCCAAGAATGCCGACCGCCATGAGCGGGCCCAAGGGGCCCAGGTAGTCGGTCAGCAGGGTGTTGATGCTGGAAAACGGGTTCATGGTCGCCTCACACCTTGATGTTGGTCATCACCTTCATGAAGATGATGTTGATGATCAGGAACACGATCACGAAAAGCGCCGCCGGGATGAAGGCGGGCGTTTCTTTGACGCCGTCATAGTAGTCGGGCTTGATCACCTGGATCATAAGCAACGCCGCGATCGGGAAGCCGGACAGGAACATGCCGGACCACTTCGCCTCGGCGGTGATGGCGGCCACGCGGCGGAACAGCTTGAACCGGGCCCGGATCACCTTGGACAGGCCGTCCAGGATCTCGGCCAGGTTGCCTCCGGATTGCTGCTGGATCGAGACCGCAACCGCAAGAAAGCGCAAATCCTGGCTGTCCATCCGTTCGGCAAAGGCCTTGAGCGATTCCGTCACGTCACGGCCATAGGCTGCCTCGTCCGCGATGACGCCGAATTCCGATCCCAGCGGATCAGGTATTTCCTTGGCCACGATGCCGATTGCCGTGGAAAACGGATGGCCGACCCGCAGTGACCGGACCATAAGCTCAATTGAATCAGGCAGTTGCTCTTCCAGAAGCGACATCCGCTTCTTGGCCTTCCGGTTAACCCAGTGATAGACCCCGCCGATCCCCATGCCAATGGCAAGCAGGATCCGGACCGAGATATCCGCGCCGGTCATCACGGTCAGCATCAGGAACGCGAAGACCGCCACGATCCCCATGACCCCGATCAGGGCCTTCGGCGAAAAGGCGATGTTTGCCCGCTGGGCCTTCTTGGCGAAGACAGAGTAAAGCGGGATGTTCTTCGAATTCAGGTGCTGGTTCATCTCTTTGCGGAGCTGTTCCAGAACCTGTTCGCGGTTCGCGTTCTTTTCCAGCAGCGTCAAGCGCCGGCTGAGACGGTTGTTCAGGCTGATCGACTTGCCGAAGACCGTGAGGTAGATGCCCTCGACGATCACCACGACGGCGACGAAGATCAGGATGTAGATCAGGGGTGCGGCACTGATTTCCATGTCGGGCCTCAGACGATCGGTTCGTAGATCGAGGCGGGCAGGTCATAGCCCCACTGGCGGAACCGATCCGAGAAGGATGACCGGATCCCCGTGGCATTGAAGCGGCCGATGATCCGACCCGACGGCTCGATCCCAAGACGCTCGAAACGGAAGACTTCCTGCATCGAGATGACTTCGCCTTCCATCCCGGTGATTTCGGTGATCGAGGTCATGCGGCGCGTCCCGTCCTGCAGGCGGCTGGCCTGCACCATCAGGTTGACGGCGCTGGCGATCTGGCTGCGGACAGCCTTCAGCGGCATCTCGATCCCGGCCATCGCCACCATGTTTTCCAGACGGCTGATCGCGTCGCGCGGGTTGTTGGCGTGGATCGTGGTCATCGACCCGTCGTGACCGGTGTTCATCGCCTGCAGCATGTCGATGACCTCCTCACCCCGGGTTTCCCCCACGATGATGCGGTCAGGACGCATCCGCAGCGCGTTGCGCAGGCAATCGCGCTGCGAGACCGCGCCCTTGCCTTCGACGTTGGCCGGGCGGCTTTCCATCCGGCCCACATGAACCTGCTGAAGCTGGAGTTCGGCGGTATCTTCGATCGTCAGCACACGTTCGTGGTTGTCGATGAACGAAGACAGCGCGTTCAGCGTCGTGGTCTTGCCCGAACCGGTACCGCCCGAGACGACGATGTTCAGCCGACAGCTGACGGCGGCCTGCAGATAGGCGGCCATCTCGTCGGTGAAGGCGCCGAAGCGGACCAGATCGTCGATCCGCAGCTTGTCCTTCTTGAATTTCCGGATCGAGACCAGCGAGCCGTCGACCGCGATCGGCGGGATCATGCAGTTGAAACGGCTGCCATCCTGCAAACGGGCGTCGCAATAGGGGTTGGATTCATCGACCCGGCGGCCTACGGCGGACACGATCTTGTCGATGATGCGCAACAGGTGGCGTTCATCGCGGAAAGTGACGTCGGACAGTTCCAGCTTGCCCGCGCGTTCCACGAAGATGCGCTTGGGGCCGTTCACCAGAATATCGTTGATCGTCTCGTCCTTCAGCAGCGGCTCAAGAGGGCCAAGGCCCATCACCTCGTCGTAAAGCTCCTGGGTCAGCGCAAGGCGGTCTTCCTTGTTCAGGGCGACCGACATCTCGTCCAGAGCTTCCGAGGCCAGCGACGTGATTTCCTGACGCAGGTTCTGTTCGGTCGCCGATTCCAGCGCCGACAGGTTGAGATCTTCCAAAAGCCGCTTGTGAATCTCGACCTTAAGCTCGGTCAGGCGTTCCTTGCGCTTCTTCTCGCGGTCCGCGGCCAGGGCTTCGGCAGGGGATTTCTGTGCGACAGGGGGCGCCATCCGTGCGGAATGGCCGGGTTTCTCGACTGCGGCGGCTGGCAAAGGTGCGGGGGCGCCTGCGCGTCCGGGCGGCGTGGTCTTTGAGAAGCGAGTAAACACGGTTCACACCCCTGATAGCGTCACGTTCTGGCGACTTCGGAAGATTTACTCAAATCGTACAAGGACTTGGCAAGCTTTTGCAGTTCCTTGCGCAGCGGGTTCTTCGGGGCGTTCTCGGCAATCGGCAGGCCGTGGTCGTTGGCCTGGGTTACCTGTTCGCCGCCATCCGGCAGTTGCACCTCGATGTCGATATCAAGGCTTTCCGCCATGCGCTTGACCCGGGCCTTTGCCGAGAGGTCAGTGAACTTGGGCGCGCGGTTCAGCACGTAGCGCACCTTTTCATGCGGCAGCGCCTCGGCCTTGAGGGCGCGGATGAAGCGCAGGATGTTCTGCGCCGACCGCAGGTCCAGCTCCAGCAGGGCAAAGTAGACATGCGCCCGGGCCAGCACCGCCTCGGTCCAGGCAACCACGGCCGAGGGCATGTCGACGATCACGAAATCGAAATTCGCTTGCGCCATGTCCAGGATTCGGCCCACGTCGTCCGGGGTGATCATTTCCAGCGGCAGCATGTCGGACGGAGCGGTCAGGACATACAGCTTGTCGTTGAAGGTCAGCATCGACTTGATCAGGCTGTCGCTGTCCAGACCGGCGGTGTCGCTCAGGACCTCCAGCACGGCTTCCTTGCGCGGCAGGTCCAGATAGGTGGCAATCGACCCGAACTGCAGGTCCAGATCCAGGATGCAGATTCGGGTGCCTTCAGAGCCGGGAATGTTGCACAATTCCCAGGCCAGGTTGGCCGCGAAGGTCGAAGCTCCCACGCCGCCCGCCATGCCATGCACCGGCAGGATGACGCCGTTGCGATCGCCCTTTGGCTTCGGAGTTCCCGAGAAGATTCCGGTCGCCGGGTCATAGCCTTCCGGCATGACCGGGCTGGGCTTGCGCAGGCGTTCGATGGATTCGTGCAACGCGCCTTCGGGCAGCGGGTAGGGTACGAAGTCATCGGCCCCCAGCTTCAGCATCTGGTGCAAAACCGACGGGCTGACCTGATTGGCGATGAGCAGAACCTTGATCTTCTTGGCTTTTGCCGCCTTGATCACTTCGTTCATCTTCGTCAGTTCGCTCTCGTCCTCGCTGTCGACGGCGATGGCGACGAACTGCATGCCCGAGCTGTCAGGCTGCTTCAGGAAGACCAGGGCATCCTCGAAGTTAAGGTCGCCCCATGCCTCGCCAAGTTCCTGTTCCATATCGTCGATCAGCAGATCGAATCGCTGCACATCGCGTGAGATCGTGCAGGCCAGAATTGGCGCGGGGTCACTTTGTACCATGGCTTTGCTCGTCATCTCGCGTCGCGTCCTTTCAGTGTGGGAGCGTAAGTGTCTGAACTGTCAAAGGATTGTGGCAAGTAACGCCAGGTTCAATCCCCTTGAGACGGCAAGCTCCAAACTTCTCCGACGATGTCGACCTTGGTCAGGAATGGTGGCGATATTTGGGCTAAAACTGCTTGATTCTAGGATTATCACCGAACTGGAAACGAAAAGGCCGGGCAGCGGGCCCGGCCTCTTGGGATTATTTTCGGCCAGATCAGTCGCTGCCGCCCTCAAGTTGCACTTCGGCAATGGTGGGCGCCGGGACCGCGCTGGCAACATATTCGCGCCAGATGATCGCGGCATACTTGCCGTTCAGCACCAGAGGATGCGAGTCAACGAAGCCCGAAACCTCGGTCACCGTGCGGCGGTTGCGTACTTCCGGCTCGTTGGTCTGGATGATCGGGCGGGTCTTGCCATAGGATACCACCGCCTCCAGCCGCGACGTCGACACGCCGAGAGTGGACAGATAGGCGACCGCAGCTTGCGCCCGGCGCAAGCCAAGCCGCTGGTTGTATCCGACCGACCCGACGAGGTCTGTATGGCCGAAGACGCGGAACCGCACTTCCGGGAACTTACGGATGAAATCCGCCTGCTTCTTCAGGATCACCCGCGCCTCTTCGGAAAGTTCGGCGCTGTTGAACTCGAAGTTGATCGTGTCGGGAACCTCGGCCGAGAAACGTTCGGCGAGGGCCACGGTGTATTCGATCTGACCCGTCTGGATCAGGGTATTGTTCATCGTGGCGTTGCCGAACTGGCCCTTGTCCACTTCGGAACCCAGCTCTTTGTCCCAGCTGGTCGAAGTTTCGCCGCACGCGCCCAAGGTCAGGAGGGCCGAAGCGGCGAGCAGCTTTGTAAGCATACCGATCATCGTCTCACTCCATCACATAGCCATAGGAGGTGCTGAAGTCCTGCCGGGCGACTTCGCCGACTGCACCGCCTGGGTTTTTGGCAACATCGCCGTAAAGAAAGAGCTCGCGTTCCGTCGGGATCCGTATCCGATCGGTCGGCAGCGCCAGGGCTTCGCCGGAAACCGGGGTTACAAGGTGCGGCGTTACGATGATCACGAGTTCGGTCTGGTTGCGCTGATAGTCGGCGCTGCGGAACAGGGCCCCCAGGATCGGCACGTCACCCAGCCACGGCACTTGCGAGCTGAGGTCGGTGAAGTCGTCCTGCAGCAGGCCGGCGATAGCGAAGCTTTGCCCGTCGCGCATTTCGACCGTGGTCGAGGTTTCGCGGCGTTTGAAGCCAAGTATCGTCAGGTCGCCCTGGGAATACGTCAGCGTCGGGTCAACTGCCGACACGGCCGCGTTCATGGTCAGGTTGATGATGTCGCCATCGACCACCACGGGCGTAAAGTTCAACTCGACGCCGAAGGGTTTGAATTCGATGGTGATGGTGTCGTTATCCTGGGCGACTGGAAGCGGGTATTCGCCACCCGCCAGGAACTTCGCCTCTTGGCCGGATAGAGCGGTAAGGTTCGGTTCTGCAAGTGTGCGGACCATGCCCTTCGATTCCAGCGCTTCCAGCATCACTTCGAAGCCGACATCGCCGATCGTGAAGTCCACACCGATGCCACCGACGGCCCCGGCAAGACCCCCGCCGCCGCCAGCGATGACCGATCCATCCGTTCCGGAAGCGTCGATCAGCAGCCCGCCGCTAAGCGCTTTGCCGACCGAACGCTGCATCTCTGCGAAGCGCACTTTCAGCATGACCTGCTGTGTGCCACCCACGACCATCAGGTTCGACACCCGATCCGGCGCGTAGCGGTTGGCCAGATCCAGTGCCCGGTCCAGCTTGGCGGTCGAGGACACCTGTCCCGACAGCACGATGCCGTCGTTTGCGGTGCGAACCTCGATGTTCTCGCCAGGAAGAATCTGCTGAAGACGTTCCTTGAACTCGGCGATGTCGGGCGTGACATTCACGTCGACGTTCGAGATCAGTTGACCGTCCGGAGACAATAGCGTGAGTGTTGTGCGCCCGGGAGCTTTGCCAAGAACGTAGATCGAGCGGTCCGACAAAGTGGAAATGTCGGCAATGCCTGGGTTTGCAATCGACAGTTCCGCAAACGGAACGTCGCTTTCAACCACAACGGCCCGGTTCATCGGGACGTTCAATGCGCCAGAGGCCTGACCTTGCAGGACACGCAGGACTTCGGCCGAAACCGGTGTCAGTGCCGTCGATGCAAGGATCGAACCAAGATAGCCTGCTACTAGGAGTCTTTTCATGTTCATGTGATCTGCCCTTTCGACCACGCCTCGGTAGGGTCTTGGATGCCCTTATCCTGGGCAGAATGCAGTAGGTGCAGTTTATTTGCAATAATCAATTGGTTGGAAGGTATTGTTGATGTGGGTAAAGTGCAACAGACCGCAAAGGGTTGGAATAAGAAAGGAGCGCGGCCCCATATGCAGTGGCTGCGCCCCCCAAATTTCCAGGCTTGATCAATCGCGGCAGGGAATGACCGTCTCGATTTCCTCGCCGCCTTTGCGCGACTTGATCGTGCAGACCTTTTCGACTTCCTTCGGGGCTTCGACCACCGCTTCTTCCCGCACGATCCCCAGCATGGAATCAGTATTTACCTCAATCCTTTCAGTCACTACCTGGGCTCCCGCGCCGACCAGCGACATCGAAAGCTGGCCCGAGGATTGGGCCTGCGCCAGCCGGGCGACCTGCTCGGGCGTTGCGGCCACTGTCACCGTTCTGGCATCAGTGCTGCCGCTGACCTGACCCTCATTGAAGGCATTGTCGACGGCGATGATCTGGATCGAGCTTTCGATCAGGCGGGTTGCCTCGCCGACAATGTCTGACACCTGTCCGGTCCAGTAGATGTCGATGAAGTCATCCGGCTTGACGAAACCTGACACGCCCGAGGCAACGCCGACCTTGATGGCGAAGGCCCGCTTCCCCGGTTCAAGCTTGGCGGTGAGCCCTGCAAGTTCGCCCGGTTCGGTCACGCGGCTGGCCAGAACCGGCTCGTATGCTTCGGTCGGGCGGATGATATAGCGCGGACCCGGAGCGTTTTCCGGGAACAGCAGTGCCTGGTCGCGGAAGATCGTCTCGGGCAGCGTCTTCTCTGGCCAATAGATCAACTGCACGTCTTCCGGTGTCAGTTCGTCACCGTACTTGAGGGCCTTGGCAAAGACGAAGACCTCGACCAGCTTGCCGGCCCTGGCGTTGAACTCCCGCTCTTTCTGAAGCAGGACTTCAGTCTGCTTGATGTAACCCTGGATCATGTAGACAGCCGCGCCCGCAAGGGCCATGCCGACGACGAGAACCAAACCGAATACTGCTCTCATTTTCTTTTCCCTTACGCTCTGCGGCTCAGGCTGTGACGCCCGAAGGTACTTGTAATATCAGAAGGGCGCCCCTTCAAGCCAATGGCCGGGCGCCCGAACGGAGCAACTGGATGTGCTGCGGCTACTGCAGGAACTTGCGATACTCGGTCACCGTTTCACCGATGTAGGCCGCCATGTCCACGATCGCCGTCTGAATCGGGGGCATCACGATCACGGCCAGCACGACCACACCGGCTGTCAGAACGACCCAGTCTACCGTGACGGCGCCGGACTCATCGTCGAGAAAGAGTTTGCAGCACATCTTTGGCGTCTCCGTCCAGTGGCGCCTTGCGCCCGTCTTATACAACCCTGCCGGGCGATTGCGGCGAAAGTTTAGCCAAGATCGGACAATTCATGGCTGATCGGGTGAACTTCAGCCCTTGCTTGCCGCCAAGATCGGCTGCTGGCCAGGAGATGGGCCCGCTGGCCGGTGCCATCCGGTCAAGAGCAGCCTTGCCGTGTTCGACCTTGCCCATTCAGGCGAGGCCGGGAATGGAATAGGCCGCATGCAGATCTGCATGCGGCCTGAATTCCGTTTCGATCCGATCAGAGATCAGTTGGCAGCTTGCATTGCCGAGCCAGCAGCGTCGACTTCGTCGCCGATGTCAGAAGCCAGGGTCGAGATTGCCGGCTGGATATAGGTGAAAACAACGAGGCCCAGGCCGACGACAGCGGCGGTCAGGACCACCCAGTCAACGGTCACGGCGCCAGCTTCGTCTTTCAGGAAGGCGGAGAACTTAGTCATGGTCTTGTCCCTTTCAAAGATGCTCAGGTTCACTCAACCGCGTCGACTGGCTATCAACTTCGCCGCTGCCGTTCGGTATGCCTCCATATGCCCCCCCAATCATGGCATCAGTTTGGACAGCCCCGAAAGTTTTTGCCCAAACGCAGAAAGCACGATTAGTTCAACTTAACCCATTGAAAATGAACGAAAGAAATCTTAACCAAATCTTGAGAATCCTGGAATAAAGCGTGCTCTTTCGGTCAATTTTGGCGGAATTGCCATGATTCACCATTGAAAGTGCTGGCCCGGACGGGGCGAAGCTGCGACTCTCTGGCCAAGGCAACAAAAGAGCAGGCGCCGCAAATGCGGGATATCCCCAGGTTGATCGCAGCGATTCTCTGCGCCACCGCCCCATTGGCGGCTGCGGCCCAGGAGACCAGCTTCAAGCGTGTCAAGGTGGGCGAGGGCCTGCCGGGCAAACGCATCACCGTCCAGATCGACCCCGAGGAACAGGCCCGCTATCTTGCGGCGCTGCCCAAGGTCAACCCCTACCCCAAGCGCAGCCCGGAACCCGAAGCGCCCAAGGCCGAACGGGACGGACCGCTTTCTCCTTCGCCCGCGCCGCAGTCCTCGTATGCCTGGTTCTGGGATACCGTGCCGCCTGGGGTGACCGATGTGTCGGGCCGGTTCGATCTGGCTCTGGCGACGCTATCGAACGGGCCCGATGGCAAGGCGGTCAACGCTCCCCGGATGCAGCACCTGCAGAACGTGGCCGAGACCTATGGCAAGGATATCCTGCGCGCCACCATTGGCACCGATGTCTCGCCGGCGCTGGTCCTGGCTGTGATCGGCATCGAAAGCGCCGGCCAGTCGGACGCGGTGAGCAGCGCCGGAGCGGTCGGGCTGATGCAGCTGATCCCGGCCACGGCCGAGCGCTTCGGGGTGACGGATTCCACCGATCCCGCCCAGAACATCAAGGGCGGGGTGGCCTATCTGGACTGGTTGCTGAACGAATTCGACAATGACCCGCTGATGGTACTGGCCGCCTATAATGCGGGCGAACAGGCGGTGAGGGCCAATGCCGGCGTGCCGCCTTACGCCGAAACGCGCGACTATGTACCGAAGGTTCTGGCTGCTTGGCAGGTGGCGCAAGGCCTCTGCCTGAGCGCGCCGCAACTGGTGACGGATCCGTGCGTCTTCAAGGTGGTCGCGGCCGGCGGATGATCCGCCGACCTTCAGGCTATCCCTTCAGACGAAGACATCGGCCCATTCGGGGTGCTTTTTCCGCGTCGCGTTGACGAACGGGCAGAGCGGCACGATCTTCACCCCTTCCGCCCGTGCATCCGCCACCAGCCGCATCACCAGCGCCAGCCCTGCACCGGTGCCGCGAAAGCTGTCCGGAACACCGGTATGATCGGCGATGATCAGGGTCGGCGTGGTGACCGAATAGGTCAATTCCGCCTCCTCGCCAGCCTTCTGGATGACATAGCGCCCCTTCGAGGCGCCATGCTCGCGGCGGATGTCGAATTCGGTCATCGCCGAGCCTTCCTTACCCGACAATCGTCGCTTCGGTCGCGGTCCGCAGTTCCGCCTCGGTCACCCCATCCGCCAGTTCGACGATATGCAGGCCCTTGTGGCCGACATCGAGGACGCCAAGGTTGGTGATGATCCGGTCTACCACCGCCTTGCCGGTCAGGGGCAGGGTGCATTCGCGCAGGACCTTGCTTTCGCCGTGCTTCGAGGTGTGGTCCATCACCACCACCACCCGGCCCACGCCCGCGACCAGATCCATCGCCCCGCCCATGCCCTTGACCAGCTTGCCCGGAATCATCCAGTTTGCGAGGTCGCCCCTTTCGCTGACCTCCATCGCGCCAAGGATCGCCATCGCGATCTTGCCGCCGCGGATCATCGCGAAGGATTGGGCAGAATCGAAATAGGCGGTCTGCGGCAGTTCGGTGATCGTCTGCTTGCCGGCGTTGATCAGGTCGGGGTCTTCCTCGCCCTCGAAGGGGAAGGGGCCCATGCCCAGCATCCCGTTTTCCGATTGCAGCGTCACATGCACACCCTTTGGGATGTAGTTCGCCACCAGCGTCGGAATGCCGATGCCAAGGTTGACGTAAGTTCCGTCCTGCAGCTCTTTCGCAGCCCGCGCGGCAATCTGGTTACGGTCCCACATCACACGGTCTCCTTCTTGCGCACGGTGCGCTGTTCGATCCGCTTCTCATGCCGCCCCTGCACGATGCGGTGGACATAGATGCCGGGCAGGTGGATGCCGTCGGGGTCCAGTGACCCGAGCGGCACGATTTCCTCAACCTCGGCCACGCAGATGCGCCCGCAAGTGGCGGCGGGCACGTTGAAGTTCCGCGCGGTCTTGCGGAAGACGAGGTTGCCCGAGGGGTCAGCTTTCCAGGCTTTCACGATGGCCAGATCCGCCACGATCCCGCGTTCCAGGATATAGGTCTCGCCGTCGAAATCGTGGTGTTCCTTGCCCTCGGCGATCACGGTGCCGACGCCGGTCCTGGTATAGAAACCGGGAATGCCCGCGCCACCCGCCCGCATCCGTTCGGCCAGCGTGCCTTGCGGGTTGAACTCCAGCTCCAGTTCCCCGGCCAGATACTGCCGCATGAATTCTGCGTTCTCGCCGACATAGGACGAGATCATCTTCTTCACCTGCCGGGTTTCAAGAAGCTGGCCAAGGCCGAACCCGTCCACGCCCGCGTTGTTCGAGGCGACAGTCAACCCCGTCGCCCCCGCGTCGCGAATGGCGGCAATCAGCAGTTCCGGAATCCCGCACAGGCCGAAGCCGCCGGAGGCAATCAGCATGCCGTCCTTCAGCACACCCTCCAGCGCGGCGCCGGCGTCTGGATAGACCTTGTTCATTCCTGTTCTCCTCCCGGTACAACGGTGCCCGCGGTGCAGCGATTGCCGCAGGTGACCGGCCCATTGTTGCGCCGCTGATCCTGAAAGATTGCGCCCGGCGCTGCCATCCGTAAGAATACGTAGATGGCTAAGTAGAAGGGGCCTGTCTTGCCCACACCCGATCACGAACGTCTGGCCTTCCGCCACGCGCCCGACGCGACGCTGATCCTGTCGGACCGGGTGATCCTGCGCGCCAGCCTGCGGGTCGAAGCGGTGTTCGGCTGGACTGCGAAAGAGCTGGAGGGCCAGCCGATCCGCATCCTCTACCCCGGCCAGACCGATTATGAGGTGATCGGCCAGCGCGCGCGCAAGGCGATGCAGGTGGCCGAGGTGTACCGCGACGAACGGTTCATGCGCCGCAAGGATGGGCAGGCCGTCTGGATGGAGGGCCGCGGCACCGCGCTTGACCGCGATGACCCGCAACGCCTTGCGATCTGGACCTATCGCCCGCTTGAGGCCGAAGCCGGGCCGGAGGGTCAGCTGACCGCCACCGAAAAGCGCATCGCGCGCTATCTGGTCAACGGCTTCACTTCAAAGGAAATCGCCCTGGCCTTGGGCTGTTCGCCCCGAACGGTCGAAGTTCACCGCGCCAACATGATCCGCAAGATGAAGGTCCGCAACAGCTTTGAACTGGTCAGCCGCCTGTTGGCCGCGCCCGGCGCGGTCGAGACCTAGCTCCGGGAACCTATAGACACAGCCACAGGTTCAGGAATGCCGTGGCGTTGTGCTGTATATAGTCGATCTGCACCTTGTCGTCGTCATCGCCCTTCCAGAACTGACCGTCGGCATACCAGCGAAGCTGAAGGCCGAGGTTTTCATCCGTCACCCGCATGGCGGCGGCGCGCAAGGCTTCGGGGAACCGCCCCGGCCATTGGTCGCAAAGCCGGGCAAAGCGGGTCAGCGCCTCCGAGCGGCAAGCGATCGGGGTCGACATCCGGCGAGCGCGATAGGCGTCGTGTTCGACGATCGCTTCCATCAACTCGGTGATGTAGCCGGTGATCCGCGCTTCGCTGATCAGCCCGCGCGCAGCGGCCTCGCAGGACGCATAGGCCATCCAGTGGCTTTGTTCGGCCACTCCATAACGCCGCGCGACCAAAGCTTCGGTCGCCGCCAGTAGCGCCGGGTCGGTGTTGCCGGTGACGAAGAGGCCCAGAAGCGCCTCGCCCGTATAGAAGTCGCTGCGGAAGGGCAGGACGGTGCCGTCCGAGAACAGGCGCTTGTGCAGGAAATCGCCGCCTTCGATCTGGGCAAGAGCATAGGCCTGCAAGCCTGCGATCATTGTCTCCAACCCCAGCGGCAGCGCGGCTTCGTCCAGCCCGCGCGGCAGGGCGCGGCGGTATTCCTCCAGCATCACCAGCGCCAGCCCGATGCCGCCTGTCTTGACCGCCCCTTTGGTGACCAGCGCCAGGCTGGGCGTCCGGATCCACAACGGCCGCTCAAACATGTTCGCCGCAAACTCGACCGCCCGGCCAAGTGCTGCACGCGCGTCGGGGGCAAGATCCAGATCCAGATCGTTCACTGCGCGCAGCATGAACCACAGCGTCCCGCAGTGGCGCAGCATGTTGTAGCCGTTCAAAGGCATCCTGGGTTGACCGGCGGGATGGGCATAGACAAACCGGCCGTTGGCCTGAACCAGCCGCAGAAGGTGCGACAGGCTGGCTTCGACCACCGTTCGGCAATCGCTGCGCGACAAGGGTCCGGGGTGCAGCATGCATGTCTCCTTGCGCCACTGTTGCGAGGCCGGGACCCGTTGTCAAATCGGCGGAATGGTCGGCGGACCCTTTCGGCGCCCGGCAAAGCCGCTATGCTGCGCCTGCCGACCGACGTTCGAACCACCCCGCATGCCCGCGTGGTGAAATGGTAGACACTGGGGACTTAAAATCCCTTGGCCGTAAGGCCGTGCCGGTTCAAGTCCGGCCGCGGGCACCAAAAGCATTCGGAAAAGTCTTTTGAATTAATATGTTGCCTGCATTCCTTTCTTATCCCACCCCCCAATTGTCTCCCCTTTGCCGCTCGTTTGGACCTTGCGGACGTGTCCAAGCAGTCCGGCATTGATAAACAGCCCGGTCACCTATTTCTTGCTCTCCGCCCGGAGTGGCCGACAAACCGGACACTCTCGCTCCTCTCCGGTCGCCCACCTGCGGTGCCTCAGAACCATGTAGATTTACCTTCTCGCGCGCAAATTGACCGGTTGCCATGCCGCCATTCCGCTGATGTTTGCCGACGCTGACTGCAAAGGCGTAGCACGGCGAAGATGATACCAGGCAAGATCGATCGCCCGTGATGCCGGCAGGCACCTGGCTGGTCGCCTGTTCTCCCGAAGCAGCGAACGGTCGCGCTTTCCGCGCAAGCATCGGCCAAGGTGAGGGACGACCGCGGCCCAACGATCAAGCAGGGAAGCAATATGCTCAATCATCTGGTGACCGATGGCGTTGTGCATCCTGTTGATCTACCGGCCGCAAAGCACTTCGACGCACATGGGCACTTCGATGAAACGTCATTTCAGGCAGCGCGGATTTCCTTAGCTACCTGATCCAAGGGCAGTTGTAATGAAGTTCCGGAACACTTGCGCCGAGGCTGAGAGTGGTATGGCATTGGGCCATGTCAGTCCCACATCCATTGAGGGCACTGGTTCGACTGTCTGGCGCTGTTCGATCCTTTGGCCTTCCAGCGACCATGGCCGGTAGACCATGTCCGAGAGGATCGTCACCCCCATGCCCGCGGCCACCATGGAGCGGACGGCCTCCACGGAGGACGTGCTGAACACCACCTCGGGCACAAGCCCATAATGATCCCAGTAGCGGCCGGCGGTGCGGCTGGCCTCGTCCACGGTCAGCATCACATAGGGTTCGCGGGCGACATCGGCCAAAGTGATCTGGGTTTTGCTCAGGAGGTGATGGTCAGACGGCAGCCACAGCCGCCGCCGTGACCGGAACAGCGTTTCCGAGGCAAGATCGCCAACATTGGCGAGGTTGGAGGTCAGCATCACCGCAAGGTCAAGCCCGCCGCTGACCAGCGCATTCTCGATGGCCGCGCGTGGCTGTTCGGAAAGTTCAAGCATGATGCCGGGGTAGATCCGGCGAAAGGCAGCGTAATGGCGTGCCATGAAATATCCTGCGACCGTATAAGTCAGGCCCAGGCGCAGCCGCCCGGATACTTGTGTCTCCTCACCCAAGGGGCTGCGCGTGGCCTCTTCCACCGCCGAGATGATCGCCTTGGCCCGCGACAGGAACCGCGCGCCCTGCGGGGTGACCGAGACCCCGGTGGCGCTGCGCGTCAGAAGTCGCGCGCCCAAGCTTGCCTCCAGGCTTTGGATGCCCGTCGTCACGGCGGACTGCGAGATGTTCAGTTCCATGGCCGCATGGCTGACCTGTCCGGTTTCCGCGGCGGCAATGAAATAGCGCATGTGTTTGAGGGTCAGGGACATGGTCGATGCCTTATCAAGAATCTAGATATCGTATTGCAGAATTTCATATTTGAAAATGAAGCCGACTCGGTCCAGCCTCGTGTCAATTCGAACAACTTCGGGGGATGCGATGCCAGTCACGGTGAACTGTGACATGGGCGAAAGCTATGGGCTTTGGCGCATGGGCGACGACGCGGGACTGATGCCCCTGATCCACATCGCCAATGTCGCCTGCGGCTTTCACGCCAGCGACTTCGACCACATGCGCGCGACTGTGCGTCTGGCGAAAAAGCACGGCGTCAAGGTGGGCGCGCATCCCAGCCTGCCCGACCTGCAGGGCTTTGGCCGGCGCGAAATGAAGATGGGCCGCGAGGAAATGGCCAACTGCCTGATCTATCAGATCGGTGCCTTGACCGGATTCCTGCGCGCCGAGGGGGTGGAACTGAACCACATCAAGCCCCACGGCAGCCTCTACGGCATGGCCGCGCGGCAGGAGGATATTGCGAACGCGGTTTGCGATGCGGCCGATGTGTTCAAGGTGCCGCTTCTGGGCATGACCGGCACCTTGCACGAAAAGATCTACCCTGCCCGCGGGCATGGCTTTGTCGCCGAGTTCTATGCCGATCTCGAATATCGCACCGACGGCAGCCTGATCGTGACGCGCGAGCATGACGCCAAGGACCCTGCGCTTATGGCCGCGCGCTGCTTGCGGGCGATCAGGGAAGGCAAGGGCACGGCCACGGATGGGTCGGACATCTCCGTGCGTTGCGACAGCATCTGCATCCATTCCGACACGCCGAACGCCATCGACATCGCCCGCGCCGTGCGCGCCGCCGTTCAACCCTATACCTGAGAGGTTCCCATGGCCCAGATCCACTCGCCGCTTCCCGGCACCTTCTACCGCTCTTCTGCCCCCGACAAGCCGCCCTTCAAGGCCGATGGCGATGCGGTTGCAGCGGGAGATGTGATCGGCCTCATCGAAGTGATGAAGTCCTTCCACGAGGTGAAGTCCGAGATCGCGGGCAAGAACATCCGCTTTGAATGCGACAATGAGGAACCGGTGATGGCGGGCATGGTTCTGGCGCAGGTGGATTGATGCTGAAGAAGCTTCTGGTCGCCAATCGGGGGGAGATTGCCGTACGGGTGATCCGCGCGGCGCAGGACCTTGGGATTGCAACCGTCGCCGTCTATTCGGATGCCGACCGCGATGCCCTGCACGTGCAGATTGCTGATGAGGCCGCGAATATCGGCCCGCCCGCGGCGAAGAAAAGCTATCTCAACGTCGCCAACATCCTGAAAGCCGCGGCTGATACCGGCTGTGATGCGGTGCATCCCGGCTACGGCTTTCTGGCCGAGAACGCCGATTTCGCCGATGCCTGTGCTGGCGCTGGACTGGCCTTTGTCGGCCCTTCGGGCGACGCGATCCGCACCATGGGCGACAAGGTTGCCGCCCGCTCTGCCGCGCATGCCGCTGGCGTCCCGGTGGTGCCGGGCTCGCTGGGGCGGATCGGCTCGATCGACGAGGCGCGGCATATCCTGATCGACACCGGGTTTCCGGTGATGATCAAGGCCGCCGCGGGGGGCGGGGGCCGGGGCATCCGGATCGCGAATGATCTGGCCGAGTTCGAAGCCGCCTTTCCCCAAGCCGCCGCCGAGGCGCTGGCGGCCTTCGGCGACGGCGGGCTCTACATGGAAAAGGTCATCGCAAAGGCGCGGCATATCGAAGTGCAGGTGTTGGGCGATGGCAGGGACGCCGTGCATTGCTTTGAACGCGAATGCAGCCTGCAACGCCGCCGTCAGAAAGTCTGGGAAGAGGCGCCTTCCCGCGCCCTCTCGCCCCGCATCCGCGACGAGCTTTGCGCCAGCGCCGTTCGGCTGACCCGGGCTGTTGGTTACTCGGGCGCGGGCACCATCGAGTATCTTTATGACGACGAAGCCGACCGCTTCTACTTCATCGAGATGAACACCCGCATTCAGGTGGAACATCCCGTCACCGAGATGATCACCGGCATCGACCTTGTGGCCGAGATGCTGCGCATCGCCGGGGGCGAGCCGCTGCGGCTGCGCCAATCCGACATCATCCCGCGCGGCCATGCCATCGAAGTGCGCCTGAACGCCGAAGACCCCAGCCGCGATTTCGCGCCCTTCCCGGGCACGGTTTCGGCGCTTCGGGTGCCCGGCGGACCGGGAGTGCGGTTCGAGTCGATGCTCTATGCCGGCTACACCGTGCCGCCGTTCTACGACTCGCTTCTGGCCAAGCTGGTGGTCCATGCCGAAACCCGCGAGGCCGCGATCACCCGCCTTGTCCGCGCCCTTTCGGAAACCCGCATCGAGGGCCTGCGCACCACCAAACCGCTGTTTCTGGCGCTGGCCAAAGATGACGCGGTCAAGGCCAACGCCGTTCACACCCGCTGGCTGGAAGGCTGGCTGGCAACCCATTCCTCCCGGCTGGTGCCGGAACTGGAACCATAGGAGGGACCATGTCGATCCGATTCAGCTTTGGGGGCGACGAGCACATCTTCGCGGAAGTCAGCGAGGAAATGTCGCTTGAGGCCTTCTTCACCTCGCTGTCGATGACCAACGCGGTCAAGGCAGCGGGCATCAAGGGCGTGACCGAGATTTGCCCGGCCAACGCCAGTTTCCAGATCAAATTCGACCCGGACCGCATCCTCCCAAGCGATCTGATGAAGGAATTGCAGTCGATGGAAGGGGCGGCGTCCAAGTCGGATGCCAGCTTGCAGACCCGGATCATGGAAATCCCGGTGCTCTATCAAGACCCCTGGACGCACGAGACCCTGATGCGGTTCCGCGAGCGCCACCAGAACCCCAATGCGACGGACCTCGAATATGCCGCCGAGGTGAACGGGCTGGGCACGGTCGAGAACTTCATCAAGGCCCATTCCAGCCAGCCCTGGTTCGTCTCGATGGTGGGCTTCGTGGCCGGGCTGCCATTTCTGTATCAGATGGTGGAAAGGAAGCGGCAGTTGCAGGTGCCGAAGTACCTGCGCCCCCGCACCGACACACCGAAGCTGACCATTGGCCACGGTGGCTGCTTTAGCTGCATCTACTCGGTGCGTGGCGCGGGCGGCTACCAGATGTTCGGCGTCACGCCCATGCCGATCTATGACCCGACCCAAAAAGTCAGCTACCTGCAGGACGAGATGTGCCTCTTCAAACCGGGCGACATCGTGAAATGGAAGCCCGTCACCCGCGATGAATACGACGCCGCGATCGAGGCGGTGGAGGCCAATCGCTTTGAGCCGGTGATCCGCCCCGCCACCTTCAGCCTGACCGCATTCAACAAGGATATGGCGGGCACCAACGCCAGGCTGATGGAGGCTTTGAATGGCCGTTAATGTCATTTCTCCCGGTCTCTCGACCACCGTGCAAGACCTTGGCCGGCCCGGTTACTATCACCTCGGCATTCCGATCTCGGGCGGGATGGACCGTTTCGCCTTGCGCGCTGCCAACATGCTGGTCGGCAATGACGAAGGGGCCGCCGTGCTGGAAGCCGTCTTCATGGGGCCGGAGCTCGAGTTTACCTCGGCCGCGACCGTGGCTGTCACGGGGGGTGATCTGCCGCCGAAACTGAACGGCGACGAGCGCAACACCTGGGAGGCCTTCCCGGTCAAGGCTGGGGATCGGCTGTCTTTCGGCTATCTCAAATCCGGCGCGCGGGCCTATATCGCGGTCTCGGGCGGCATTGATGTGCCGATGAAACTCGGCTCGCGGTCCACCTATACGCTGGGAGCCTTGGGCGGTCACGAAGGGCGGGCGCTGAAGGCGGGCGACAGCCTGCCCCTCGGCAAGGGCGCGGGCGGCAAGGGGGCGGTCCCGGCCAACCTGCGGCGGATGCCGGGAAATCCTGCGGAATTGCGCATGCTGCCGGGGCTTTACTGGCACCGGATCACCGCAGCCGCCGGAAAGCAGTTCTTTGCCGATACCTGGAAAGTGGCGCCCGAGGCCGACCGCATCGGCTATCGCTTCAAGGGCGGCACGGCGCTGGACTTCGTGCCGCGCGAACAGCCCTTTGGCGCAGGCTCGAACCCGTCGAACATCGTGGACGCCTGCTATCCCTATGGCTCGATCCAGGTGCCGGGCGGGACGGAACCGATTGTGCTGCACCGCGACGCGGTGTCGGGCGGCGGCTACATGATGCTCGGCTGCGTGATCAGCGCCGACATGGACCTGATCGGCCAGCTGCAGCCGCATTCCCCGGCGCGGTTCGTCGAGGTGTCGATGGATCAGGCGCTGGCCGCCCGCGCCGACCGGCTGGCCGCCCTTGGCCGCTTGCGAGGGCATCTGGGGCGGTGATGGGAAGGATCGCTCATCCTGCGCCTTTGGCTTCTCTTCGCTACGAAGCGAAGGGCGCACGAAGTGCGACGATGAGCGGCGCTTCAGGATCGCCCGCGCGCCTCTTTCGGGGTCAACCCGAAGCGGGCACGGAAGGCGCGGGAAAACTGCGCCTGATCGGTGAAGCCGCGCGCATAGGCGATCTCGCCTATGGCGCGGCGGTCGGCGGGGTTTTTCAGGTCTTCCATGGCCGCCTGCAACCGCGTGTCGCGGATCCATTGGCCCAGCGTCATGTTGGTGTCGCGCAAAAGCTCGTGCAGATAGCGCACCGAAATCCCGCAACCTGCCGCCACTTCTTCCGGCCCCAGATCCGGGTCGTCGATATGGCGGCGGACGAAGCTTTCGATCCGCGCCAGATGGGCCGTGCGCACGGACGACTGTCCCGACGTCAGCACCCGTTCGTCCGCCTGAATGGCCAGCGCCAGCAAATCCACCAGCTGCCTGCCCACAATACTGCGGGTCTCTTCGGTCATGCTGTCATAGCGCGCCGGGATCAGGTGAACCATATCGACGAAAAGCCCGTTCGCGCCATTGGTCGCATCGAATTGCAGACTGCAAAAGCGGTCGGGCGCGCGGATGCGACCGCCCAGCATTTCCTTCGACAGCTTCATTACCCACAGGTCAGCCTGTTCGGCATGGCTGAACTCGTATGGCTCGTGGCTGCGCTCGATGAAGAAGGCGCCGGGATTGGCCCGCACTTCCTTGCCGCCTTGCAAGAAGCGCAGTTCGGATTTGGCGGGCAGGGTAACCAGAAACTCCTCCGGCCCCGGTTCGCGGAAATGCTTGGGCAGGCGGCGGTAGATCAGCGGGTCCGAGGTCAGCCGCGACAGCGACACATCGCCCAGATCCCAGCTGGTCAACTCGCCGTCAAAGGCTTCGGGGCGCTGGAACGTCAGGTCCAAGGGGAAATAGGTGCGGGCAATGGTGTCATGCCAATGCCGACTGCGCCCCGACACATCAACCCCGCGCGTGGTGATCGTGGACTTCATCGGCTGGTTCCCCATTTGCTTCAGAAGGCCACGGTCTGCACTTTGTGTAAAGCGGCGCGTTTCCCGCAGCCGGCCGACTGCACGGAAAGACAAAAGCCCGTGCATCCGGCGCAAAGACGGAGCGCGCCTGCCGCGCATACGGTCCTTGTCACAAAGGCACAACAGATGCCGCGTGACAGGGAGAGCAATCGATTCGGACGGGCGATTGGCCCGGGCGATGCCCTTGGCGCGGCCCCAACCGGAGGGCTTCGTAGTGGCCAGTAAAGCCAAACCAAAGGTCGAGGTTGACCCCATCACCCTGTCGGTGGTGCGCGGCATCCTTGAGACGACCCAGCGCGAGATGACGCTCAGTCTGGAGAAAACCGCGCGGTCCAGCGTGTTCAACCTGGCGCATGATTATTCGACGGCGCTTTTCAACGCCACACCCGAGATGATCCTGCAAGGGCAGGACATTCCGATCCACCTCGGCTCCTTGATCCCGGCGATGAAGGTGGTGGCGGGATATTTCGAGGGTGACATCCACGAAGGCGACCTGCTGATCCACAACGACCCGGCCTGGGGCGGCAGCCATGCCATTGATACCTGCTTTTACAGGCCGGTGTTCTGGAAGGGTCGCCTGAAGTACTGGACCGTCTGCAAGGGCCACCTCACCGACATCGGTGGCCCGGTGCCGGCGGGTTACAACCCCAACGCCAAGGAAATCTATGCCGAATGCCTGCGCATTCCGCCCGTCAAGGTCTGGGACCGGGGGCAGCCGCGCAAGGATGTGCTGAACTTCATCTTCACCAACATGCGGGCGCGGCGTGATCAGGAAGGCGATTTCAACGCCCTGATCGGGGCCTGTCAGGTGGGCGAACGCGCCCTTCTGGCGATGCTCGAGAAATACGGCGAAGAAACGGTCGATGCCTGCATCGAAACCCTGCTGAACATGGCTGAAAAGCAGATGCGCAGCCTGATTGCCGGGGTGCCGGACGGCACCTACGAAGGTAGCGCCATTCTGGAAGACGCCGGCCACGGCTTTGGCGATTTCGAGATCAAGGCGCGGGTCACCATCACCGGCGACAATTGCCACATCGAAATCTCCAGCCCGCCGCAGATCCCCTATTTCATCAACAGCTATGAGGGGAACAGCTATTCCGGCGTCTATCTGGGCCTGATGATGTTCGCCCAGCTGCCGCCCCCCTATAACGAAGGGCTATACCGCTGCGTCAGCGTGAACATGGGCCCGAAGGGCACGATCTGCAACGCGGCAGAACCTGCGCCCCACATGAACTGCACCACGACGCCGATGGAAACCCTGACTGACGCCGTGCGGCTGGCCTTTGAAAAGGCGGTTCCGTCGAAGGTTTCGGCAAGCTGGGGTCATGCCAATGGCCTCAACATCGCCGGTTGGGACAAGCGCCATGACGAGGAATATGTGACGATGGTGCTGGCCACCATCATCTCGGGCGCAGGCGCCACGCCCTCCCAGGACGGCTGGCACGCCTGCGGGCCGGAGTGCTGCTTTGGCGCGCTGACCTCGGGTGACGTGGAACTGCTCGAGTATTCCTACCCCATCATCATCCACCGCTATTCGCTGATGACCGACTCTGGCGGCGCGGGCAAATTCCGCGGCGGCTCAGGCACGGCCTGGGAAGTGGAGCCGCTGAGCGACGACATGACCTTCATCACCTTCGGCGAAGGCCGTCGCATCCCGGCAGTCGGCGCCGCAGGGGCTGCCAGCACCATGATCGACACCAAGGTGGGCCGTCTGGAACTGGTGGAAGGCGACCGTCAGGAGACCATCCGCGAGAACGTCATCAAGGTCATCAAGCCCGGTGACCGCGTTACCAACATGAACCCCGGCGGCGGCGGTTATGGCAATCCGATGGAGCGCCCGGTCGAGAAAGTCGTCTGGGATGTGAAGAACGGGCTCGTTTCCATCGAAGGGGCAAAGGAGGATTACGGCGTCATCATCAAGGACCCGACCACGCTGGACGTGGACATCGCAGCAACATCAGCCCTGCGCGCCAAACGCGCCGTGGCCGCGAGATAGGGGGACATGAGATGAAATCCGATTATCGTCTGGGCATTGACGCCGGCGGCACCTTCACCGACTTCGTTCTGGCCGACAAATCCGGTCAGGTCCGCCTGTTCAAGGCGCTTTCGACTCCGCAGGACCCGACCTTGGCCATCAAGAACGGGCTGGCTCTGATTTCCGAGGAACTGGGGGTTTCGGCCGAAACCGTGGTGTCGAACTGCGATCTGTGCATCAACGGCACTACTGTGGGGTTGAACGCGCTCATCACTCACAAGGGCGCCAAAACCGGGCTGATCTGCACGGCGGGCCATGAAGACAGCCTTGAAATCCGGCTGGGTCACAAGGAAGACGGCTACCGCTATGACCCGGAGTACCCGCCAGCCACCATGCTGGTGCCGCGCTATCTGCGGCGCGGTGTGCGCGAGCGCATCCTGTCGGACGGCTCGATCCGTGAGCCTATGAACGAGGCAGACGTCCGTGCGGCCTGCGAATTGTTCAAGGCCGAAGGCGTGGAAACCGTGGCGATCAGCTTTGTCTGGTCGGTGCTGCGTCCTGAACACGAGGCCCGCGCCGGCGAAATCGTGCGGGAAATGATGCCGGGAGTGATACTCACGCTCGGGTCGGAACTTTATCCGCAGGTCCGCGAATACACCCGCACCTCGACCGCCGTGGTGAACGCCTATCTGGCCCCGATCATGAAGCGCTATGTCGCGGCGGTGGACGCCTATTTCCAAAGCCTCGGAGCCAGGCAGCCTGTGCGCTATTACCAGTCGAACGGCGGGCTTGCCATCGGGCAGGCAATGACCGACCGCTCGGTCTATGCCATCAACTCCGGCCCCGCCTCGGCCCCGGCGGCTGGGCAATATGTCTGTGAGCCTTTCGGCAAGAAGGATGTCATCACCGTCGACATGGGCGGCACGTCCTTCGACATCACGCTGACCAAGGACGGGTCCACCAACATCAACAAGAACATCGACTTCCTGCGCTACCGGATCGGGGTGCCGATGATCCAGGTGGAAACCTTGGGTGCGGGCGGCGGGTCGATCGGCTGGATCGACGAGACGGGGCTGATGCAGATGGGGCCGCAATCTGCGGGGTCTGACCCCGGCCCGGCCTGCTATGGGCAAGGCGGCAAACTGCCCACCGTGTCGGA
>PNJK01000029.1 GCA_013821825.1 Rhodobacter sp.
GTCTTCGTTCGTCACTGCCCGGACCAGCACCACCTCGCCGACGGCCAGCAGGTCGCCGGCTACCTGGGCCTTGCGGCCCATGCCGCCATCTGCAAGACGCTTTCTGGCCCAGGTCACATCCTCGGCCGGGATGAAATGGCCATTTTCGTTCTCGGCCACGCTTTCGATGCCGATACGGGCGTCACTTTCACCCACTTCCAGCACCACGGCGGGGAACCAGGTGGCAATATCGCGCGGCACTTCCAGCTCGGCCAGCGCCGTCCGCCATGCCTCTTGCGAGCCAAGCGCCTCGGGCGGCAGGACCAGACCGGTGCCGCGCCAGACGCCCTGGCCGCGGTCATATTTCTCCAGCCCTTTGCGCAGGGCTTCGGCGGCAGCCTCTTGCAGTTCGGGATCGACGGTCGCGCGGATCGTCAGGCCGCCGGAAAAGAACTCCTCCTCGCCGAAGGTGCCGGAAAGCTGGCGGCGGATTTCGTCGGTGAAATAGTCGCGCGGCGGCAGGGATTCGCGGAAGGCCTCATAGTCGCCGCCCTGAACCGTCAAAAACGGCTCGTCGAGGGCGGATTGCAGCGTGGCGTCGTCGATATAGCCATTGTCGCGCATTTCACTCAGGACATAGGCCCGGCGGGACAGCGCGTCTTCCCGGTCGCGGACCGGATGCAGGTTGCCCGGTCGCTGGGCCAGGGCGGCAAGATAGGCCACCTCGCCCAGCGTCAGTTCGACCAGGGACTTGTTGAAGTAGGTTTGCGCCGCTGCCGCCACGCCGTAAGAGTTCTGGCCAAGGAATATCTCGTTCAGGTAAAGTTCAAGGATCTTCTCTTTGGTCAGCGCGGTTTCGACCCGGGAGGCAAGGATGATTTCCTTGATCTTGCGTTCCGCAGTGCGGTCGGACGACAGAAGGAAGTTCTTCGTGACCTGCTGGGTGATGGTTGACGCCCCGCGGACCCGTTCGCCGCGCGTCCGCACCGCTTCGACCGCGGCGACCAACATGCCGCGCGTGTCATAGCCGTTGTGGGTGTAGAAATTCTTGTCCTCGGCGCTGATGAAGGCCTGCTTTACGCGATCGGGAATGTCTTCCGATGGCACGAACAGGCGCCGTTCCTGCGCGAATTCATCGATGATCTGGCCCTCACCGGAATAGATCCGGCTGATCGTCGCCGGGGTATACTGGGCCAGGCTTTCGTGGCTCGGCAAGTCGCGGGAATACATGTAGAAGATGCCGCCCACCGTCAGGGCAGTAAAGACCAGCCCCAGCGTAGCCGAAGAAAACAAGCCGCCCAGAACGTTGCCGATGAATCTGAGCACGCGTCGCCCCCGTTGATTGAACCCCTGCACTATACCAGACGCGCGCCCCCGTCAAAACCTTGGCCGTTCACAAATACAGCAACGGCGAGGTTCCGCAGGCACCTATGGCGCAGCAAGGGACCCTAGCGAGGCCTCTTCCAAAGACCATTGCAGAATCGCCATCCGGATCGCCTCGGCCAGCTTGGCCCGCCAGGCCGGATCGGACAGCCGGTTGAAATCGCGGTCCGAGGACAGAAAGCCCAGTTCCAGCAGGACCGAAGGGATATCGGGCGACTTCAGCACCGAGAACCCGCCGGTCTGATGCGGGCGGCGGTGCATGCGGATCTCGGCCCGCTTGATTGTCGTGACGATTGCCGCGGCCAGTCGGTCGGTGCGCGGCTGGGTTTCGGTGCGCGCCATGTCCATCAGCACTTCGGCCACCAGATCATCCTGATCCGAAAGATCGATTCCGGCCAGAAGGTCATCTCGGTCGTGGCGCTCGGCCAGGGCGGCTGAGGCTTCGTCCGTCGCATCCTCCGACAGGGTATAGACTGTCGCCCCTTGTGCCTCACCCTCGGCAAGGGCATCGGCATGCAGCGACAGGAACACCGCAGCCTTGGCATCCCGCGCGATGGATATCCGGGTTTCCAGCGGCACGAAGTTGTCTTCCTCGCGTGTCATCACCACGGCAAAACGGCCGTCGCGCAGCAGGACCTCCTTCAGTTCGCGCGCAAAGGCCAGCATCAGCGCTGCTTCGGTTTGCCCGTCCCGTTCGGCACCGGGGTCGATGCCGCCATGGCCGGGATCAAGCACCACGATCAGCGGCCCGGCCCCCTCAGGCAGAGGGGGCATGATCTCTGCCGGATCCGGGGCGGCCCAGTCCGGCAGGTCGGGACGCGCGGCCTCGGCGGCGAAGCTTGTGGCGTCCGATGGGGCCAGCGTCAGCCGGATCGTTGCACCATCTGGTCCCGTCGCCATCTCGGACGACACCACGCGCCGGGGTCCGTCCAGTTCCACCACCAACCGCGACCATCCGGGCCGGAAAGCGCCTGCGCGCAAGGCCAGCACGGCGGGCGGAGCCTGCAGCCCGGCAATCCCGGTAAAGTCGATTTCCCGAGCATCCAGCACAAGTCGCGGCGGGTCGGTCATGAACCGCAGCCGCCAAGGCACCGGCTGGCTTATGGCAAGGGTCATCTCAAGCACGCCGTCGGCCTGAAGCAGTGAAGACTTCGCAACCTGCAGTCGGGCCAGCGCCGACAGGTCCTGCCCCGCCGCCGGCAATGCCAGCAGCAGCGCAAGCGCCAAGAACCGGACAGGAAGGGAGAGGATAGGACCACGCATCGCGCGAGTTATCCCTGCTTGACGACGAAAAGGCAAACCCTGCCGAAGGGGGATAAAGCTGCGGGGCGACCCGACGGTGAAAATCCTGGGGCGGCTGACCAGCGATCTTGGCCACGACCCGCCGCCGATCCTGGACCGCATGAAATCCGAAGAGGTGAGGGCGGTGATCAAGGCCAGCCACGCGCTGGCCGATGCCATGGAAATCCCGGGCACGCCGGGTTTCGCGCTGAAGGGGATGATGCTGCGTGGCTAAGTGCCGCCATAGGCGATGCGCAGGATCGTCGCCGAGGTTCGGGGGTAAGGCTTACGGCTATTCGGCCGCCAGCTTTTCGGCGGCCTCGATCTCGGTTGCTTTCTGCTCCACCAGTTCGACGATGTGGTCAACCATGCGGTTGTTGGACTGCGTGTGGTCCTGCTTGCCCGCCAGATAGACCATCCCCTTGCCGGCACCACCGCCGGTAAAGCCGATGTCGGTCATCAGCGCCTCGCCCGGGCCGTTGACGACGCAGCCGATGATCGAAAGGCTCATCGAGGTGGTGATATGGGCCAGACGTTCCTCCAGAGCGGAGACGGTCTTGATCACGTCGAATCCCTGCCGCGCGCAACTGGGGCAAGAGATGATGGTCACCCCCCGATGCCGCAAGCCAAGACTTTTCAGAATTTCAAAGCCGACCTTCACCTCTTCCACCGGATCAGCGGACAGGGATACCCGGATCGTATCGCCGATCCCGAACCAGAGCAGGCTTCCCAATCCAATAGCGGATTTCACCGTGCCCGAGGTCAGCCCCCCAGCTTCGGTGATCCCGAGATGGATCGGCGCATCGGTGACGCCGGCAAGCTGCTGATAAGCGGCGGCGGCCATGAAGACGTCAGACGCCTTCACCGAAATCTTGAATTCGTGAAAATCGTTGTCCTGCAACAGCTTGATGTGATCAAGGCCGGATTCAACCATCGCATCCGGGCAAGGTTCGCCATATTTCTCCAGCAGGTGCTTTTCCAGCGACCCCGCGTTCACCCCGATGCGGATGCTGCAGCCATGGTCCTTCGCCGCCCGCACCACCTCGGCCACGCGCTTGGCGTCACCGATATTGCCGGGGTTGATCCGCAGGCAGGCCGCGCCCGCCTCGGCCGCCTCGATCGCGCGCTTGTAGTGAAAATGGATGTCGGCGACGATTGGCACCGGGCTTTCGGCCACGATCTCGCGCAGCGCCCGCGTGCTTTCCGCGTCCGGAGTCGAGACCCGGACGATATCCGCCCCTGCGACCGCGCAACGCTGGATCTGGTCGATGGTCGCGGCCACATCCGTGGTCAGCGTGTTCGTCATGGTCTGCACCGAGATCGGCGCATCACCGCCCACCAGAACCCTGCCCACCCGGATCTGCCGCGAAACCCGGCGGTCGATGTTGCGCCAGGGGCGGATGGGGTTGTGCGACATTTCAGACTCCGCTGCGGATTTGCGCGCAAGATAGGCTGGCCGGACCGCCGCGGCAACACCGCGCGACCGACAGGCGCAACACAGCCTGGGTTATTCCGATGCCGGCTCGACCGGGGCGATACCCGTCGCATCCGCCGTGGCAAAACGGGCCAGATCCTCGTCGCTGGTCATGTCGGCCTCGGCCAGCGTCTTGGTCAGGGCCTCAGGCGAAAGGGCGATATTCTTGACTACATTCGCGCCCGGCGCGGCTGGTCCGAAGGTCACGCCATCGACCATGAAATAGACCGACCCAGAATTCCCGGTGCGGAACACGGGTGCCTCTTCCAGAGCGGGAACGCTGTAGCGTTCACCGGCATCCAGGATCTTTTCGAACAGGACCGTCCCATCCGCCGCATCGACCCGGACCCAGGCCGGGCGGACGGCCAGAATCTCGACCCCTTGCTGCGCCAGGGCAACGACTTGCACCTCTTCTTCAAGCGCCTCGTCAATCGCGGCTTCCACGCCCGAAGCGACCGCGGTATCGGCCAGCACGCCCGTTTCGCGCGGGTTGATCGCGGCAATCGGCCCGTCACGCGAAGTCAGGACCGGCACATCCAGTGCCTGCGGCCGGTAAAGGCGGTCCATCACGTCACTGCCATCGGCAGAAGCAACCGCCTCGTCCGCAGGGCGGGTGGTCACAAGTTGAGGCGAGCTGTCGCCGGCATTGCCCAGCGGGTCGATCTGGGCCACTACCGTCGGCGCCTCGTCGACCGGGGCAAGCTGCACGCGCTGAACTTCCTGCAGGACTGACCAGCCGCCATAGCCGATGGCCGCAATCAGCGCGACAAGCACTGCAACGGACCCGACAGCGCCCGGTTCGATCTGCGACATCATGCCTTCACCGCGGGGGATGAAGCTCGCATTCGGATTGGCCAGCGGGTCGGAAAAGTCTGCACGCGCCCGCGCCTTGACGATCTGCTGCGGTGCAGCGGCAGCGGAAAGGCCATGCGACACCGCATAGCCCGCTTCGGCACAGAACCGCTCGAACGCCCATTCGGGGTCCATCGCCAGATACCGCGCGTAGGACCGCACATAGCCTGAGACGAATCCCGGGGTCTCGAAGGCGGACATGTCCGCGTTTTCGATGGCGGCGATGTAAGTTGCCTTGATCTTGAGTTCGCGCTGCACGTCAAGCAAAGACTTACCAAGCGTGGCACGCTCGCCACGCATCAGATCACCAAGCCGCAACTCAAAGTCGTCAAAGCCCTTGGGCTTGTCCTCTTCGGTTGTCGAAGGTTTTGACCTCCAACCGATCATCTTGCGCCCTGTCCCCTTCGGTGCACCGCTCAACGTAAAGTCGTCATCCCGTGCGACTCACTTATTTTTCGTATTGAGGAAACGGTAGCATACGGCAAGCCCCTTTGCACATCCGGGATGGACTAAGCGACTGCTTCGGCGCGATTCAGCGCACATTGGCTCCACAATTCATCCATCGCCCGGACCAGACGGTCAACGTCCTGCGGCCCATGCACCGGCGAGGGGGTAAAGCGCAGCCGTTCCGTCCCGCGTGGCACAGTGGGAAAGTTGATCGGCTGGACGTAGATCCCGTGATTCTCCAGCAACATGTCCGACATCATCTTGCAGTGAACCGGGTTGCCCACATGCACCGGCACGATGTGGCTGCCATGGTCGATGATCGGCAGGCCCATGGCCTTCAGCCGCGCCTTCAGGATCCTCGCCTGCGCCTGATGTGCGTCGCGCAGGTGCTGCGCGGTCTTCAGAAGCCGGACCGAGGCCGCGGCACCGGCTGCAACGGCAGGCGGCAGAGATGTGGTAAAGATGAAGCCCGGCGCATAGGACCGCACCGCATCCACCATCTTGGCGCTGGCGGCAATATAACCGCCGAAGACGCCGTAAGCCTTGGCCAGGGTGCCGTTGATGATATCCAGACGCCGCATCTGCCCGTCACGTTCAGCCACCCCTGCCCCGCGCGGACCGTACATGCCGACGGCATGCACTTCGTCCAGATAGGTCAGCGCGCCGAACTCGTCAGCCAGATCGCATATCTCCCTGATCGGGCCAAAGTCGCCGTCCATCGAATAGATCGATTCGAAGGCGATAAGCTTCGGCGCGGCGGGATCGTCCGCAGCCAGCAACTCACGCAGATGGGCCACGTCGTTGTGGCGGAAGATCCGCTTTTCGCCGCCGCCGCGACGCACGCCCTCGATTATCGAGGCGTGATTCAGCGCGTCGGAATAGATGATCAGGCCTGGAAAAATCGTCCTCAGCGTCGAAAGCGTCGCATCATTGGCGATATAAGCCGAAGTGAAGACCAGCGCGGCCTCTGTCCTGTGCAGATCGGCAATCTCGGCCTCAAGCCGCTTGTGGTAGACCGTGGTGCCGCTGATATTGCGTGTCCCGCCCGAGCCTGCGCCGGTTGCGTCCAGTGCTTCATGCATCGCGGCCAGAACCACCGGGTTCTGTCCCATGCCAAGATAGTCGTTGCCACACCAGACGGTGATATCCTTCTGCGTGCCATCCGGACGGGTCCAGACTGCATGCGGATACTGGCCCTGCCGGCGCTCGATATCGATGAAGGTGCGGTAGCGCCCTTCGTCATGCAGGCGTTGCAGGCTGGCGGTAAGCGCGCTGTCGTAATCCATCATCGTCCTCGGTCCCTGATGCAGCCAGCCTGTCACGCTGCCCGCCGTGGTGCCTTGATTTCAGTCAATCAACCCGAAAGACCAAGGGGACGAATTGTCACCCCCGATCAAGGGCCGTCTGCCATCCGAATACCGCACTCTGCCGCCTATGGACAGTCCCCCGCCGCCTGCTAGGCTTTGCGCCACCCATTTTCCGGAGACCGAGATGACCCTCGACGCAGTTCTTGCCCGCATCGACGAAACCCTGCCTGAAGCACTTGACCGGCTGATCGACCTGCTGCGCATACCTTCCATCTCGACCGACGCGGCCTATGCTGCCGATTGCGCCCGAGCTGCAGATTGGTTGGTCAAGGATCTGCAATCGCTGGGTTTTGACGCCCGTGCGGCCCCGACACCGGGGCATCCGATGGTGGTCGGACACGGCGGCACGGGGAAGCGTCATATCCTGTTTTACGGCCATTACGACGTGCAACCCGTGGACCCGCTGGAGCTTTGGGACCATCCGCCCTTCGACCCGGAAGTGCAGGACACCCCCAAGGGCCGCGTCATCCGCGCCCGGGGCGCTTCGGACGACAAGGGCCAGCTGATGACGTTTCTTGAGGCGTGCCGTGCCTGGAAACATGTCCACGGGCAGCTTCCCGGCAAACTGACGATCTTTCTTGAGGGTGAGGAGGAATCCAGCTCCCCCTCCCTCATCCCCTTCCTGCATGAGAACCGGGAAGAGCTTACCGCGAGCCTGGCCCTGATTTGCGACACCGGCCTCTATGAGGACCGGGTGCCCGCGATAAGCACCCAGTTGCGCGGGCTGGCCAAGTCTGAGTTTACCATCCACGCCGCCAGCCGCGACCTGCATTCGGGCGCATACGGCGGCCTTGCCCGCAACCCGCTGCATGTCATGGCTCAGCTTCTGGCCGATCTCCATGATGCCGAAGGCCGCGTCATGGTGCCGGGCTTTTATGACGATGTCGATGAGCTTCCCGACACGCTGCGCCAGCAATGGCAGGGCCTTGCCTTCAACCACACGACCTACTTGGGCGACGTCGGTCTGTCGATCCCGGCGGGCGAAGTTGACCGCACGCCACTAGAGGTTCTGTGGTCGCGGCCCACGGCCGAGGTGAACGGTATGTGGGGCGGCTATACCGGCGCGGGCTTCAAGACAGTGTTGCCGGCGGAGGCCCATGCCAAGGTCAGCTTCCGCCTCGTCTCGCGCCAGGATCCGGCGAAGGTCCTGAATGCCTTCCGCGCCTGGGCCGAAGCCCGTATCCCCGCCGATTGCCGGATTGTCTGGCATGATGGCATCGCAGGCTCCCCGGCCTCGGTCATGACGATCAGCGACCCCGCCTTTGACGCCGCCCGTGCGGCACTGACCGAAGAATGGGGTCGCCCGGCGGTGTTTGTCGGCGAAGGCGGGTCGATCCCGATTGCCGGTTACTTCAAAACCGTGCTGGGCATGGACGCGATGCTGGTGGGCTTTGCCAAGGATGATGACCAGATCCATTCCCCGAATGAGAAATACGATCTCTCGTCCTTCCACCACGGCATTCGCAGCTGGGCCCGCATCCTTGCCCGGATCGCGTGAGGGGCGTTGCATGGCCACGATCCGCGACGCCACACCGGAGGATGAGGGCGCCTGGCGCGCCCTCTGGGACCAGTATCTGGCCTTCTACAAGGTGGGCCTTTCGCCAGAGGTCACCGCGGCCACCTGGGCGCGGCTGATGGACGAAAGCTCACCCGTCAAGGCCCGGCTGGCCGAGGTCGACGGGCAGGTCATGGCCTTCGCCATTCACCTGCACCACCCGTCCACCTGGGTCGCGACCGAGGATTGCTATCTGGAAGACCTGTTCGTGGCCGAATCCGCCCGCGGCCTGGGCCTCGGCCGCGCGCTGATCGACGATCTGATCGGGCTTGCCCGGTCCAAGGGCTGGGCCCGGCTTTATTGGCACACTAACGAAGGCAATGCCCGCGCCCGGGCGCTTTATGACCAGTATGTCGGGTCTGACGGCCATATCCGCTATCGCATGGTTCTCTAGGTCGGGGCCTGCCCCGACCAGTGGACCCTGAACAGTTAATCCCGAGGGCAAGACGCCTGCCACAATCCTTGCTTCGGGATCGCAGCCCGCCGTCAGTCGCAGCGAGCCCAGGTGATGGTCGAGCCATCAGGATAGTCAAAGCCGGTGGGCAACACCACCTGCGCCATGGCGACGGTCGCGGTCGCCGGCGTTGCGGCTGCGGCGATGCGGAAAGGGGCAGATCGGTTCATGGTGCCGAACCCTGTCTGCGGCCTTTGAACGCCTCCATCCCGCACGGCCCCGGGGGCGTGTCGAGGCCGGAAATCATGACCATGAGAGGGAAGGTTGGCGCGGTGGACGGGGCTCGAACCCGCGACCCCCGGCGTGACAGGCCGGTACTCTAACCAACTGAGCTACCACCGCGCGCGGCGTCTGTCGGGCACCTTGGGCGGGCGAGGCTGGCGCGGTGGACGGGGCTCGAACCCGCGACCCCCGGCGTGACAGGCCGGTACTCTAACCAACTGAGCTACCACCGCGCGTCTCGCTGCCCGGAAGGTGCCTTCCGAACGTGCGCCGTCTTACGCAAGGGGTCGGGCGGCGTCAATGGGTCACCTTGAGGGAGACCCTTGATTTTCAGGTGTCGGGGGCCGGAATGAATTCGTCCTTGTCCCCAGGCGGCAGACGGAAGCGGCCATGAGTCCAGTCACCCGCCCGCCACGCCTCTTTCGCCGCCTCGATCCGGTCTTTCGACGAGGCGACGAAGTTCCACCAGATAAAGCGCGGACCGTCCATCGTGGCCCCTCCCAGCAGCATCAAACGTGCGCCCTGCCCCCCCGCCCTGACGCCAATCCGGTCACCGGGGCGAAAGACCAGCATCCGGCCCTCGGGGAAGGTCTGCCCTCCCACGGTCACCTCGCCTTGCAGGATATAGACCCCGCGGTCTTCCTGGTCGTCAGGCAAGGGAATCGCGGCGCCGGGTGCCAGCGTGGCATCGGCATAGAACATCTCGGACAGCGCCGGCGTCGGCGCGGTTTCGCCCCAGGCCCGGCCAAGGATCAGGCGAACCGTCTTGCCCTCGCCCTCAAGCACCGGAAGGTCGGCTTTCGGCGTGTGGACAAAGGCTGCGGGATCATCCTCCTGCGCCTTTGGCAGGGCCAGCCAGGTCTGCAGGCCGAACATGGACTGCCCGGTCTGCCGGACGTCGCCATCCGTGCGTTCCGAGTGGGTGATCCCCCACCCCGCCTTCATCCAGTTCACCGCTCCGGGTTCGATCCACTGGTCAGTGCCAAGACTGTCGCGGTGGTGCAGGCGGCCGCGCAAGAGATAGGTGACGGTGCCAAGCCCGATATGCGGATGCGGGCGGACGTCGATGCCTTCGCCGGTCAGAAGCTCGGCGGGACCGATCTGGTCGAAGAAGATGAAGGGCCCCACCATCTGCCGCTTGGCCGAAGGCAGCGCCCGGCGCACCTCGAACCCGCCAAGGTCACGGGCCCGCGGCACAATCACCGTTTCGATCGCATCGACGGCATCGCCGATCGGGATGGTCGGGTCGAGGATTGGGTTCCAGCTCATTGCGGTCTCCTTTCCGGACAAGTTAAGGATTCGCAGACGGCAATACATCCCAAAACAGTCGCGCGATCTCTGTGCGGGGGTGAACAGGGCACCATTCCGCGCCGAGAACCGGCCTTCGTCTGCAAGGGATGGTGGGCGGTGAGGGACTCGAACCCCCGACATTCTCGGTGTAAACGAGACGCTCTACCAACTGAGCTAACCGCCCGCGCATTGCCGTGGGTTTAGCCGGATGCGGCCCGGCGTGCAACCATTTGCAGGGCGGGCTGACCGGCCCCTGCGCGACTTGATCCTACAGGGCGACGGCATGACGCCGAACCCTTTCCGGGCGGAGTCGCGGCGCACCCGATCCCGACCCGACGACCCCAGGGGCAAATGCAAAACGCCCTCCGCAAGCAGCGAGGGGCGTTTCGGGAAACATGGTGGGCGATAACGGATTTGAACCGCTGACATCTTCGATGTGAACGAAGCGCTCTACCGCTGAGCTAATCGCCCGAATTCCGTATTCGGTGCCGGGGCTTTTAGCTATCCTCGCCGTCGTCTGCAAGGGGCTTTCCGCCGGCCTTCGGTGCATCCGCCAGCCGAAGTTTCAGCGTCAGAGTGCCCCCTGCCGCCTTCGCAACCCGCAGCCTGCCAAGAGGTGGCAACGCAAGCACCGAGCCGGATTTCAGCGCCACGGCCAGAGCCGACAGCGTGGCTTCGATCGCCTTCTTGGCGTCCGGTTTTTTCGAACCGGTCGCCCCGGCCACAGCATCGACAAGGTCTTTCAGCTTCATCACGGCCGCCTGGGCTTGAACCGCCGTCGTGGTAACAAGCTTGGGCGCAGCCGCTGGCGTCGCAACTGAAGACCCTGCCGCCGCGATCTTGGCTGCTGCAGGCTTTGCAGGCCGCGAAGGCTTGGTCGCTTTGACTGGTTTGGCGAGTTTGTCGGCGGGCGTTTTCGGCATGCGTGGGAGCCTTATCTGCTTTCTGATACTCAGGTTTCTTGGCCACGACCATAGTGCGCGCTGTCCGGAATGGCCATCCGCTTTTCTGCACTCAAAGCGGATGCCGGTTGCCAGATAATGATGGCTTCAATAGCCTGAGTCCGCCCGGCAATCCGTGCGGGTCACAAGTTCGGAGATAGACGATGCGCAAGGTATTGCTGCTGTCCACCGCACTGACGTTGGGCGTACTGAACCCGGCCCTGGCCGGAGGACCGATCGTGATTGCCGAGGAGGCCGAAGTAATCGCAGAGAAGCCGGCTTCTTCCGGCGGGTTTCTGATCCCCCTCCTCCTGATCGCGGCCATCACGATTGCTGTGACCTCGGGGGGCGATGACGAAGCGCCGCCCGAGCCCAGCGATCGTCGACTGAAGCACGATGTGGTGCGTGTCGCCACCAGTCATCTGGGCCTTGGCATTTATCGCTATCGCTACAAGGGGCTGGACGGCGTCTGGGAGGGCGTAATGGCGCAGGAGGTCGAAGTGATGCACCCCGGCGCGATCAGGGCGCTTCCGGGAGGATACAAGGCGGTGGATTATCGGAAACTTGGGCTGACCTTGCGTCGGGTGGCCTGAAGCCAGGATGCGGCGCGCGCTCCGGCAGGGGCGCGCGCCAATCGGTCAGTGTGCAGTCTGGGCCGGCGGCTGGGCCTGAGCGGCGCGGGCAGCTGCAGCCTCTTCGGCGGCTTCGTCCCATTCCACCGGCTCGGGCTGGCGGACCAGAGCCTGGGCAAGCACTTCGCGGACATGGCTGACGGGAATGATCGTCAGGCCTTGCTTCACGTTGTCCGGGATCTCTGTCAGGTCCTTGGCGTTTTCTTCCGGGATGAAGACGGTCTTGATGCCCCCGCGCAGGGCGGCGAGCAGTTTCTCCTTCAGTCCCCCGATCGGCATCGCATTGCCGCGCAGGCTGACTTCACCGGTCATGGCGATGTCCTTGCGGACCGGGATCCCGGTCAGCACCGACACGATCGAAGTGACCATGGCCAGACCTGCGGAAGGCCCGTCTTTCGGCGTCGCCCCGTCTGGAACGTGGACGTGGATGTCCATCGTCTCGAACTTCGGCGGCTTCACCCCGATGCGCGGGCTGATCGAGCGGACATAGCTGGCGGCTGCGTCGATCGATTCCTTCATGACGTCGCCCAGCTTGCCGGTGGTCTTCATCCGGCCCTTACCAGGCAGCTTCAGCGCTTCGATCTGCAACAGATCACCGCCGACACTGGTCCATGCCAGACCTGTCACGACGCCGACCTGATCTTCCTTCTCGGCCAGGCCATAACGGTGGCGCTGGACACCCAGATACTCCTCGACCTTGGCCGGATCGACCGAGACCGATTTCGTCTTCTTCTTCAGGATGTCCGTCACGGCCTTCCGTGCCAGCTTGGCGATTTCCCGTTCAAGGCTTCGGACCCCCGCCTCGCGCGTATAGTAGCGGATGGTGTGGGTCAACGCCTCGTCAGAAATCGAGAACTCGCCCTTCTTCAGGCCATTCGCCGCGATCTGCTTGGGCAGCAGATGCTGCCGCGCAATCTCGCGCTTTTCGTCCTCGGTATAGCCTGCAAGCGGGATGATCTCCATCCGGTCCATCAGCGGGCCCGGCATGTTGTAGGAGTTCGCCGTGGTTATGAACATCACGTTCGACAGGTCGTATTCCACCTCAAGATAGTGGTCGATGAAGGTGTTGTTCTGTTCGGGGTCCAGCACCTCCAGGAGGGCCGAAGCCGGGTCGCCCCGGAAATCCTGGCCCATCTTGTCGATCTCATCCAGAAGGATCAGCGGGTTGGTGGTCTTGGCCTTCTTCAGCGTCTGGATGATCTTGCCGGGCATCGAGCCGATATAGGTCCGCCGGTGACCCCGGATCTCGGCCTCGTCACGCACGCCACCCAGGCTGATACGGATGAACTCGCGTCCCGTGGCCTTTGCAACCGACCGCCCAAGCGAGGTCTTGCCGACGCCCGGAGGGCCGACAAGGCAGAGGATCGGGCCTTTGAGCTTGGTCGAACGGGCCTGCACCGCCAGATACTCGACAATGCGCTCCTTGACCTTTTCCAGACCGAAGTGATCGGCGTCCAGCACCTGCTGCGCCTTGCCAAGGTCCTTCTTGACGCGGGATTTCACCCCCCACGGCACGCCCAGAAGCCAGTCAAGGTAGTTGCGCACGACAGTGGCCTCGGCCGACATCGGCGACATCGATTTCAGCTTCTTCAGTTCAGCATCCGCCTTTTCGCGGGCCTCCTTGGACAGCGCGGTCTTGGCGATGCGGTCTTCCAGCTCGGCAACCTCGTTCTGGCCTTCTTCGCCGTCGCCAAGTTCCTTCTGGATCGCCTTCATCTGTTCGTTCAGGTAGTATTCGCGCTGCGTCTTCTCCATCTGGGTCTTGACGCGGGATTTGATCTTCTTTTCCACCTGCAGCACCGACAGTTCGCCCTGCATGTGGCCGTAGATCTTCTCCAGCCGCTCGGACACGTCGAGCGTCTCCAGGATTTCCTGTTTCTGTTTCACGTCCACGCCAAGATGGCCGGCAACCAGATCGGCCAGCCGCGCCGGTTCGCGCGTGTCGGATACGGCGGCAAGCGCCTCTTCGGGGATGTTCTTCTTGATCTTCGAGTAGCGTTCGAATTCTTCGCCAACCGCCCGGACCAGCGCCTCGACAGCGGTTTCATCGCCCTCGGTCTCGCTCAACAGTTCGGCGGAGGCCTCGAAGAAAGCGGGGTTCTCGATGAACCCGGTGATGCGCACGCGCGCCTTGCCTTCGACCAGCACCTTCACGGTGCCATCAGGAAGTTTCAGCAGTTGCAGCACGTTGGCCAGAACGCCGGTGCGGAAGATGCCATCGACCGACGGATCATCGACCGTGGGATCCTTTTGCGACGACAGCAGGATCTGCTTGTCGTCCTGCATCACCTCTTCCAGGGCGCGGACGGATTTTTCACGGCCCACGAACAGCGGCACGATCATATGCGGAAATACGACGATGTCGCGCAGGGGAAGGACGGGGTAGCTTTGCGAAAGCTCGATGGTCATGACGCTTCCTTTGGTTCGGCGGAAGGTCCGGCCCCGATCATCGGCAGCGCGAGGGCCCTCCCCTCAGAGGATGATATCTGGTGTCGCAAGGCGGAGGTGTCAACCACCTCTGGTTCCGCCACCATTACCTATCACATTGCGCGTTCATGTCGGGGCCCGCAAGTCCAGAAAGCTTTCACACCAAGGTCCTGACCAACACCAATGGTCAGGACGTCATGGCGGAATGTATCTATGCGCTCAGGGTGGCCGAGGTCAGAGCCGCCGGGCGCTGCTGCTGTTGCTGCGGCCTATGCATCATCGCGGCAAGCGCGCGGCATTCGTGGCTCTTGAGGCTCATCAGCGCGTCTGGGCGTGACAACATGTCTTCGCGACCAAGGACTTCCAGCGTCTCTTCCAGCACGGCGCGTGTCCCGGACGCCATCACGTCGATCATCCGGCGCGCGGGCTGGAAGCTTTCGGTGGGCAGGCCGTTCGAGACCAGGATCTCATGGCCCTCGGTCAGGATGTGGAAATAGTCGACATCCGCATCGGAAGTGACCGTTTCCGCGAAGGTCCCGACAAGGTGCTTGACTGGGGCAAGAACCCGTGTCTCGCCGAACAGAAGCTCGGCGGCGGGCCCTTCCAGAACGATGCGGTGCTGCGGCGAAACCAGCAGGTCAGCCTCGGGCAGCGAAGGACCGAACGCGTTCGCCGGGATGCGGATCGGGTTCAGACCGGGGTTGCGGTGCAGGGCTGCAAGGCTGATGCGGCTGCGGCCCACCCAGAAGATCTGATGCGCCTCACCCTGGTCGTTCAGCACCATGTCGCCCGCAACCAGCGTTTCCACGGCGCGCGGGCCGGATGGCGTCGCGATCATCGTGCCGGTGCAGAAGCAGGTGAAGGGAGGGGGTGTCTCATCAACGGTGGTGATCGGAATTGCGCCGGCACCGATCCCGTTCATCTGGGCTTCGGTAGCGGTGCCGTCGATCACGAAGAAGTATTCGTGCGTCTTACCGTCGATCACCACGGTAATCACTGCGACCTGTTTGCCGATCAGCGGCGCGGCATCCCCGTCGGTCTGACTGTTGTCCGGCAAATAGCCCGTCAACTGAACGGTGAAATCGTAAGCGACGTTATTGATGATCACTTGCGTGTCCGGATCGGGCAATCCGCCGTTCTGTTCCAGGCTCAGGTCGCCTGTCCCGTTGTCGGTAAAGGTGATCAACGATGCAGGCACACCATTGGGACCACTGATCCCGATCGGATTCAGCGTCGCGTTCTGCGCCGTGATTGAATCCTCTCGTGCCCAGAAACTGATCGTAGCCATTAACTTCCCACCTCTCTTGCATCTTTCGGCAGCAACATTCAGGCCCAGACCCCAGCACCAATTAATTCGTCAGTTCCACTGGCGCGGTATGCCGCAGGTAACAAACCCTGAATTAACGCAGCATGAACAGGCGGCGGCTGCACTCCCAATGCTGCAGGAATGGCGAGAGACGTCGACAAAAGTCCAGGACTGCTGCACATGGGCAACACGGCTTGCTCGCGTCTAGACTGGCGCGATATCGCCTTCTGCGCGAAGGGCATGGAACCCGGCCACGAAAGTCTCCAACTGCCCGGCGCTTATGGCATCCCGCAGCCCCTGCATCAGCACCTGATAGTAATGCAGGTTGTGCCAGGTCAGAAGCATCGACCCGATGATCTCGCCGGACCGCACGACATGGTGCAGGTAGGCGCGACTGTATCCGGTGCAGGCCGGACAGGCGCAGGTCTCGTCCAGCGGGCGCGGGTCGTCCTTGTGGCGGGCGTTGCGCAGGTTGACCTGCCCCCGGGGCGTCCAGGCCTGCCCGGTGCGGCCTGACCGCGACGGCAGCACGCAATCCATCATGTCGACGCCACGTTCCACTGCTCCAACGATGTCGTCAGGCTTGCCCACGCCCATCAGGTAACGCGGCTTGTCGTCCGGCAGAAGACCGGTGGCGTAGTCAAGCACGGCGAACATCGCCTCCTGCCCCTCGCCCACCGCAAGGCCACCGATGGCGTAGCCGTCAAAGCCGATCGCGGTCAGCGCGGCGGCGCTTTCCGCGCGCAGCTCTTGCGTCACGCCGCCCTGCATGATCCCGAACAGAGCATGGCCGGGCCGGTCGCCGAAGGCATCGCGCGACCTTTGCGCCCACCGCATCGACAGCCGCATCGACTTGGCCACCTCTGCCTCGGTTGCGGGCAGCGCCGGGCATTCGTCAAAGCACATCACGATGTCCGACCCCAGAAGCAGCTGAATTTCCATGCTGCGCTCCGGCGTCAGCATGTGCTTGGAGCCGTCCAGATGTGAGGAAAAGCGCACGCCTTCCTCGGTCAGCTTGCGCAAGGGGCCAAGGCTCATCACCTGAAAGCCGCCGCTGTCGGTCAGGATCGGGCGGTCCCAGTTCATGAAGCGGTGCAGGCCGCCAAGCGCCGCGATCCGCTCGGCCGTGGGGCGCAGCATCAGGTGGTAGGTGTTGCCCAGCAGGATATCGGCCCCGGTCGCCCGCACGCTTTCAGGCAGCATGGCCTTTACGGTGGCCGCCGTGCCCACCGGCATGAAGGCGGGGGTGCGAATCTCACCCCTTGGCGTCTTGATCGTCCCGGTGCGTGCGGCACCTTCGGTTGCGCTGACGGAGAAGTGGAACCCTGTCGCCATGACCTCGTCTCGGTAGCTAAATGCTGGTCGTCTGCCGCTCGTTTGGGCCAAATACTGAGAAAAGCCAAGCGTCCGTGGACAGAATTGACTATTCCTCTTGACCTTTGTCAGCGGATGGCTATTTCGTGAATGAACGTTCACTCTCAGCTCAGACTGGGTAGGAATTCCACCATGTCGATGCCTCTGCCCTCAGCCACCGCCGAAGTGCGCATCCACGAGATCCTGTTCTCGATCCGCCAGGTCTTTGCCGAAAAGGGCTTCGACGGCGCCTCGATGCAGGACCTTGCCCGTTCGGCGGGGATGAGCGTCGGCAACTTCTATCGCTACTTTCCGTCCAAGGCCGCCATCGTGCAGGCGATGGTCGGACTGGACCTGGCCGAGATCGAGCAGGATTTTGCGGAAATCCTGGTTTCGAGTGATCCGATGGCAGGACTTCGCGCGAAGATACTGTCGAGGATGACCGAAGACTGCATGGATGACGGCCAGCTTTGGGCCGAGATCACCGCCGCCGCCATCCGCAAGCCCGAGATCGGGATCGCGGCGACGCAGATGGAGGCAACCATCGTCGCCCATCTGGTTGCGATCTTTGCCCGGGTCACCGGGCGGGATCAGTCCCAGGCCGAAGCCCGTTACTTTGGGCACTGCCAGATGCTGGTGATGCTGGCGAAGGCCGTGGCGATGCGCACCAGCCAGTGCGGCCCGGCAAGCCCCGCCCTTGCCGCCATGGTCGTGCAGACGATCGACCAGATTCTGACCGAAATTGCCAATGACACCGCAGAAAGTTGACAGACGATGCGTCCGATCCTGATCCTTGCCACTGCCCTTTCCCTTGCCCTTCCGGCAACAGCTTTGCGCGCCCAAGAAGCGGCGGCCGCGACTGACCCCCCCCCCGCTGCTGAAACCCTGCCGGCCATCACGGTCGTCGAAGTGAACGTCCGCAAGGTGACCGACCGGGTCATTGCCTCGGGTCTGGTTGCGGCGGTCGAAGAAGTGCAGGTCGCCCCCTTGATCGAAGGCCAACCCCTTGAAGCGCTGTTTGCCGACGTGGGTGACGTGGTGGCCGAGGGGCAGGTTCTTGCGGCCCTGTCGCGGTCCACGCTTGATTTGCAGAAAAGCGAGGCGCTGGCGTCACTTGCCGCTGCGAAAGCAGTGATCGCTCAGGGCGAAGCTCAGCTGGTCGAAGCCGAATCCAGCGCCGCCGAGGCGCAGCGTGTGGCCGACCGCACCGCGCTTTTGCGCGAACAAGGCTCTGCCCCGCAGGCGCAGGCCGACACGGCGAACGCGAACGCGGTTTCGGCGGCGGCCCGGGTATCGGTGGCAAGGCAGTCGCTGGAATCGGCGCGGGCGCAGCTTGCGCTGGCCGAAGCGCGGCTGGAGAATGTGGAATTGCAGCTTAGCCGGACCGAGGTGAAGGCCCCAGTCGCCGGCAAGATCATCGCGCGCAACGCCAAGCTTGGCGCCATCGCCACGGCTGCGGGCCAGCCGATGTTCGTGATGATCCGCGACGGCGCGCTGGAACTGCGGGCCGACGTGGCGGAAAGCGACATCCTGCGACTGGGCGAAGGCCAACCTGCGCGACTGCGGTCATCGGGCATGACCGAGGCGCTGACCGGCGTGGTGCGCCTGATTGAACCGACCATCGACCCCGTGTCTCGCCTGGGCCAGGCCAGGATCGAGGTTGCTGACCCCGAACAACTCCGCGCCGGCATGTTTGTCGAAGCCGAAATCATCGTGGCCGAACGCGAAAGCCTGGCGGTACCGCTGACGGCTATCGGGTCGTCCGTGGACGGGATCGCCGTGATGCGGGTCACCGAGGGGCTGGTCGAACGCGTGTTGATCAAGACCGGCATCCGCGACGGCGCCTATGTCGAGATCATCGACGGGCTTGCCGCCGGTGATCTGGTGGTGGCGAAGGCAGGCGCCTTCGTGCGGGCCGGTGACCGGATCAATCCGATCCTCGACTCTGGCAATACGAACTGAGGACGCAGAGATGAACTTGTCAGCCTGGTCAATCCGCAATCCCGTAGCGCCGCTGCTGGCCTTCTTCCTGTTGATGGTCCTTGGCTGGCAAAGCTTCAACACGCTGCCGATCACCAAATTCCCCAACATCGACGTCCCCCTTGTCGCGGTAAGCGTCGCCCAGTCCGGCGCCGCCCCTGCCGAGATGGAGACCCAGGTCACCAAAGAGATCGAGGATGCCGTGGCCGGGATCACCGGTGCCAAACGCGTGACCTCGACTGTGACCGACGGGTTGTCGACCACCGTCGTCGAATTCCGCATGGAAATTCCAACGGACAAGGCTGTCCAGGACGTGAAGGACGCGGTCGACCAGATCCGGGGCGATCTGCCCGGCGACGTCGAGACGCCGATCGTCACCCGGATCGACGTCGAGGGACAGGCGATCATGACCTTTTCGGTCGCCGCCCCCGACATGACGATGGAGGAGATCAGCTGGTTCGTCGATAACACGGTGACCCGCGCATTGCAGGGCAAGCCCGGCATCGGCCGGGTCACGCGGATCGGCGGCGCCGACCGGGAAATCCGGGTGGAGCTGGACCCGGTCCGGCTGGACAGCTACGGCGTGACCGCCCAGGCCGTCAGCGCGCAGATCGCAGCCACCAACACCAACCTCGGCTCGGGAAAGGTCAACCTTGGCTCGGGCGAGCAGGTCATCCGCACTCTGGGCGACAGCGGCACGGTCGAAACCCTGGCAAAGACCACCATCGCGCTGCCCTCGGGCCGTTTCGTCAAGCTGTCCAACCTTGGCCGGGTCATCGACAGCTACGAGGAGATGAAAAGCTTCACCCGCATCGACGGCGAGCCGGGCGTCAGCTTCCTGATCTTCCGCTCGAAGGGCGCCTCTGAGGTCAGCGTGGCCGAAGTGACGAACGAGGTGATCGAGGACCTGCGCCAGCAGAACCCGAACGTCGCAATCACCATGATCGACGATTCAGTCTTCTACACTTACGGCAACTACGAATCCGCGATCTCCACGCTTCTGGAAGGCGCTCTTCTTGCGGTTATCGTGGTGCTCGCCTTCCTCAAGAACTGGCGCGCAACGCTGATCACGGCCGTGGCCTTGCCGCTTTCGGTCGTCCCGACCTTCTGGGTGATGGACCTGCTGGGCTTCTCGTTGAACCTCGTCAGCTTTCTTGCCCTGACGCTGGCAACCGGCATCCTGGTCGACGACGCCATCGTTGAAATCGAGAATATCGCCCGCCACATCCGCATGGGGAAGACCCCCTACCGTGCCGCAATCGAGGCTGCGGACGAGATCGGCCTGGCCGTCATCGCCACCACCTTCACCATCGTCGCGGTTTTCGTCCCCGTCAGCTTCATGCCCGGCATCCCCGGCCAGTACTTCATGCAATTCGGCCTTACGGTTGCCGTGGCCGTGCTGTTCTCGCTGTTGGTCGCGCGAATGATCACGCCGATGATGGCCGCTTACCTTATTCGCACCAAGGACGCCGTGGGCCATGATGACGGCCGTTCCGACGGCAGGATCCTTCGTGGTTACATGTGGCTCATCCGTGCGACGACCAAGGTCCGCCGCTCAGAGCGCCGCCGTTGGCTGGCGCTGCCGACCTACTATGTCACTCTTGTCGTCGCCGTAATCGTCGTCGTCCTTTCCGTGTACGCCATGGGGCAAATCCCGGGCAGCTTCATGCCCCCGGAGGACGAAAGCCGGATCGTCATCGCCGTCGAATTGCCGCCGGGCTCCACGCTTGACGAAACCGCGACCACAACCGACACCATGCGCAGAATCGCCGAGGACATCGACGGTGTGAAATCCGTCCTTGTCATCGGCGGCTCGTCCCCGCTTGGCGACCGCGACGTCCGCCGAGCGACCTTCACGGTCATCCTCGACCGGCTGGACAACGGCCTTAAGCGCAAGTTCGTCGACCTTGGTCGCGGGCTGCCTCTGGTAGGGAACTTCATCCCTGAAGTCCCGTCCAATGGCCGTCTGCGCCCACAGATCGATATCGAGACCGAGGTCATTGCAGCCCTGAAGGCGGTGCCCGACGTGCGCGCCTACTGGCTCCCGGCAACTGGCGGCGGCGGAGCACGGCCGTTCAGCTTTGATATCATGTCGGCAAGCGAGGTTGATCTGGAAATCGCGGTACAGATGATCGAATCCGCTGCCCAGGGCCTGCCCGAGATCGAGAACGCCTTTGCCGAGGCGGCCCTGCCCCGTCCGGAGGTCCTGATCACGCCCAAGCCCGACGAGGCCGCGCGACTGGGCGTCACAGCCCAGCAGATTTCGTCGGTCGTGCGGGTCGCTACGATCGGCGACACTTCGGCAGCCCTTGGCAAGCTCTCGATCGACAACCGGCTGGTGCCGATCCGCGTGCAGCTCGACGAAGCCTCGCGCGGCGACCTCGCACGGATATCGGCACTGAAGATCATGACTTCGGTCGGTCCGGTGCCCTTGTCCGCAGTGGCAACAATCGAAGTTGCGGAAGGCCCGTCAGTAGTGAAGCGCATGAACCGCCAGCGCGTGGCCACGATCGGGGCGGACATCTCGTCGGACTACGTGCTCGATCAGGCGACGGCCAGCTTCATGAATGCCTTGACGACGCTGGACCTTCCCGCCTCGGTCAGCGTCACGCCCTCCGGCGACGCCGAAATTCAGGCTGAGCTTCTGGACAGCTTCGGGAAAGCCATAGTGTTGGGCATTCTGCTGATGATGTTCGTCCTGATCCTGCTTTTCCACTCGGTACTGCAACCCCTGACGATCATCCTCTCGCTTCTGCTGTCGGTCGGCGGTGTCGCCACCGCGCTTATCCTCACCCAGAACCCGGTTTCGCTGCCGGTCTTCATCGGCATCCTGATGCTGATGGGGATCGTGGCGAAGAACGCGATCCTGCTGATCGACTTCGCCATCGAGATGCGGGCGCGCGGCATGAGGCGGATCGAAGCCGTGATCGAGGCGGGGCACAAGCGGGCACAGCCGATCGTCATGACGTCGATCGCGATGTCGGCGGGGATGCTGCCTTCGGCGCTTGGCGTCGGCGAAGGCGGGGCATTCCGGGCGCCGATGGCCGTTGCCGTGATCGGTGGAATCATTGTGTCAACCGTGCTCAGTCTGGTTGTCGTGCCTTCGCTGTATCTGGTCATGGACGACCTGTCGCGCCTGTTTGGCTGGGTGCTGTTCCGCTTCTTCGGCAAGAAAGAGGCCGAGCCGGAAAGCCCCGAGGCGCATGTGCTGGCCGAGCGGATCGAGCGTGGGCGTGAGGATATGGTGCTGCTGCAAGGAAGACTTTCAACCGTGGAAGAGGCGCTCGGACGGCGCAAGTCAACGCCCCACGCGGCGGAATAGCCAAATGCCTTCGGCCCGGGACCGGCCCCCGTTTCAGGGCTTTGGTCCCGGCCACAACCCTGCGGCCTCTTCAGCGCTGTAGCGGCCGAGGCGCACATCCTCGGCCACCAAAGCCGGATCGCGGGCCGCTGGCGGCCCGTAGCCACCACCGCCCGGCGTGCGGACCCGCACCCTGTCTCCGGGCTTCAGGGCGATATCCTGCGCCTTGGACAGATGTTCCGGGATCAGCGTCTCTCCCCCCCGGATCACCTCGACCAGATTGACCGCGCCGTCCTGCCCGCCGAGTACGCCCTGCGGACCGACGCGGCCATGGTCCATCACGAAACTGGCCCGCGCCTCGCCGCGCAAAAGCTCGATCTCGTAATCCAGGCCGAAGCCGCCACGATGCTGCCCAGCCCCGCCCGAGCCTTCGTGCAAGGCATAGCGGCGGTAAAGGACGGGATAGGTCTGCTCCATGATCTCGACCGGGGGCGCCTTCGAAATGCCGATGGTGGAACAGCCGTTTGAAATCCCGTCCCCCCGGGCAAAGCCGCCATAGCCGCCGCCCGAGATCTGGTACATCACATAGTCCCGGCCCCTTTCAGGATCATGCCCGCCAAGCCCGAAATTGCCCGAGGTGCCGGCAGGCGCGGCCGTCACCTGGCCCGGCAAGGCTTGTACCAGGGCTGCAAAGACGGCTTCGGCAATGCGCTGGCTGACCTCGGCGGCGCAACCAGACACGGGGCGCGGATAGTTGGCGTCAAGGAACGTGCCTTCGATCCCGGTGACGGTCAGCGGCTCGAATGCGCCCGCCGAGATCGGCACATCCGGGAAGATATGGCGCATGGCGAGGTAGACCGACGAAAGCGTCGTGGCGCGGACCGAGTTCATCGGGCCGATGCAGGGCGGAGAGGAGCCCGCGAAGTCGAATGTCAGGCCATCGGCGGTTTTCGTGACCGTCAGGGAGATTGTCAGCGGCTGGTTCACCACCCCGTCGCTGTCGACGATGGCGGTACTGTCGTAGCTGCCGTCCGGGATCAGGCCAATCATCGCCCGCATCTGTTTGGCGGCCAACTCGCGCATCCGTGCAATCGCCTCGGTGACCGTCGCATCGCCGTAGCGGTCGAGAAGTCCGGCAAGCCGCTCCGCCCCTACCAGAAGGGCCGAGGCCTGCGCCTTCACATCGCCGATCCGCTGCTCTGAAACGCGGATGTTGGAACAGATTATCTGATATATTTCAGTATCCAGCACGCCTTTCTTAAAAAGCTTCACCGGCGGAATGCGCAGGCCTTCTTGTTCGGCGCTGATCGCACTGGCGGAAAAACCGCCCGGCACCGCGCCGCCAGTATCGGGCCAGTGGCCGGTGTTGGAAAGCCAGCAAAAGATCGCACCGCCCCGGTAGACCGGCATCGCGAAACGCACATCCATCAGATGCGTGCCGCCTAGGTAGGGATCGTTGACGATGTAGATGTCGCCGGGCTCTGGCGCGGAGGTGATCCCGCTGGCGATACGCTCAAGGATCGTGCGGGTGGAAAACTGCATCACGCCGACAAAGACCGGCAGGCCCTTGGACCCCTGCGCGATCAGGCTGCCGTCCGTGGCGGAATAGATGCCGTCTGACCGGTCATCCGCCTCGGCAATGACCGGGGAAAAGGCGGCGCGAGAGAAGGTCAGGTCCATCTCGTCGCAGACCTGCTGCAGGCCAGCCTGGATGACGGCAAGGGTGACGGGGTCGATCATCGGGACATCTCCACGATCAGGTTGCCATCGGCGTCGGAGGTGACGGCGCAGCCCGGTTCGATCACGCTCGTCGTGTCCATTTGTTCAATGATTGCCGGGCCTTTCAGGGACAAGTTCAACGGCAGGTGGTCGCGCCAGTAAACCGGCGTGTCGACCCAGCCGCTGAACCAGACCGGGCGGGTTTCCTTCGGTTTGGCGTTCGCCATCCGTTCTTTTGGGTCGATCAAGCGCGACAGGTCGAGTTCAGCCCTTTGGCCGATCACCGAGCAGTTTAGGTTCACGAGGTTCGCCCGGATCGTCGGCAGATCGACGCGGAAGCGGGCGTGATAGGCAGCCTCGAACAGACGCTGCAGGTCGGCACGGCTGGGGGTGGCAGTAGGCAGCGGGACGCGCAGCAGGTGGGTCTGGCCGACGAACTGCATCTCGGCGGAATATTCGGCGCGGGTCGTCGTCAGGGTGATCTTCTCGGCCGCGATCAGGCGGCGGCCCTCGGCCTCTTGCTGGCCAAGAATCGCGTGAACTTCGGCCATGTCGGCGCTGTCGAGGGGACGGTTGACGGTTCGGACGAAATCATGGCGCAGATCGGCGACGACGCACCCGAGAGCATTGGTGATACCGGGGCGGGCGGGGATCAGTACCTTCGGGATCGCAAGTTCCCGAGCCAGCGCCACAGCGTGCAAGGGCCCTGCTCCGCCAAAGGCAAAGAGCGCAAAGTCGCGGGGGTCGGCACCGAGGGATATCGAAACCATGCGGATCGCGCCCGCCATATGGGTGTTGGCGACACGGATCACCGCCTCGGCCGCCGCTTCGGTGGACAGACCCAAGGGTGTGCCGATCTGGTCGGCCATCGCCTGCCGTGCGGCCTTAGCCGCCTGGCCAAAGCGGGCGGCGGGTAGACGGCCAAGGATAAGATTGGCGTCCGAGATGGTGATTCTGCTGCCGCCACGGCCATAGCAGACCGGCCCGGGGCTGGAGCCGGCACTCTCCGGGCCGACGCGCAACATGCCGCCCGCGTCGATCCGGGCAATGCTGCCGCCCCCCGCCCCGACGGTGCGCACGTCGACCATCGGCACATGGATCGGCATTGCGTATTCGACCTCGATTTCGTTCGAGACCGGGGCAACGCCGCCCTTGATCATCGCGACATCGGTCGAGGTGCCGCCCATGTCATAGGTCAGAAGGTTCGGCATACCGGCCCTTCGCCCGGTGGCGACGGCGGCCATCACCCCGGATGCAGGGCCGGACATCACGGTCTTAACCGCTTCCTTCGCTACATCCCGCGCGGCGACCATGCCACCGTTGCCATTCATCACCAGAAGGTCGCGGGCATAGCCCTTCGCGGCCAGCTGATCGGCCAGACGGGCGACGTAGCGTTCGAGGAGCGGCTGGACGCTGGCGTTGACCGCAGCCGTCACAACGCGTTCGTATTCGCGGCTTTCCGACAGCAGCGCATGGCCCATTGTGATGTAGCGGTTGGGCCAGAGGTCAGCGGCAATCTTCGCGGCGCGCAGCTCGTGCGCGGGGTTGGCGTAGGCGTGCAGGAAATGGATGACCAGGCTTTCGCAGCCTGCCTCGCGCAGCCGGATCACGGCATCCCGCAGGGCGGCCTCGTCCAAAGGCGTGAGGACGCGGCCCTTGGCATCCATTCGTTCGGGGATTTCCAGCCGCAGGTCGCGGGGAATGACGGGGGTGAAGCTGCCGTGCATCCCATAGGCCTGCGGGCGGGTGCGGCGGCCAAGCTCCAGGACATCGCGGAAGCCCTGGGTGGTGATCAGGCCGGTTTTCGACAGCCGGCGTTCGAGGACGGCGTTTGTGGTCGTCGTCGTGCCGTGGACAATCAGGTCGATGTCGCCAAGCTCGGCTCCGGCCGCGTCAAAAGCGGCAAGAACCCCGCCGGACTGGTTCGGCAGCGTCGTCGGTACCTTGGCCAGCCGCACGTCGCCGGAAGCGGGATCGAAGATCACCAGATCGGTGAAGGTGCCGCCCACATCGACCCCGGCAACCAACCCTTGACCAGCAGGACGGGCCATTCAAACCCCCACATAGGTGCGAAACGCATCCGCATCGGCGCGCAAGCCACTGACGTCCCTGTCTTCCACGATCCGCCCCGAGACCATGAAGGCGACGCGGTCAGCCAGTTTCAGCACCGCATCCACCCGTTGTTCGACCAGCACCACCGCCACGCCCCGCGCCTTCAGCACCACGATAGCCTCCTGGATCAACGCGATCATCGACGGTTGCAGCCCTTCGGTCGGCTCGTCCAGCAGCAGCACCCGGGGGTCAAGGCAAAGTGCGCGGGCGATCGCCAGCATCTGCTGCTCGCCGCCGGAAAGGGTTGCTGCGGTCTGGGTCAGCCGTTCGCGCAGCCGTGGGAACAAGGTCAGGACCCGGTGCAAAGTCTCGGGCCGGTTACCGGTGACGAGGCCGCCAATCGCCAGATTCTCGGCCACGGTCAGCGGACCGAACAAGCGGCGGCCCTGCGGAACATAGGCGATCCCGCGCCGAGGCACCTCATGCGCGGGCAGACCGTGAAGGGCGACCCCGTTCAGCGTGATCGTGCCCGACCGGGCCGGAACAAGACCCATCAGGCACTTCAGCAGCGTCGATTTCCCCGCTCCGTTGCGGCCCATGATACAGCTGACCCGCCCCGGCTCGGCCCGGAATGAGACGCCATGCAGCACCGTGATCGGGCCGTAACCGGAGGAAAGGGATACGACCTCAAGCGCCAAGATAGGCCTCCTGCACTGCCTTGTCCGCGCGGATTTCGGCCGGTGAGCCGGTCGCAAGGATCCGGCCGAAGTTGAGGACGGTGATCCGGGTGGCCAGATCCATCACCAGATCCATGTTGTGTTCGATGAGCAGCACCGTCGTTTGCGGCACCAGGCTGCGGACCAGAGCCTTGAACCCTTCGATCTCGCTGGCGGCAAGGCCCTGCGTCGGCTCGTCCAGGATCAAAAGCCGTGGGGCAAGTGCAAGGCCCATCGCCAGTTCCAGCAGCCGCTGGTGCCCGTAGCTGAGGGTCTGGGCTTCCTGCCCCTCCAACCCCTCCAGCCCGACCCGGGCCAAGGCGGCGCGCGTCTTGACCGTGACGCCGCGCGCCCCTCGTGACTGGACCGCAAGGGCCACGTTGTCGAAGACCGACAAACGGGGAAAGATGCTGGTGATCTGGAAAGTATAGGCGATCCCCTTGCGCACCCGGGCATGCGCGGGAAGCCGGGTGATATCCTCGCCCGCCAGTCGGATCGAGCCGGACTGCGGCAGGCGGCGACCGGAGAGGAGACTGACAAAGGTGGTCTTCCCCGCCCCGTTCGGGCCGATCAGGGCATGAATCTCCCCCGGTCGCAGGGAGAAATCCACCCCGTCCACGGCGCGCAGTCCGCCAAAATGCAGCGTCAGACCTTTCGTTTCGATCAGGGGACTTTCGATCACGGCAGCCATCTGGCCCACCTTTCCCGGATCGTCCCAAGGATGCCCTTCGGCGCAAAAAGGACTAGGATCACCAGCGCCAACCCGACAATGAAAAGGTAGGCCGAGGTCAAGTCGGATGCGAACTCGATCAGGTAGAACATGAGGACGGCCCCCAGGAACGGGCCAAGGACCGTGCCCGCCCCGCCAAGCAGCACGTAAAGCATCGGCAGGATCGAATACTGGATGCTGGCAAAGCTGGCCCCGGCATAGCCGAACAGCAGTGCCCAGGCCGCCCCAGCCCCACCCGCGTATAGGCCGGAGATCACCAGCGCGGCAAGCTTCACAGTAAAGGGGTTGTAGCCCAGCATCCGGCTGCGCTCCTCGTTCTCGCGCATCGCAACCATCGTGCGGCCGAAGGACGACCGGACCAGCGCAAGGCTGGCCAGAAGGCCTGAAGCGAACAATCCGAACGCGGCAAGAAAGCGCGGCGTGTCTGTAGCAAGCGAAAAGCCAAGGATCGTCCGGCTGGCGGCAGGCAAGGCAAAGCCGTCGTCCCCGCCGGTCACCGGAGCGAAGTAGAGGATGGTCAGGAACCCGGCCTGCGCGAACATCAGCGTCACGATCATGAAGCTGACCCCGGCGGTGCGCAGCGCCAGAAGGCCCACGGCTCCGGCCATGAGCCCCCCGGCCGCAATCCCCGCGATCAGGGCCGGTCCCGCCGTCCAGCCCCATAGCTGCGCCGGAATGCTGGCCGCATACATGCCCGCAGCCAGCAGCAGCGCATGCCCCAGGCTGAGCAGGCCAGTGTAGCCGAAGGCGAGGTTATACCCCATGGCGAAGACGGCCAGCACCATGATCCGGGCCAGGTTCGTGGCATGGTAGGGCGACAGCCAGTACTGCGCCGCGAAGACCACGACCAGCACCGCCGCGTGGAGCGCCCAGATCCTTGCCCCTCCGCCCGTCATGCCCTGGCCCCGAACAGCCCCTGCGGGCGAAACACCAGCACCATGGCGACCAGCAGCGTCGCGATGATCTTGGCCAGCGTCGGCGTGAAGAACATCGAGATGGTGCCATCCGAAAGCCCGATCACCAGCGCCGCGATCAGCGTGCCGCGCAAGGACCCGAGGCCGCCGATGATCACCACGATGAATGACAACAGCAGTGGGTCGCCCCCCATAAGGTATTGCGCCTGCTGGATCGGCACGATCAGCACCCCGGCCAGTGCTGCCAGCCCAGCACCCAGCGCGAAGGTGCCCATGTAGACCAGGTCGACATTGATCCCGAAGGACCGCGCGGTGGTGCGGTCAACTTGCGTCGCGCGCATGATCAGCCCGGCCTTCGTGCGCCGCATGAAGATCCACAGCGCCAGAAGGACAACCCCGGCGGCAAGGACGACGAAAAGCTTGTAGCCGGAATAGCCGAACCACGGCAGCTGGATGCGCCACTCGAACGGGGCCGGCACGGGGTTCGCGTTCGGACCGTAAAGGCTGAGCGTGGCCTGCTGGATCATGTATAGCAGCCCGATGGTGGCGACGATGGTTGCCTCGGGGTCGTAGTGCAGCCGCTTCAGGATCAGCCCGTCCGCAGCAGCGGCCAGCGCCCCGACGAGGACGGGCGCGATGACCAGGGCCGCCACGAAACCCACCGCCGGCGGACCCGGCACGACCGAAGCCACGACCCATGCCAGAATTGCCCCCAGCATGTAGAATTCGCCATGCGCCACGTTCACCACCCGCATGACGCCGAACACAAGGCTCAGCCCCGCCGCCGCCAGGGCAAGCACGGCCGCTGTGACAAGGCCCTCCATCAGGGCTAGGAGCAGGAAGGGTCCGAAGGCCATCAGTCGTCCCGCTGGTTGCGTGCAACAGGCCATCCGGTTTCGCAGCAGGTCGCCTCGCCTCCCCCCTTGCGGGGAGGGGCTGGTGGTGGGGGCCCCGGCAGCATACCGAAAGGCCGCCCCCCCTCCCTGACCCTCCCCCACAACGGGGGGAGGGAAGCGCTTGGTGCCCTGGGCTTCATCTTCGCCCTAGAACGCCATCGTCGTGTAGTCGACCGCATCCCCATAGGCGCCATCGGCCATCGAGGTCTGATGCACGCGCACCAGTTTGCCGCCCTGCACCTGGCTGATGTTCTGGGTGCCAAAGACCTGATGGGTCTTGCCGTTGAAGACCTTGGCGCCCTGCGGACGTTCGATGCCATAAGGCAGATCGGTCATAGCCTCCATCGCTTCGACGAACTTCTGCCGGTCGGCCGGCCCGGTATAGCCCGAGGCCTCCATCCCTGCCTTGATCGCGAACAGCGTCTCCCAGGTAGAGAACATGTGGGAATAGGTTGCGATGTCCGCCGCGTCGCTGACCGATGCGCCGTTGTCATCGACCCCGACGGCGGCGCGATAGGCGTCCTCGTGTTCTCCCGCATCCGCAGGCTTGACCCGGTTGTGCGCCTCCCAGAAATGCGAGCCTTCGAGGAATTCCAGGCCGGGGGTGGCGGTATCCACGGCTTCAAGGCTGTCGATGAAGCCGAAGAACTGCGGCTTGGCACCAGTGCCGTAGAACTCTCCCAGTTCCTTGACGAAGGTCAGGACAGCGGGGCCGACCATGACGTGATAAAGGACCTCGGTCTCCGCCGGGATCTGCGGGAGGTAGCGGGTAAAGCTGGTTTCGGTAGGCGGAATGGCGATCTGGGCGATCACCTCGCCGCCCTGCGCGGCCATAGCGGCGGTGAAGAAATCGCGGTGGTCGTGGCCGAAGGCGAAGTCCGGGAAGATCATCGCGACCTTCTTGCCAAGGTTCGCCGAGACCCACGGCGCCATTGCGGTAATCTGGCTGCGGACATCGGTGATGCCGGGCTGCATCGTCCAGCGGTTCAGGATGCCCGAAGCGACATGGTAGCCTTCCGAGCACACGAGATACGGCACCTTCAATTCGCCCGCGCGCGGGGCGGAGGCGATGACAACGTTGCTGAAGAGCGTTCCCATCACCACGTCGGAGCCGTCCGACTGGGTCAGCTTGTCGACCACTTCCGGGCCGCGCTTGGGGTCGGTCCCATCATCCTCGAACAGGATCTCCACGGGCCGCCCGGCGATTCCGCCGCCGTCGTTTATCAGCTTCAGCGCGGCCTGCGCGGTACGTTCGTACCAGCGACCATACGAGGCGCCGATCCCGGTGCGGTGCAGCTGGAAGCCGATCTTGATCGGCGCGGCCTGCGCGCCGACGTAACCCGGCAGCGCCGCGGTCAGAAGGCCGGCGCCCCCGGCCATCAGAAGCCCGCGGCGGGTGGGATGAAGCAGCGTGTTCGTCATGTCCGTCTCTCCACTGTTGCGGCCTATCGTTGGGCCATTGCACCTATCAGGGGCCTGCGCCCCGGAATTGTCCAGTCTTTTCATCCGGTTCTGGCTGTGGACAAGAGCCAGAGACCAAGCACCGTGTATGCCACCATCAGGATCGACATCGGCAGATGCGCCAGGGGCCGCGCGCCCGGCCCGGCCAGCTTGAGCCCCAGGATCACCGCAAGAAGATGCGCGCCAAGGATGGCCGCGAACTGCGCCCCGTAGATCAAGGGCATCACGCGGGGGTCTGACAGAAAGCCGAAAGAGACATAGAAAGGCGGCAACCCCAGCCAGCTTTCACCCTGAAACAAGGGATCGTTCAGCGCAGCGAGGGTATATTGCCCGGCGGTCAGCAGCATCACCAGATAATGCGCTGCATGATAGCCCGCCGCGATGGCGAGGAACGACAGCATCACCGGTCCGGTGGCAAACCCGCCACCCACGCGACGGCCGAGCGTGATTGCAGCAAGGATCAGACCCAGCGTCAGCACCCAGACCGCCAGCAGCCCCACCGTGTTCACCCCCATGACCGCGCTGCGGCCGGTCGGCTCCAGCGGGTTCTCGCCGATCAGCCCCAGCCACCAGAAGGTTTCGGCCAGCCCGTCGAAGGTGAGAGCGGCGAGCGCCAGGCTGACAAAGACAACTGCCGAGGACGACAGTGCTGCCATCTGCAGCACCTGCGTCCCGGGCCAGCCGCGCATCAGGCGGGCGCGGGGTCCGGTGATCTCCAGCCAGAAGGGGGCAACCTTTGCGACAAGGCCGAAAAGCACAGTCAGGAACTCACCCTGGGCCAGCCAGTCCTCGCCCTCCAGCACCGCCAGCGTGAAGATCACCAGCCAATAGGCCAGCGCGACTTGTGCAAGCACGGCCGGATCGTCGGGGTAAAGCGAGACCATCTGGAACCAGACGAACCCTGCGTAACCCAGCACGGCGGGCCAGTGTCCGATGCGCGCAAGACCGATGGAACCCGTTCTGGCCAGCAGGGCTCGGGCGATCCTGACCAGCCCGGTCCAGGGATTCAGTGGGCGCCAGAGATTGCCGAAAAGCATCGACCCCAGCGGCACCGCGATCCAGACCCCGGTCCAGAAAATCAGCGTCATCAGGTTGTGCATCGGGTCACGCTCGCCGAAAAAGCCGACAAAGATCAGGCCCAGAAAGCCAAGGAAGGCGAGGTAGGAGGTCAGCGTCTCGGGCAGGAAGACAGGGCGCTCCCACACCAGGCGCGGCGCCATGACCGGCAGGCGGTGCGCCAAGGCGCCAAGAAGGGCGGTCAGACCCACGGTCAGGGCGGCGGCGGTGATGTAGTGCCCGGTGGGCAGGGTCAGAATGACCGAGGGCGGCAGCGCGCAGGCAAAGGCAATGCCGGGGAAAAGCGCCAGACCGACACCCGCAGTACCAAGAATCTTTGAAAATTCCTGGCAAAATCCATCGAGGGATCTCGGTCCCTGCCTCACCGCAAGCCGTCCTCCCCCTTGACCTGATCAATCTCGAGCCCGCCCATCCGGCTGTGCACCCTACCACCCCGCGCCATGGCGAGCGCGAACAGCACCTCGCCCGACCGGGGCCCATCGGCGCAGGCGACGGTGATCACGTCGAAGCGCGACCGGACATAGGCGGCGTTCAGATGGCCAAGGGGGATATCAAGCGTCGCCCCCATGCCGCCGACCTTCATCGCGCTTGGCACGATGGCGCGACACTCGCCCAGCCGCTCGCGCATCCCGTAACCCCCCGCGACATGCCAGAGCGCACCGTGTTCGCTTTCGCCGCGCTCGCCCACGACCGCACCCTTGCCATAGGCGTCGATCCCGGCACGCCCGCCCAGCGCCGTGACCAGCCGGTCGGTCAGCTGCAGCGCCAAGGGTTTCAGAGCGTCCATCGCCGGTTGCAGGTCAGGTTCGTATCGGCCCGCGAAAGGGTTGGCGCAGATCGCATAGATCGCGCCCCGCAGTGGTGGCGGGGTCACCAAGGGACCCCCTTCGTGCAGGATTTCCTCGATCTGCACCACGATCTTGCGAAGGGCAAACTCAGTCACGCGCCACCTCCCCTTCCGGCACGGCCAGCGCCCCGGTCATCTGCACCTCACCCTGCAGGAAAAGTGCCGCGCCTTCAATGAGGCCTCTTTGCCGGAACCCTTCGGCAGCCTGCAGACCCGCCACCAGCGCCCTGCCCCGGTCATCTGCCGAAAACGGCGGCACCGCGGTGGTCGCCAGCCGGTCGCCAAGATCGCTGTCGGCCGCCACCGTGCGCGCCGGGCAGCGACGGATGCCGGGATGGCCCGGCACGTCCACCGCATTCGCGATCATCGTCGCCGCCGCATCCGCCATCGCCGCCGTCCTGGCCAGCACCGTCACTGAGTCGGCTACTCCCAGCGACAGGCTCCGTCCCCGCCATCCCGAGGTGGCAATGCCCCGCACCGGATTACCGGCACGCAACGTCACCCGGTCCATGCCCCCGGTCACCGCCAAGGCGCAGGTCAGGCTCTCGCCGGGCGCCAGCCACAGCGCAATATCGCCGCCATTGTTGACATAGGCCCGCCGCAGGCCCGCGCCGCGGATGGCCGCCAGAACTTCCTCGGCCACCGCGCCCGCCACCGCGGCCATCGGCGTGATGAAGGCCGGACGAAACGGCGCGACGGCCGCCGCCATGCGCCGCGCGATGCCACCCCTTACCGCTGCCGCTTCCGCCCGCAGCGCCGGAAGTTCTGCCACCAGTTCTTCCAGCATCGTATCAAATCGTCCAGCAGCCCGCGCATAGGCCGCCCGCACTGCCACCGCGTCGCCAAAGGCTTCCGCTACGATGTCGATCGGCCCCTGCTGCAGATGCAACCGCCCGTCCGGCAGCAATGCCGCCACCGCCCCCTTGGGCTTGCTCTTTTCAAAAATGCTTCCGCCGGAGGCAGACCCGAGCCGGTTGGCGGGAACCGCCAGAGGCGAGACAGGCTCTTGCAGCCGCGCGCGCCTGCGCGGCTGCGCGATTTCAAGGGCATTGCTCACCGCGCGGGCCATGGCTCGACCTTTGCGGCTGTGGGGTATTCGCCACCCTCTTCGACGGATTGGTCCAGCGTGCGGATGCTCCCCGCATGCCCGCCCATCGCCAGATAGGCGTCGCGCGACAGGGTGAACTCCAGTGGGGCGACTAGGGCGGGTGTCGGGACATAGCCGAAAGCCCCCTTCGGCAACCGGGAGACATCGACCATGAAAGTGATGCCGCCGCCGGGCCAGACGTAGGTTTCGGCCCCGCCAGAGGTCAGCCGCGTGATACCGCCCTGAACCGACCGGGTCAGCCGGACCGGGTTCTGCGTCACCCCGGCCCGCAACGACCCGCCTGCCCCGCCCATGAACAGAACCGTGCAAAGCGACGGCTCGCAATTCTCGTCGATCAGCTGGACGGTCTTCAGCAAGGCCTCCGGCAATTCCTGCCGCAGCGGCCTTAAGTCCTGATCCAGCACGTAGTAGGCGTATTGTTCGCCGGTGGTCGACGCCATCAGCAAGGTCAACCCGGCTCTGGCGCCCTTCTTCGGGTTCCAGTCGCCAAGGATCTCCAAAGGATCGGTCAGCTTTGTGCCACCCCAGCCCTGCCCAGGTTCGCTCACCCGGAAATACCGCCCGGGCGTCGAACGATGGCCCTTGATCTTGATCCCCGTCGGCTCCCAGCCCAGCACCTTGCCGGCCTGATGCTCGCTGACGACGCCGGTGATATGGTCATCGACCACGACCACCTCATCGACAAGCCCGCGCCACTGCGCGGCAAACATCCCGATCGTGGCCGAGCCGCAACCGACCCGCATCCGACGCTCGCGCAGCCCGTCGACCACCGGCGCCTGCCCGGCCTGCACCACGACACGAGAGCCGCCTTCGATCTCCATCTCCACCGCCTCGCCATTGCAAAGCGCCAGCAAGGCGGCACAGGTCAGGCGCCCCTCGGCCTTGCTGCCCCCGGTCAGGTGATGCACGCCCCCCAAAGACAACATCTGCGACCCGTATTCCGCGGTGGTCACATGGCCAACCGGCTCGCCCTCAACCCGGACCACTGCTCCTTCCGGGCCGAGGAACCGGTCGGTGTCGATCTTCACCTTGACTCCGCAATAGGAAAAGATCGCCTCGGTGACCACGGTGACCATGTCTGCCCCGTCCACCTTGCTGGAGATGATGAAGGGCGCGGGCTTGTAGTCGGGGTAGGTCGTCCCGGATCCGATCCCGGTCACGAAGGCATCGGCGGGAACAGGCGAGCCGTCCCAATCCCGCACAGCGAAAGGCACCACCCGTCCCCCCGCCTCGACAGCATGCGACAGCATCACCACCGGGTCGGTTCGCACGATCCGACCCGCCGCGTTGGCATAGCGGTCACAGGCACCGGTCTGGCCGGGGGCAATATAGCACATCACCGGACAGGCATCGCAGCGGATCTTTTCCAGAGCCTCAGTCATGGCTTTGCCCCCATGGCCGCATGAACCCGGTGCGGCAAGGCCGGAACGCGGGTGATCTCGGCCCCGGTCGCGTGGCGGATCGCATTCAGGATCGCAGGCGCAGTCGGGATCAGGACATGCTCGCCCAGACCCTTGGCACCGTAGGGGCCTTCTGGGTCGGGCACCTCGATCAAGAGGCTTTCAATGGGGGGCACATCGCCGAAAGTCGGGATCAAGTAGTCGTGCAGGTTTTCCGTCCGGCCCGGCAGGTATTCCTCCATCAGCGCCAGTCCGATGCCTTGCGCGATGCCGCCCTCGATCTGGCCGCGCGCAAGGACCGGATTGATCACCCGGCCCAGATCATGCGCCGCCGTGATCTTCAGAAGCTTGACCGTGCCCAGTGCCGCATCCACCGCCAGTTCCACCAGCTGCGCGCCGTAGCCGTAGACGGCATAGGGCGAACCTTGCCCGTCTGCGTCCAGGGGCGAAGTCGGCGGATCATAGCTTGCCTCGGCCGACAGCACATGGCCATGCGCATCGGGTGGCAGGGCAGCAAGGTCGATCCGCCGCAGGGTCGCCCCGTCCTGCACGGTGACCGTCGCGCCCTCAAGCCCCAGGACCGCGCCGTTGCCCGCATTTGCCAGCCGCAAGACCTTTGCCCGCAAACCCTCTGCCGCTGCCTGCGCCGCGCGCCCCGACACGAAGGTCTGCCGGCTGGCCGAGGTCTTGCCCGCATCCGGGGTCAGGCCTGTATCCGGGCCGATCAGCCGGAAGGCCGCCAAGGGCAATCCCAGCGCCTGCGCCGCGATCTGGGCGATCACCGTGTTCGACCCCTGGCCAATATCCGTCGCACCCTGATGCAGAACCACTTCGCCTGCCGGCGAAAGCCCGATCCGGATGGTGGACGGGTTCGGCAAAGCCGTATTCCCGCAGCCATACCAGCATGAGGCGACACCGACACCGCGGCCCGCCTTGCCCTTCGCCTCGGACAGCGCCCGCGCCCAATGCGGCCGCAGCGCGGTCAAGCAGTCATGGATGCCGACCGCATGCAGGACCTGACCGGTAGAGGTCGTATCGCCATCGCGGAGCGCGTTCAGGATGCGGAACTCCAGCCGGTCGATCCCAACCTTGTCTGCCAGCCGGTCGTACAGCGTTTCCTGCCAGAGCGCGCCTTGCGGCACGCCAAACCCCCTGAACGCACCCGAAACCGGCCCATGTGTGTGGATAGCGCGGGCTTTCGCGGCGATGGCTGGAGTCAGGTACGGCCCCGAGACATGCACCGGCACACGGTTCGCCACGGTTGGCCCCCAGCTGGAATAGGCCCCGGTATTGAAGCGCCCTTCGAACTCCATCCCGGTGATCCGACCCTTTGCATCACAGCCAATCCGGCCCCGCATCTCGGCCGGGTGGCGTTTGGTGGTCGAGGTCATGCTGTCGTGCCGGCTGTAGACCATCCGGCAAGACCGCCCGGTCTTCAGCGTCACCAGCCCGATCAGGGGCTGCAATGATATGTCGAGTTTGGAGCCGAACCCCCCGCCCACGGCAGACGGAATGATCCTGACCCTCTCGACCGGCAGCCCGAGGATTGCCGCGGTATCCTCGCGGTCCATGCCCGGAGCCTGGGTGCAGGCGCGGATGACGAGTGTGTCGCCATCCATCCAGGCGGACCCGGCCTCGGGCTCGATATAGGCGTGTTCGACGAACGCCGTGGACATCTCGCCTTCGACGACATGGGCCGAGGTAGCCAATGCGGCGACGGCATCGCCCTTTCGCACCCGGCCTTCGATCAGAATGTTGCGTGGGCGTGCGGGATGGATCAGCGGGCCGGATTCAGCCTCTTCCGGGGTCGCAAGTGCGGGCAGCGGCGTCCAGGTGATCGGGAAACCGGCAAGGTCGGCATCGGCCCCCGGCTCGAACGCGACCAGCGCCACGCATTCGCCGCGGAACCGGGCTGGAGACGCGGCAATGGCCGGCTGGTCGGCAAAGGACGGAATGACAGAGAATGTGTTGCGGCCGGGGATGTTGGCGGCGGTGTAGACCGCAGCCACCCCCGGGCCGGCGCGGAAGGCGGAAAGATCGCCTATGTCAAACGCCGCATGCGGATACGGCGAGCGTATTGCCATGACGGTCAACGCTCCGGCGGGCCACTCGTCTGCCCCGAAACTGTCGCCAGCAACCTTGGCCGCTCCGTCAAGCCGTTGGACGGCGACACCAACCGCGCCCTCGACCACGGGTGCGGCAGGGGCACCCTGCCCCGCCGCAACCACGGCGGCGATGATGCTGCGATAGCCGGTGCAGCGGCAGAGAACGCCACCAAGGGCGGTCTCGACCTCTGTCGCCGTGGGATGCGGTTTCAGGATCAGCAGTTCTGCCGCCGTCATCAGCATGCCCGGCGTGCAGATGCCGCATTGCGCCGCCCCTTCGGCCAGAAAAGCCGCGCGCAGGCGGGTCAGTTCCGGCGTCTCGCCTTCAACCGTGGTGACATGCCGCCCCGCAACGCGCGCGGCCGGCGTCAGGCAGGCGCAGACCGCCGCCCCGTCCAGCAGCACCGTGCACGCCCCGCAATCGCCCGCATCGCAGCCGACCTTGGTGCCGACCATCAGAAGACGTTCGCGCAGGGTCTCGCTCAGCCGTTCGCTCGGAGGGGCATCGGTCGAGACCGCAACGCCATTCAGGGTGAAGGCGATCATGACAGCGCCTCCGTCACAGCGCGGCGGACCAGTTCGACCGCTGCCGCGCCCCGATAGGCCGGTGTTGCACGGACATCGTCGATGGGCGACAGGGCGGCCATCACGTCCCCCGCCGCAATGCGTCCGGTCGCCTCGCCAGCCACCGCGCCACGCAAAGCCGCCTCTACCGCAGGCAACCTGGTAGCCACGGCCGAGCAGGACCCGACCGCGACAGCAGCTTCGGTCACCCTGCCCGCCTCAACCACCACCCGCGCCGCGACCATGGCGATCGAGATCACCAGATGCGTCCGCGCGCCCAGCTTCACAAAGGCCGACCGGCCGGACAGCCCCGCCTCAGGGATCACGACCGCCACCATAACCTCGCCTGCCCGAAGGGCCGTCTTGCGCGGGCCTAGCAGGAAATCCGTCAGGGCAAGCCGCCGGATTCCCTCCGCCGAGGCCAGTTCCACCTCTGCCCCAAGCGCCAGAAGTGGCGGCACCCCGTCGGCCGCCGGTGAGGCGTTGCATAGGTTTCCGCCGATGGTCCCGGCCACCTGGATCTGTCGCCCCCCAACCAGCGACGACGCTTGCTGCAAGGCGCGCAGGGCCGGGGGCAGTCCCGCCGCCCCAGCAATCTCGGCCCAGGGCGTCGCCGCCCCGATCCGCAGGCCGTTGTTCGTGGTGATCCCGCGAAACCCGCTGATCTCCGTCACATCCAGCACTGACCCCGGCAATGCTCGCCCGGTGCCGGGATAGAGGTCCGTCCCCCCGGCCAGCACCCGCCAATTCCCCTCCGCCAGCAGCCGAAGCGCCTCGGTCAGGGTCACGGGTCGGGCATAGGAGGACACGGCAGCTCCCATATTCATTTGCGTAGAAACGAGTTTGCGTCTCTACCCGGCCACCTGTCAACAGTCTTGCGCCATTCCCTGACAGGGCGTATCGCAGCAAGATGAGCGCTGCCGACGACTATCGCCTTGATGACCAGATCGGCTATGTCCTGCGTCGGGTAACGCAGCGGCACCTGGCCATCTTTGCCGGCGCGATCCCCGAGGTCACGACCACCCAGTTCGCCGTTCTTGCCCGCCTGTCCGAAACCGGGCCGTTGTCGCAAAACCACCTTGGCCGCGCCACCGCGATGGATGCGGCCACCATCAAGGGCGTCGTCGGCCGCCTTGCCCGGCTGGGCTTTGTCGCCACCAGCGCCGATCCCGATGACCGCCGCCGCCTGGTCGTGACGATCACCTCTGCCGGGGCCAATCTGTTCGCCGCCCGCAAGGGCACCGCGCTGGCGGTATCGCAATCGACCCTCGCCCCCCTCGACCCCGATGAGCGGGAGCAACTGCTGGGCCTTCTGTCCCGCCTGACGTGACAGCAAGGCGCGCCTGGATGGCCAGCTGAACAAAGTGAGTGAAAGGCCTGGCGCTGGTCCGGCGGCATCGCATTCACCGCCTCAGCCCGAACGACCTGCGCCGCGTAAAAGGGCAGTGACTATGTGTTCCTGGTCGGAAGATCTCTGATTGAGGGCGCGGCGCCGGCCCATTTCCTGGGCGGCACGGGCAGTTTCGCCGGCTAGCGCTTCTTGCGGCAGTAAAGCTCCATCCGGTGATGGACGATGTCGTAGCCCAGCTCGGCGGCGATTTCGCGTTGCAGCTGCTCGATCCGTTCCGACCGGAACTCGGTGATCTGCCCGCTGTCGAGATCGACAATATGGTCGTGGTGCGGGGCATCCGCCACTTCATACCGGGCCCCGCCGTTTTCCAGCGCCAGCCGCAGGACCACGCCCTCGCGTTCCAGGACCGACAGGGTCCGGTAAACCGTGGCCAGCGAGAGGCTATCGTCGAGGGTCCGGGCGCGGCGGTGCAATTCTGCGGCGTCGGGGTGATCCTGCGCCTCAGTCAGGACCTTCAGAAGCGCCTCGCGCTGACGGGTCACGCGGACCCCGGTGTCGCGGAGGGCCTGGGTCATGGTCCGGGCGGGATCGGGCTTCATGTCGGGGATGGTAGCGAGCGACGGCTTCTCGGTCAAATGAGGGGTGCGCAACCCGACCCGGCGGCGCGCGCTGGGGTAACCCCGGAGGGTTTCACACCCTCCGGACCTCCCGTGGGATATTTTCCCAGAGAGGAAGCCGGGGAGGTTCGGGTGGATTGGTCCGGAGGTCTGAACGGCACGAGCTGAATGCAAGACGGCGGGCCCCTGCCCGCCGTTTGCCCGTCGATTCAGCCGGATGGACAGTCGAA
>PNJK01000030.1 GCA_013821825.1 Rhodobacter sp.
AGGATCTCGCCGGGGATTTCCTTGAAATAGGTGTAGAGCATCCAGATGATGATCGGCAGGTTCATCAGCATCAGCGCGATGACAAGGCCGGTCCTGGTGTCGATCATCCCGGTCCGCAGAAAGATGAGGTAGAGCGGGATCATCACCGCGACGGAGGGCATCATCTTGGTGGACAGCATCCACATCAGAAGATCCTTGGTCCGCTTTCCCGGCACGAAGGCCATCGCCCAGGCGGCGGGGATTGCGATGGCGAGTCCCAGAAGCGTGGAGCCGACCGAGAGCACCACCGAGTTCCAGAAGAAGCGCGGATAGTCCGACCGTGCCCAGACTTCGGCGTAGTTCTCCAGCGTCCAGTCAGCGGTAAAAAGCTGGGGCGGCGAGGCGACGGCAGAGGCTTCGGTCTTGAAGCTGGTCAGGATCATCCAGAGGACGGGGAAGAAGATGATCAGCGCCACGCTCCAGGCTGCGAGGGTAATTACCATTTTGCGGCGGGGGCTCAATCTGCGTGCCATGGGGTGCTCCTTCAGGCGTCCAGGTGCCGGCCAATGCCGCGCATCAGGAAATAGGCCACGATGTTGGCCAGGATCACCGCGATGATCCCGCCCGCTGCTGCGCGTCCGATGTCCTTGGCCGCGATCGCCTGTTTGAAGATCATGTAGGGCAGCGTGGTAGAGGCTGAACCGGGGCCGCCTTGCGTGGTGGTGAAGATCTCGCCGAAGATGCCCAGAAGGAAGATCGTCTGGATCAGGATCACGACGGTGATCGCCCGGGTCATGTGGGGCAGGATGATGTAGCGGAACCGGCTGACCGCTGTCGCCCCGTCCATTTCGGCTGCCTCAAGCTGTTCCGACGACAAGGATTGCAGCGCGGTCAGAAAGATCAGCGTCGCGAAGGGCAGCCATTCCCAGGCAACGATGAAGATGACCGAGGCCATCGGGTAATTTTCCATGAACAGGATCGGTTTCATGCCGACACCCTGCGCCAGTGAGGCGAGCATGCCGTTCTGCGGGTGCATGAACAGGTTTTCCCAGATCGAGGCAGCCACGGGCGGCATGACGAAGAAGGGCGAGATGACCAGGATGCGCAGCGGGCCCTGGCCCCAGATCGGTTGATCGATCAACAGGGCGATCAGGATCCCGAAGATGATCGTGATGGCCAGAACGCCGCCAACCAGCAGAAGCGTGTTCGAGATCGCCATCCAGAACTCGGGGGAGTTGATGAACCAGGTATAGTTCCGAAAGCCGACCCAGCCCGTCCGGTCGGGTGAGATCAGCCGATAGAGCCGGAACGAATAATAGATGGTCATGGCCAGGGGGATGATCATCCAGATGAACAGGACGATGACCGAGGGCGCGACCATCAGGCGGGCTGCAAGACGTGAGGACTGCGTTGCCACGGGTGTGTCTCCGCTTCAGGGGTTAAGCTGATCCAGATGGACGGGCTACGGCCGGGCACCCCGCGCATCCTGGAAACTGCGGGGGAGAAAAGGTAACCCGGCCCGAGGTCGGGCCGGGTTCGCGGTCTTACTTGATGTAGCCAGAGGCGGTCATTTCCTCCACAGCCAGAGCTTGCGCTTCGGCAAGGGCGTCATCAACCGACTTCTGACCGGCCAGGGCCGCCGAGAAGATCTCGCCAACGCTGGTAGCCAGGCCCGCAAACTCGGGGATCGCGACGAACTGCACGCCGACGTAGGGCACCGGCTTGGTGGCCGGGTTGGTCGGGTCAGCCGCGTTGATGCTGTCGATCGTCATCTTGGCGAAGGGCAGCGCTGCGTATTCCGCGTTGGAATAAAGCGAGGTGCGGGTGCCCGGAGGGGCGTTGCGCCAGCCTTCTTTCGACGCGACAAGGGCGATGTAGTCCTTGTTGGTTGCCCAGTTGACGAAGGTCTTGGCTGCATCCTTGGCGTCAGACGACGCGGGGATCGCCAGCGACCAGGCCCAGAGCCAGTTCGCCCGCTTGCCAAGACCGGCATCGGGGGCCAGCGCAAAGCCGACCTGCTCGGCAAATTCGGACTGAGCCGGATCGGTCAGCGAGCCTGCCGAAACGGTGGCGTCCATTCGCATGGCGCATTTGCCCTGCAGCGACAGCGTCAGGTTTTCGTTGTAGCCGTTGTTCGACGCGCCGGGCGGACCGTATTTGGTCAGAAGCTCGACATAGTCGGTCATCACGGCTTTCCATTCCGGCTGGTCGAACTGGGGAACCCAGTTTTCGTCGAACCAGCGCGCGCCGTAGCTGTTGGCCATGGTGGTCAGGAAGGCCATGTTCTCGCCCCAGCCGGCCTTGCCGCGCAGGCAGATGCCGTAGATGCCGGCCTCGGCGTCGGTCATCGCGGCGGCTGCGGCCTTGATGTCGTCCCAGGTGGGCGCGTCGGGTATGGTGATGCCGGCCTTTTCGGCCAGGTCCTTGCGGTAGTTCACGAAGGACGATTCGCCGTAGAAGGGCGAGGCGTAGAGGTTGCCATCAACGGTCAGACCGCCGCGGATCGCGGGCAGCAGGTCGTCCACGTCATAGTCGGCGGGCAGGTCGTTCAGGCTTTCCAGCCAACCCTGCTTGGCCCAGATCGGAACCTCATAGGTGCCGATGGTGATGACGTCATACTGACCACCGCCGGTGGCGATGTCGGTCGTCACGTTCTGGCGCAGGACGTTTTCTTCCAGCGTCACCCATTCGACCTTGATGTCGGGGTTCTTGGCATAGAAGTCGTCCATCAGACCCTGCATGCGGATCATGTCGCCATTGTTCACGGTGGCAACAGTGATGGTGGTTTCGGCCATCGCGGTGCCCGCAAAGGCAACGAGGGCGGTCGCGCCGAGAAGGGCGCGGAAAGTCGTTGTCATGGTATCCTCCCTGGATCAGCGTATGAGCAAATCATCGCTACGTGGGTAAATGCTCACATTTGGCCCAGAGTCGTCAAGCCCTGTCTTTCGCCGCATTTGCGAAGGTCCGGACTAGGTCAGAAGCAACCTGGCGGTGGGTTCGTCCGTGACCAACCCGTTGAGAATGTAAGATTTCAATGCCGCCCGGATCGCCGGAACCTTTGATGCACCCGCAGCAACGCCGATCGCCGGGCGCGGAAGACCCTGGGCCACGCGCACGCCACCCGTGCGGATATTGGTGCCGACGTCCAGATAATTGCCGTCCGAATCGAATACCCAGCCTGCAACTTCGCCGGCTGCCCCGGCCGCCTGCATCTCGTCCAGTTCGGCCCGGCTGACGAAGCCATCGGCCAGAAGCGGCGCGTCGTTCGACATTTGACCGACACCGACGAAGATCACGTCGGCAGTCCTGGCCAGTTCCACCACCCGGCGCACCGGGGCAAGGGCGTGGAAAGCTGCGTTCTCTTCTGCCGTGGTCGAGATCACCGGGACCGGCATCGGGTAATGCGGGGCGCGGACCTTGTCGGCGATGCGCATGACCACGTCGAAGAACGAGGCGGAACCGTCCGGTGCGATGTTGCCGATCAGCGACACCAGGCGATGCTGGGGCGCGTCGATCTCGGTCATGGAATCGACCATGCCGCGCATGCCGCGCCCGGTGCCAAGTGCTATCACCAGCGGCTCCGGCATCCGAAGGAAACGCTCCAGCTCTGCCGCAGCGGCAGGCGCGATGGATCGCACCGGATCGGCTCCGGGACCAAGGCCCGGCGACACGCGCACCCGGATCTGGCCGAACCGGTCGGTCAGCGCGGCCTCAAGATCAAGGCAGGCGCCGATGCGGTGGTTCAGGCGGACATGGATCAAACCCTCGGCCATGGCCCGCGAAACAAGGCGCTGCGCCCGCTGGCGGCTGACGCCAAGTTCAGAGGCAATCTGGTCCTGTGTCTTGCCGGCGACATAGTAAAGCCAGCCGGCCCGCGCGGCGTCGTCAAGCAGGGTGGGATCGGGTTCAATCCGGTTCATCTTGGTCTCCGCAGGGCCGGGGCAGTCTGGAAGAAGTCTGCGAAGGCGTCAAATGTTCGGTTCGGGCGGGCGTGATCGGGGTCTTCGCTGGTCGGAGCCCGACCCGCGAAATGGCTGCCGCCGGTGAAGTGCCAGACCTCCATTCCTGCCGCTATGGCAGCGCTCAGGCCGGTCCTGCTGTCCTCGATCACCAGCGTTCTGGCAGGGGATGCGCCCATGCAGGCGGCGGCGAACAGGAACAGGTCGGGCGCCGGCTTGCCGCGCTCTACCTGGCTTGCGGTGAACAGCCGGTCGCCGACCCGGTCGCGCAGACCGGTCAGCGACAAAGACATGTCGGCCCGGCGCGGCGATGAAGATGTGGCGACGCAGAACGGTACGGCAAGATCATCAAGAGCCTCGGGAGCGCCCGGCATCACGCTTAGACTGCGGCGGAATTCATCCAGAAGCCGCTCGCGGTACTGGTCCTCGAATTCTGCGGGCAGATCCAACCCGAATTCGTGGCGAATCTGCGCCATCACCGTCGGGTAGCTGCGACCAAGGAAGTTCCGCGCCACATAGTCGAGATCAATCTGAACGCCCAGACGGCCAAGTTCCCGGATCAGCATCCGGGCCGAGATGATCTCGCTGTCGATCAGCACGCCATCGCAGTCGAAGATCACCAGATCGAACACCGCCACCCCCTTGTTGTCCGCCAGAGGGATCATCGCGGCCGCGCGGCTGTCAAGTACAAGTGAAAGGGTTCAGGTCAGAAGCGACCAGAGGCCCGCCACGGCGGCAACGGCGAGAACGATGCCCGCGCCGAAAAAATAGCCAACGTTATCAGACATAAAGCGTCTGCCGGCCTGCGCCGCCGCTGCTGTTGATACGGTCGCAGCCGGCGCAGGCTCGGGCGTGGCGGGCTGCAATTCACCCTCTTCGCCCAGGCGGATCATCTCAAGCCAGGCAGAAGCGCTGTGAATGCGGTCCTTCGGCAAGACCCTGGTCGCCTTGTCGATCGATTCCAGGAATCCCTGGGGATAGCCCGGATATCGACCGGCCAGTGGTTGATATGGGTCAGGCAACCCCTCGGCCACAAGGGCCAGCCGCCGCTGGCTTTCCGGGGGGGCCTTGCCGGTGATCACGTGATAGACCGTGGCCCCAAGCGCATAAAGGTCGCTTGAGGGGCTCTGCTCGGCCCCGGTCAGGTAGAATTCCTGCGGAGAATAGCCGTCTTTCACCACCCGTCGCCCGGTCAATACGCGCGTGGCGCGGACGACCTGTTCGCTGGCGGCGCCAAAGTCGATCAGCACCGGATTGCCGTTCTGATCGATCAGGATGTTGTCCGGCGAGATGTCGCGATGCAGGATTCCGGCCTGATGGATGAACTCGACCGCGCTGAGCATCTTCTTCAGCAACAGGACGATTTCGTCGGGCGTGAAGGCTTGGTCGGTCGACTCAAGAATGTCGTGAAGGTCTTTGCCTTTGATGAAGTCGATCGCCATGTAGGCCGTGTCGTTGTCTTCGAAGACCTGATGCACGCCAACGATATTCGGATGGACCAGCTTGGCAAGGCTGCGTGCCTCGTCCATGAAGTTCTCCACGAAGCTCCGCAACTCGCCAGTGTGCTTGCGCGACCGGGCGCGCACGATCGAGGTGCTGCGCCGGCACAGCGCGTTCGGGAAGCATTCCTTGATGACGACAGTCCGCTCCAGCGAATCCTTGGCCAGATAGGTGATGCCGAAACCGCCCGAATTCAGGAAGCCAAGGATGGTGTACTGGCCGCCAAGCAGTTGTGTGCCTTCCTTCAGATCATCGGCAAAGACATCCGGCTCCACCTGGTAGGGGGCTGCGTCAAGGCGCGGGTCGATCTTCGTAGGGCCTTGCATCGATTGCGTTTCCAGTCCGGTGCCGTCGTCCTCAAGTTTTCGAAAGTCTCATCACGGCACCCATCACGAACCGTCGGCGACTGAATGTGAGGTTACACTGAGAATGTCACTTCTTCAGGTCAGGGTCAGCGGAAATCTTGCCGTGGGCTGGGCCGAAAGTGGCGGCGGGGCGTCAGGAATGTGGCAGGAAGATGGCCATGACCTGGTTCCCTTCGCTGCCATGGCCGGCAAAACCCCATAAACAACCGATATTATTTCATTTGTTGCCTGGAGGCGACTGCGCGCCTGCCAGTAGACCTCTGATGCCGACCACCTGGCACTGTGGTAAAAAAATCAGCATTAGCAGTGGGATGGAGCATGGAATTGACAGGCGAAGACCGAAAGGGGCAGCGGGCCCAGGCCTTTGCGACAACTTCGAAATGTATTCATTGCGATCCCGCTCGCGCCGGGTGCGTCATCCTGCACAAGCGATTCGGTCCGGTCCCTCAGTCGGGCCGCCAGATTTCGGGGGGGCGACCGGGGCGCAGGATCTGGAAACTCTGCGCCGGAACCGTCTGCCAGTCCCCGGCGGTGCCGTCTGGCCAGACCACGCGCAGCTCGACCGTTTTCTTGTCGCCAAGGCCGAAATGCAGCCAGCCGACCGACCCGCTTACATGCCCCCCGCCCGAGGTGATCTCGTGCCGTTCCACCACCTCGTCGCGTTTGATTTCGATCACCGCGCCGATCGCGTCGCGATTGGTCCCGGGTTGTTCCAGCCGGACCTGTAGCCAATTACCCGCCAGATCTCCGGTGGACCGCCAGATCTCGACCGGGGTCCAGCGGTTCACAACGACAAGGTCCAGCCGTCCATCCAGGTTGAAATCCACCACCTGCGCCCCGCGTGACGTGGCGAAACTGCCCACCCCGGCCCGGTCTCCGGCTTCGACAAAGGTGCCGTCCGCCTGCTGCAACATCAGGTTGTTAGGATCCTGCGCCGCGAAATCCGGCATCTGCGACACGTTGCCCTTGGCCACGAAGAGATCAAGCAGGCCGTCGTTGTTCACATCGGCAAACTGCGCGTGCCAGGCGGTCGAGGGGTTGAGATCGCCCCCGGTATAGGGCCGGTGCGCGGTGACGCCTGAAGGATAGGCGATGTCGGCAAAATCCGGCAGACCCCTGGCGGGGTCCTTCAAGACCTGCAGCTTGTTGTCGGCCATGCTGGTCAGGTAATAATCCGGATAGCCATCCCGGTTGATATCTGCCGAAGCTATGCCCATCCCCCAGATGCGCAGGCGTTTCCAGCCCTCGGCCTCCGTATAGAGCCGGGGCTGCAGGCCAGGCTCCAGACGCCAAAGCTGCTCCTGACCGCCCTTGTAGTATTCACGGTCGTTTGACACCCGCAGCGCGGGCTGGCCGGACCGGTTCCAGTCGGTGAACAGCATCGACAGCGCGCAGTAGGACGGGGTCAGGGGCAGGGGCGGCGCAAAGCCCAGACCCTCGGGCCGGTGCAGCCAGTTGTCGGTGCAGGATCCCCAAGGAAAAGCCGTCTCTTTGCGGTCAAGGTAGTTGCCGATGGCCAACGTGGGCCAGGTGGCCCCCGGTTCCCAGATCGCCGCAAAGGCGGTTGACCAGGCGTCGCCGCCATCAAAGCCCCAGGTGGCCGTCGCATCCTCGAACCTGCAGTCGCCAAGGCCGCGGAACAGCTTGTTCTCGCCCAGCCGCAGCACCACAAGATCCATCACCCCGTCGCTGTCGATATCCAGCGGATAAGCCCCGATCACCGCGTCAAGCGTCAGGGCATCGGTCTTCTCGAAGCTGAGGGCGCCACCTTGGGGGCTGCGGTTCCGGTAAAGCGCCGAAGGCCCTGCGCCACCAGAGATGAACAGGTCAGGGAACCGGTCGCCCGAACAATCAAACGTCGCAACCCCGCCGCCGACCATGTATTCCCATTCGCCGCTGTAGACCGTGTCGATACCGGCGGTCAGCGTCTCCTCGGTGAAGCGTGGCAGGGCAGGTTCGGCCGCAAGCGGTGCGGCGGTGGCAAGGAAAACCAGGGCGCGGATCATGCTTCGGTTCGCAATGCCGCCGCAAAGGCCCCGATGCAACGGCCCTGTTCAAGCCCGGCCTGATTGCCGAAACGGAAGTGGATGCCGCCGTAAAGCCTTGACATCGCTGCCTCTTCCGACGCCGCGTGGAAGGACGAAAACCCGCGAGGGTCAAAGCCGTCATCTTCGTGCGAGGTGTCTTCGAAGGCGAAATTCTCGCCAAAGATCGCGGTCAGCACCGTGGCCGCTGCGCCCGATTGGGTACTGTGGCCCGAGGGGAATTCGGGAAATGGCGGGGTGATCAGCAAAGGCTCCCAAGCCGGGTCGATCACCCGCCGGATATAGGTGACCGGGCGCAGAAGGTTGAATTCGAACTTCGCGGCCCAGCAGGCGATGAAGGCATCCGCCTGCGCGATCCCCAGCTTTGCCAAGACGCCCGCCGTCACTTCGGCAGACAGCCCGTCGCGATCGGCGATGTCGAGAAGGATCGAGATCCAGTGCCCGGCCGGGGTGGACGACAGCATCGGGTCATCCGACCAGAATCGCGCGATCAGCTTCTGTTCGTCCGTGAGGTTGCGGCTGATCTCATAGACCTCAAGCGCCGTCGCATGAAACTCCGACCCAGGGGTTTCGTCATAGGCCGGAGGCGCGGCAGGGCCGCAAGCGGTGACCGAGGGCATGACAAACAGGCGGTTCTGGCCCCAGGCCGGCAACAGCGGCGCCTGTTGCTGGCGCACAAGGCTGGTCGGCACCCAGTCTTGCGGGCGCGTACCCGGAGTGTAGTCACGGGGAAAGCCCATGTTGTCGATCGTGGCCCCGCCATCGGTCGCGGCCCAAGCAAGGATATGTTCGGCAATGGCCGTCCCGTGCGCCGCGCTGCGCGCGTGCAGGGCAGGATCAAGACCGTCGGCAACTTGCGCGCCAAGCTGGTCGGTCAGCGCCGCATGGGCGCGCTGGCCTGTCGGGCCGGTGTTGCCGAACAAGACTTTTGTCGCCGCAGAAAGGGCATAATGCAACGCGGTCGCGGGATCGGTGTCCCCGGATGGCTGCGGGGCAGGGGAGAGGCCGTTCACCTGTCCGGCAAGGCTGACAAGGCCGGGGTTGCCCGCCACCAGCGCCTCATGCGAGGTGACGCCCAGATAGCCGAAGGCTCGGCTGGCCACGGGGGGCGAATAGGTCGCCGTATGGCGCACCAGTTCCAGCACCAGCCGGTGCCAGGTGACCAGAATCCTTTGGGCAAGCTCGTCTCGAGGCGCCGCCCATGCGGGAGAGGCGGCGACGGCCAGCGACAGGGCAAGGAATCGGCGACGGGGCAGGTGCAGGTGCTGTTTCATGGCCGACCTTATGCCAAGCAGGAGCGGGGCAGGCAAGTGCCGTCCCGGCAGGTCACCCGGCCCGCTATCTCAGCCCCGTCCGGTCAGGAAGTTGCCCAAAGTTGCTAGCCGCGACGGCCCCGCCCCTGGCCGCGCCTCGCGCCGGTCCGCGGCGTTCAGAAGGGCATACATGCCGGTCACGCCGAGCCAGCGAAACGGCTCCGGCTCCCAGGCGCGGACGCGGCGGTTGACCCAGGGCAGATGCACCAGGTCGCTGTCGCGGCCAAGCGCCAGATCGGCCAGCGTCCGCCCTGCCAGGTTCGAGGTCGAGACCCCGACGCCGACATAGCCCCCCGCCCAGCCAAGTCCGGTCGCCGGGTCAAGCCCCACCGTAGCACACCAGTCGCGCGGCACGCCAAGGACGCCGCACCAGGCGTGATCAATCATCGCCTGCCGCGCGGCGGGGAAATGCCGGTGCAAGATCGCGGTCAGGCGGCGGATCGTTTCCGGGTCCGGCGCGCCGTTGGTATCAAGGTTCGATCCGAACCGATACGGCACGCCCCGGGCGCCCACGGTAATCCGCCCCTCGCGCGTGCGCTGGAAATAGCAATAGGCATTGGCGAAATCACCAAGGATTTCATGGCCATCCCAGCCGATCTGTGCCCAGATCTCGTCAGACAAAGGCTCGGTCGCGATCTGGGCCGAGTTCAGCGGCAGCCAGTCGCGCTTCAATCCCGGAAGGCCCGCCGTGAAGCCTTCGGTGCAGCGCAGGATCACCGGGGCGCGGACAACGCCCCGGTCGGTCGTCACCAGACCCTTTTCATAGCCGGTGACGGTGGTTCCCTCGACCAGCCGCACGCCCAGCCGCTCGACCGCCGCCGCAAGACCGCGCACCAGCTTGGCCGGTTGCACCCGGGCGACGTTCGTCACCACCATCGCCCCGAGCGCTCCGGGAATGCGGATGCGGTCGGCAAGGTCGGCCGCACCCATCTCAAACACCCGGTCGTCTTCGCCCCAATGGCGGCGAAGCGCCACTTCGGCCCGCATGCGGCTGACCTGCGCCGGGTACGTGGCCACCATCAGCTCTTCCGTGCGGTGGATATCGGCGTCGATCCCTTCCGCCTCGGCGACACGGATCACCTCGTCCACCGTGCCGTTCATCGCCTCGACCATCGCGCGGAGCGCATGTTCCGAAGCGGTCTGCAGATAGCGCCGGTGGCTCCAGGCAAAGCCGCCGGTCAGCCAGCCGCCATTGCGCCCCGAGGCACCGAAGCCGGCGAAATCCTTCTCGATCACCAGCACGTCCAGCGATGGGCTGGCCTGCTTCAGGTAATAGGCAGTCCAGAGGCCGGTATAGCCCGCCCCGATGATCGCCACATCCGCCGTGCCGTCCCCGGCAAGCGCGGCTCGCCGGTAGGGCAGGCCGATGTCGGCATACCAGAAAGACACTTCGCCGATCTTCATGACCATCCCCGGCAAGCTGGTAGGCCCGGAGGGACTCGAACCCCCAACCAAGGCGTTATGAGCGCCCTGCTCTAACCAATTGAGCTACAGGCCCGTAGCGGATCCTGCCTAGCATAAAGGGCAGGGCGGTCAAGCATCCGGGCCTTTATTGCGAAGCGTTGCGGAAACGCGTATGGGGGCCGCGACAGTGATGGAGCGGCAGGATGGCGACTGGGCGGAACGGGTTGACCTATGCGGACACGGGCGTGGATATCGACGCTGGAAACGCGCTTGTCGACCGGATCAAGCCTGCGGCCAAGGCCACAAGTCGCCCGGGCGTGATGGGCGGCCTTGGCGGCTTCGGTGCGCTGTTCGATCTGAAGGCCGCCGGATACACCGACCCGGTGCTGGTCGCCGCGACCGATGGCGTCGGGACCAAGCTTCGGATCGCCATCGACACCGGCCATGTCGACACCATCGGCGTCGACCTCGTCGCGATGTGCGTCAACGATCTGGTATGCCAGGGCGCCGAGCCATTGTTCTTCCTGGATTATTTTGCCACCGGCAAGCTGGAGCTGGTCCAGGCCACCCGCATCATCACCGGCATCGCCAAGGGTTGCGCCGACAGCGGCTGCGCCCTGATCGGTGGCGAGACGGCGGAAATGCCGGGCATGTATCACAAGGGCGATTTCGACCTTGCCGGATTTGCCGTGGGCGCCATGGAGCGCGGCGGCGAGCTACCGGCTGGCGTGGCCAAGGGCGATGTCCTGCTTGGCCTTGCGTCGAATGGGGTCCATTCCAACGGCTACAGCTTCGTGCGCAAGGTTGTGGAACTGTCCGGCCTTGGCTGGGACGCGGCTTCGCCGTTTGGCGGTGGCTCTTTGGGCGAGGCTCTGCTGACCCCGACAAGGCTTTACGTCAATCAGGCGCTTGCCGCGATCCGCGCCGGGGGTGTGCACGGCCTTGCCCACATCACCGGCGGCGGGTTGACCGAAAACCCGCCGCGTGTCCTGCCCAAGGGGCTGGCTTGCAGGATCGACCTTTCGGCGTGGCAATTGCCGCCGGTCTTCCGCTGGCTGGCCGAAACGGCCGGCATGGCCGAGGCGGAGCTTCTGAAGACCTTCAACTGCGGCATAGGCATGATGCTGGTCGTCGCCGAAGACCGGGCCGAGGCGCTGACCGCCCTGCTGCGCGACGCGGGCGAGACGGTTTTCCTGCTGGGAACCGTCGTCGAAGGGCAGGGGGTTCTCTACGAGGGCCGCCTGCTTTGAAGCGCGTCGCCATCCTGATTTCCGGGGGTGGCTCGAACATGCTGGCGTTGGTCCGTGACATGGTCGGGGACCACCCCGCGCGCCCGGTTCTGGTGGTCTCGAACGATCCCGCCGCCGCGGGCCTGACCCGTGCCGCAGCGCTGGGCGTGCCGGTGGCCGCGGTGGACCACCGCGCTTTCGCTGGCGACAGGCAGGCTTTCGAAACCGCGCTGCTGCGCGATATCGAGGCCGGCCGGCCCGATATCCTCTGCCTTGCAGGTTTCATGCGGATCCTGACCCCCGGCTTCGTGCGCCGCTTCGAGGGCCGGATGCTGAATATCCACCCCTCCTTGCTGCCGAAATATCCGGGCCTTCATACCCATGACCGGGCCCTTGCCGCAGGCGATACCGAGGCAGGATGCACGGTCCATGAAGTGACGGCAGAACTCGACGCGGGCCCGATTCTGGGTCAGGCGCGGGTGCCGGTCCTGCCGGGTGATACCAGCGCAACCCTTGCCGCACGGGTTCTGGTGGCCGAGCATCGGCTTTACCCTGCCGTCCTGCGCCGATTTGTCGCCGGCGACCGGACGCCGCTTCTGCTTTGATCGGCACGCGGAAGGGGCGTCACGGGGCTTTCCAACCGGGTTTTCCCTGCTTATAGCGGGGAGACCCCCCTGCGGGATGACCCCGCGACAGCGAAAGGACGGCCATGCGCACCATCACCACGACAGAAGACCTTGCCGCTTTCTGCGCGGCCGCCAAGGCCGAACCCTACGTCACCGTCGACACCGAATTCCTGCGCGAACGCACTTACTGGTCCAAGCTCTGCCTGATCCAGATGGCCCTGCCCGGCGCGAATGGCGACGCGGTTCTGGTCGACCCGATCGAAGGGTCCGACATGTCGATGGAACCGCTCTATGACCTTTTCCGCCACCAGGCGACGGTCAAGGTCTTCCACGCTGCCCGTCAGGACCTCGAGATCTTCTTCGTTGAAGGCAATGTCTTTCCAAGACCGCTGTTTGACACTCAGGTCGCCGCCATGGTCTGCGGCTTTGGCGAGCAGGTCGGTTATGAAACGCTGGTCAAGAAGATTGCCAAGGCCAACCTCGACAAGACCAGCCGCTTCACCGACTGGTCGCGCCGCCCCTTGTCCGATGCGCAGAAGGACTACGCGCTGGCCGATGTCACCCATCTGCGGGTGATCTACGAATGGCTGGCCGCCCAGCTGAAGAAGAACGGCCGAGCGGAGTGGGTCGCCGAAGAACTGGCGATCCTGACCGAGCCCGAGACCTATACCGTCCTGCCGGATGAGGCCTGGATGCGGATCAAGACCCGCACCACCTCGGGCCGCTTCCTGGCGGTGGTCAAGGCGCTGGCGCGTTTCCGTGAAACCTATGCGCAGGCGCAGAACGTGCCGCGCAGCCGGGTGATGAAGGACGACGCGCTGCTTGAGCTTGCCTCGACCCGCCCGGCCACGACCGAGGAACTGGGCCGCTCGCGTCTTCTGCTGCGCGAAGGCCGCAAGCCGGAGATCGCCGAGGGCATCCTGGCGGCCGTCAAGGAAGGGCTGGAAATGCGGCCCGAGGATATGCCGAAGATTGACGCCCAGCGCGAACAGCTTCAGGTCAATCCGGCGCTGGCCGACCTGTTGCGCGTGCTTCTGAAGGCCAAGTCCGAAAACCTTGGCGTGGCCCCGCGCCTGATTGCCTCAAGTGCCGATCTGGACGCGATTGCCGCCGGGGAACGCGATGTCCCCGCCCTGGGTGGCTGGCGGCGCGAGGCATTCGGCACAGATGCCATGCGTCTTTGCCGGGGCGAAATCGCCCTTTCTGCCAAGGGCAGCGAAGTCCGGGTCGTGGATCTTTGACCTGACCGGCGCCTCAGCGCCCGGCCGACCTGGCGTTTCCGGCGCCTTGCACGACAATCTCGCGCACCGCGTCCAGCTTGTAGTCGGAAATGTAGATCGCCACCTCGACCTCACGCGACCGGGGGGTGTTCACATCCGTCTTGGTGATGGGCGGCAGCAGCCGGAATTCGTAGACCAGCACCCCGTTCTCATCCAGCGGCAGCGGCACCAGTTCCGCCGACCACCAGCCTTGCGTCGGGGTCAGGCCTGTGGCACGCACAATCGCCCCGCCGGGCATCGGCTCGACCGACATCGACAGCACCGCCTCGACCAGGGGGCGCGGATCGGCGCTCTCGCCCGGAAGGACGATGGTTTCGCGCGGCTCGGACCGCTTGAACCAGTTGAGCGGGTTCAGCTTACTGTCACGCACCCCGCCACAGCCGACCAGGGCGGTGAAGAGAACGGCAATCAGCAGAGGGCGGGCAACAGGCATGGCAGCTTTCCTGAAAGACTGCCCCTTGGGTAGCCGATGGGGCGGCGTTTGAAAAGCGCTCATGCAGGGCTGGACACATCGGCAGGTGCGGCTTACCTCAAGCCCCAGCAGGGGGATGGGTCATGGCCACCGAAGCCTTTGAAGAACTCGCGGAAACCTTCGAATTCCTTGACGACTGGGAAGACCGCTATCGTCATGTGATCGAGCTTGGCAAGGCGATGCCGCCGCTTGATGACAGCTTCAAGGTGCCCGCGCTGAAGGTGCAGGGCTGCGCAAGTCAGGTTTGGCTGCGCCCGATCATCGACAAAGGCCGCTTCGATTTCCAAGGCGACAGCGATGCGATGATCGTGCGCGGGCTGATCGCTATCTTGCATGCGCTTTATGCGGGCGTGCCAGTGGCCGAGGTGGCAAAGGTCGACGCGGCGGCGGAACTGGGCCGTCTGGGCCTGAACGACCACCTCAGCGCGCAACGGTCGAACGGCCTGCGGGCAATGGTCGCGCGGATCCGCGAAACCGCTGGCCGCGCGTGATCGTGACCTTGTCGGCGTAAAACGCCAGACACTCCCGGATCGCGGCCATGTCGTGCAGGGGGTCCTCACAGGACCAGACGGCATTTTCCAGCACACCCGACGGCGTGCCGATTGAATAATCGCTGGCCTTGCCCTTCCAGGGGCAAGTTGACGCCCGTGTCGTCCGGTCCAGCGGAGCCATGTCGATATCCGTGCGCGGAACATGGACAACGGGGGGACAGCGGCCCTCGCGCAGGTCCAGCGCATCGGCTGACGTGCCAAGACCCATCTCCACGACGGACACGCTGACCGGGTCCTTGATCGGGGTGACGGAGATGTAGCTGGCCATCGAAAACCCCAATCAGATCGGAGCGCAGGCGCCTTTCAACCACTCAAGGGTAGCATCCGAAACGCGCGGGGCAAGTTTTTCCAAAACTGCTGCGTGATAGGCATTCAGCCAGTCCCGTTCGCCCGGCGACAGGGCCGAGGCCAGCACCAGCCGCCGGTCGAAGGGCGCGAAAGTCAGCGTCTCGAAAGCCAGCTGCGCCCGGTTGTCGCCCAAGGGCGCTGCAGGTTCGACCACGATCAGATTCTCCAGCCGGATGCCGAAGGCGCCTTCCCGGTAATAGCCGGGCTCGTTCGACAGGATCATCCCGGGTTCCAGCGGCACATCCGACAACCGGCTGATCCGCTGCGGCCCTTCGTGTACAGACAGGAAGGCTCCGACGCCATGGCCGGTGCCGTGGTCATAGTCCTGCCCGGCCAGCCAGAGGGGAAAGCGCGCCAGGGCGTCGATATCGCGCCCCGCCAGCCCCTTCGGAAACCGCACCCGGCTGATGGCGATCATGCCTTGCAGCACGCGGGTATAACATCCCCGCGCCTCATCCCCCGGATCACCCACCGCGATCGTGCGGGTGATGTCAGTGGTACCGTCCGGGTACTGCCCGCCCGAATCGACCAGCAGCAACTCGTCCCGGCGGATCGGGCGATTCGAAGCCTCGGTCACCCGGTAATGAATGATCGCCCCATTCGGCCCCGCGCCGCAGATCGTGTCAAAACTGATGTCATGCAGCGAGTTCGTCGCGCGCCGGAAGCCTTCCAGCGCCTGCACCACTGCAATCTCTGTCAGCCTGCCCTTCGGAGCCTGATCGTCCAGCCAGCGCAGGAACTCAGCCATCGCCGCCCCGTCGCGCAGATGCGCCTCACGGGTGGCGGCAATCTCGGCCGCGTTCTTGCGCGCCTTTGGCAGCTTGCAGGGGTCGTCACCCCAGGCAACCGGGATTCCGGCGGCCGTCAGAAACTCCGACACCGCCAGGGGTGCCGAGACCTTGTCGACCCGCACCGCCCCTTGAAGAGCACGCAGGCAAGGCACGAACGCCTCTGTCGGATGCAGCGTCACCTCCGGCCCAAGATGGGCAAGGGTGTCGCTGTCGAACTTGTCCGCCGCTGCGAACAGCTGCACCTGCCCGTCGGCCATGAGGATCGCGAAACCCTGCAGGACCGGGTTCTTCGGAACATCCGCGCCACGGATGTTCAACAGCCAGCAGATCGAGTCGGGCAAGGTCAGGACCGCTGCCGCCTGACCCGCCACTCGCAAGCTCTCAGCCAGTCGCGCCCGCTTGGCGGCAGAGCTTTCTCCCGCCAAAGCATCAGGGTGGACAAACGCCCTGCCAACCGGTGGCAAAGGCTGGTCCGGCCAGATGGCGTCAATCGGATTAATGTCGCACGGCCAAATGGATACGCCTGTATTCTCAAGTACTCTCTTAAGAGTCTCGATCTCCTCCGCCGTGTGCAGCCAGGGATCAAACCCAAGCTTGCCAGCCGCCAGGTTACCTTTGATCCAGTCTCCCGGCTTCACCTCGGGCCAGGCCACCGGAGTGAACGCCCCAAGGTCAACCTGCGCCTTCACCTGCGTCCGGTAGCGTCCGTCGATGAAGACCCCCGCCACGTCGGGCAATACGATGCAGAACCCCGCCGACCCGGTGAATCCGGTCAGCCATTGCATGCGCTCATCCCGCGCGGCCACATACTCGCCTTGATGCGCATCCGCGCGTGGCACGAGAAACCCGTCCAGCCCCATCTCGCGCAGCTTCGTCCGTAACGCTGCCAGCCTTGGTGGTCCCTGATCCGGCGAGGAATGGCTTTCAAAGCTTTGAAACACTTCGCAGTTCCTCTCTGCCCAAATATCCTCGGGGGGTGAATGGCCGAAGGCCAGAGGGGGGCGGAAAGCCCCCTTACCCCGCCCGCCGCATCCCCAGCGCCCGGGCGCGTTTCTTCGGGTCCACCTCAAAGAGCCCTGCCAACTGCTCGGTCATTGCGCCGGCCAGCTGTTCGACATCGGTGATCGTCACCGCGCGCTGGTAATAGCGCGTGACGTCATGGCCGATGCCGATTGCGATCAGTTCCACCGCCCGCCGACGCTCCACCATCGCGATCACGTCGCGCAGGTGTTTTTCCAGATAATTCGCGGGGTTGACTGACAAGGTTGAATCGTCCACCGGCGCACCGTCCGAAATCACCATCATGATCTTGCGTGCCTCGGGCCGCGCCATCGCGCGGCGGTGCGCCCATTCCAGCGCCTCGCCGTCGATGTTTTCCTTCAGGAGGCCCTCTTTCATCATCAGCCCAAGGTTCGGCCGCACGCGCCGCCACGGCGCATCGGCTGCCTTGTAGACGATGTGGCGCAGATCGTTCAGCCGCCCCGGCATCTGCGGCCGCCCCTGCGCCAGCCAGCGCTCGCGGCTTTGCCCGCCCTTCCAGGCCCGGGTGGTAAAGCCCAGGATTTCCACCTTGACCGAACACCGCTCCAGCGTCCGCGCCAGCACATCCGCACAGATCGCCGCGATCGAAATCGGCCGCCCCCGCATCGAGCCGGAGTTGTCCAGAAGCAGCGTCACCACGGTGTCGCGGAAATCGGTGTCCTTCTCCTGCTTGAAGGACAAAGGGGTGGTCGGGTTCGCTACCACGCGGGCAAGACGGCCCGCATCCAGCGTGCCTTCCTCAAGGTCGAAGAGCCAGGATCGGTTCTGCTGCGCCTGCAGGCGGCGCTGCAATTTGTTGGCCAGTCGGCTGACTGCGCCTTTCAGGGGCTCAAGCTGCTGGTCCAGATAGGCCCTCAGTCGCTCCAGCTCTGCCGGTTCCGCCAAGTCCTCGGCCTTGATTTCCTCATCGAAATCCGTGGTGTAGACGGCATAGTTCGGATCCGCGTCGGAATAGGGCGCGGGCGGCGGTGGTTCCAGAGGGGCCTCGCCCTCGGGCAGTTCCGCCTCGTCGCCTTGCTCCATGTCGGCGCTGTCTTCCATCGTGACTTGCGCCTGGGACTGGTCCTGCTGTTCTTCCTGGCTTCGTTCGGGCGAGGCTTCGGGGTCTTCGCCCTCTTCCTGCTCGTCGCCCGCGGAATCGGGTGCGTCCTGGTCTTCCTCGGCCTGGTCGTCGCCCGCATCCTCATCCGGCGCATCGGGGTCGTCGCCCAGCTGGTCACCATACCCGAGGTCGGAAATCACCTTCCGCGCCAGACGGGCAAAGGCCGCCTGATCGGTCAGCACATGGTCCAGGTTTTCCAGAGTGGCCCCGGCTTGGTCCTCGATGAAGCCCCTCCACAGGTCGACGACATGCCCGGCAGATTTCGGCAGGTCCCGATCAGTGGCCAGTTGACGCACCAGGTAGCCCGCCGCCACCGCAAGCGGCACTTCGCTGGCCTGTGTCGCCTGGCCATAGCCCTTGCGGTCCGCCTCATGCGCGATCTTGGCGTCGATGTTCCCCGCAGTGCCGGGCATGGCGCGGGCGCCCACCGCCTCGCAGCGGGCGGTTTCCATCGCTTCATAGATATCGCGGGCAAGCGGGCCTGTGGGCGCATAACGGGATGCCACGCCATCGTCGTGATACCGGCGGCGCAGGGCGAAGGCATCCGCCGTGCCACGCGCCAAAAGCACCTCGTCCCGCGTCATTCTTCGGCTGACCTGCGGCAGGCGCACGCCTTCCTTGGACATCCCCGACGGGTCGACCGAATAGGTTACCGTCATCTCCGGATCATCCGCCATCGTGCGGGTGGCCTCGGCCAGAGCCTTCTTGAACGGATCGGCGGGGTTGTCGCTGGGCTTGCTCATGGACGTAGGTAAAGCACCGCAGCAAGGCCGCGGCAAGACCGTGCCGCCGGGGCAGCGACGGAAACGTGACTTCATGCCGGGCTGATCGCCGACCGGACCGGCACCGCGACCGGTTGCCGGCTGCCGTGCTTCACATTGGGGCTTTCCGCCTGGGTCTCTTGCCTTGCCTTTTTCTTGCCCTGTCCATCGCCGGCCCGGTCCTTGCCGAAGGGACCGCAACCGATCTTCAGGGCGCGCTGCCCGGTTTCACCTTTGGCGACACCCTCAATTGTCTGGCCTTTCAGATCGCATGGCTTGAAGTGGCCGCTTCCGTAGCTCCGACGCGCGATACGAAAGAGATGGTGTTCTGGTCCCGCCTTCTGGCCGCGAAAGGCTGGGCTGAAGACGCGGCCGGCTTCGATCTCCGCTTTGACGAGGCGCTGGAGAGGTTCCGCGCGACCCGTTCGGTGTTTGTCAGCAACCCGTCCGACACCGAAGCCCGGGACATTGCCGACACTGACCTGACCATGATCGGCAAGTTCTGCTGGTTTCAGGCGCTGGCCGTACCCGGTGAGGGCTAATTTGCCCAGGAATTGGCCGAAAAGTCCCTTGAATGTGCGCCCCCGCACAGAACCGGCGCGAGGGTGCGGAATTGGCAGGGCGGCATTTGGCAACACATAAAGCGGGCAGCAAACCTCACCCACAAGGACCTCTCCCATGACCAATCCCAAGATCGCGATCATCGTTTCGTCCACCCGTCCGACCCGCTTTGCCGACATCCCCACCGCATGGATCAAGGCGCAGGCTGAAGCCCGCGGCGACATGGATGTCGAGGTCCTGGACCTCCGCGACTATCCGATGCCCTTCTTTGACGAGGTTGCCTCGAATGCCTGGGCCCCGACCCAGGATCCGACCGCACAGAAATGGCAGAAGAAACTGGCCAAGTTTGACGGCTACATCTTCGTTGTCGCCGAATACAACCGTTCGGTGACTGCCGTGCTGAAGAACGCGCTCGATCAGGCCTATGTCGAATGGGCGCGGAAGCCTTTTGGCGCCGTGGCTTACGGCTCGATGGGCGGCACCTCGGCGATGGCGCACCTGCGGATGATCGGCGTGGAGCTGCAGATGGTTCCGGTCCGCAATTCCGTCCACATCGGCGGCAGCGACTTCTTCCGGGTGAATCCCGGCTTTGGCGGGTCGGGCAATCTGGCCGACATCGAGGCGACGATCACCGGTTCGGCCAAGGCGATGCTGGACGACGTGGTCTGGTGGGCCAAGGCGACGATGGATGCCCGCACCCAGCTGGCCGCCGCCGCCTAACCCAGGATCATTTCACGACACTCGGCGGCAAGGGTCTCGGCCCTTGTCGCCGCCTGTTTGGCGGCCTCCGGGTCCGCTCTGAACCGTGCCTGAAACAGAAGTGCCCGATAGGCGACCTTTGACTTGATCCGCCGGTCAAGCACTCTGCGGCCTTCCCCTTCCGCCATCGACGCCTCGATCAGCGACACCATCGCCCCAAGCTCGGACGCCGTCCGCTCCGACCCCGGCCCGTCGAACATCCACTGCTCTTCCATCAGGGCCGAAAGCCTGCCTGCGCAGACAGAAAAGCTGCGCAAGAGCGGATCGGCTGCCCCGGGACCGCCAAGGCAAACCCCAAAGGCCAAGACGGCCAGAAGAGTTTCCAAACCGCGCGGCATTTCAGCATTGAGCGGCTGAAAGCGCACTTCTTCAAGGCGAAAGAAAAACCCTTCGGAAGGCTGCCCATGAATAAAACCGCCCCGAAGGGCGGCCCAGGTCGCGCCATGAGAGGCGATTACTTCATCGCCATGCTCGCAGCGCTCTCCGGCAGTTCTTCCGCGAAACAGCGCTGGTAGAACTCGGCGACTGTCTGCCGCTCCATCTCGTCACACTTGTTCAGGAAGGTAAGCCGGAAGGCATAGCCGACGTTGCGGAAGATTTCTGCGTTTTGTGCCCAGTTCAGGACCGTCCGGGGCGACATCACGGTGGAAAGATCGCCGTTCATGAAAGCCGTCCGCGTCAGGTCGGCGACCGTCACCATCTGGCTGATGACCTTACGGCCCTTCTCGGTGTTGTAATGTGAATTCTTCGCCAGGATGATCGCGGCTTCGGCATCGTGGCTCAGATAGTTCAGCGTCGCCACCAGTGACCAGCGGTCCATCTGTGCCTGGTTGATCTGCTGGGTGCCGTGATAAAGCCCCGTCGTATCGCCCAGACCCACGGTATTCGAGGTCGCGAACAGGCGGAAATACGGGTTCGGCGTGATGATCTCGTTCTGGTCGAGCAGGGTCAGCTTGCCGTCGTGCTCCAGCACCCGCTGAATCACGAACATCACATCCGGGCGGCCGGCATCGTATTCGTCGAAGACGATGGCGACGGGGTTGCGCAGCGCCCAAGGCAGGATGCCCTCGTGGAACTCGGTGACCTGCTTGCCGTCGCGCAGCTTGATCGCATCCTTGCCGATCAGGTCGATCCGGCTGATGTGGCTGTCAAGGTTGACCCGCACGCAGGGCCAGTTCAGATGGGCGGCGACCTGTTCGATATGGGTGGATTTGCCGGTGCCGTGATAGCCCTGGATCATCACCCGGCGGTTATAGGCAAAGCCCGCAAGGATCGCCAAAGTGGTGTCGGGGTCGAACTTGTAGGTCGGGTCGATCGCTGGCACGCGGTCGGTGCGGTCGGCAAAGCCCTTTACGCGCATGTCGGTATCGATGCCGAACACATCGCGGACCGAGATTTCTTCGGTCGGTTTCATTGCCTGATCCAGCATGCCTTCGCCCATCGGTAATCCTCCACGCCCCTTTGCGCGGCCCCGTCATCCTTGGAACAAATTGCCGGGGGGTTCAAGGGGAAGGGGTGCGCCGGCCCTGCTGTTCAAGCCGGCCGGGGGGTCATTCCCGGAAATACCGGCTGTCCTTCAACTGGTCCCAGGCCCAGACCACCTCTTGCAGGCGTTCCTCATCGCTGCGGTCGCCGGCATTCATGTCGGGGTGCAGGTCCTTGACCAGGCTTTTGTATTGCTTGCGGATTTCCGTCTTGGTCCAGGTGTCGCGGGCGTCCAGAATCTCGATCGCCTTGCGCTCGGTCGGCGGCAGCTTTCGCGTCGCGGTCGAGGCGGGCTTGCCGGGGTTCTGGGTGGCCTTCTCGCCCAAGAGCGCCATCGGGTCGTTCACCCCCAGCCGCGCCCAGGCATTGCCGTCGCCCAGCCGCGAGAAGGGTTTGGTTTCCCGTTCCCAGACCCGGTCTTTCTCCTGGAATTTCTGGAATTCTTCGTCGGTGGTGCCGTGGAAAAAATTCCACTTTAAGTTGTATTCGCGGATGTGGTCCTTGCAGAACCAGAAGAATTCATCCAGCAAGTCCGGGGATTTCGGGGCGCGATAGGCGCCCTTCTCCTGACAGCCGGGATAATCGCAACCGCGGTCCGAGGTCTCGAAGGCGCCAGACATGCCGCGACGCCCCGACTTCTTGCGCTTCTTGTCGGCTGAAACGCGAAGATCGAACTCAAAGGGCGGGCGATTGGTCATCAGGGGTCTTTCCGACTCGGGGCTGCGAGTTTAGGGCTTTTCCCGGCAGAGAGAAGAGGGCAAGGGCAAGATGGGCGTGAAAGATGAAATCGAGGCGCGATTGCGTGGGGCGTTTTCGCCCGAGAGGCTGGAAGTGACCAACGAAAGCCACCGCCACGCCGGGCACGCGGGGGATGACGGATCGGGGGAAAGCCATTTCCACATCCTGATCCGCGCCGGGGCCTTCGCACCGATGTCCCGCGTCGCCCGCCACCGCGCCGTGCAACAGGCGCTGGGGGATCTGAACCAGCGCATCCACGCGATTGCGCTGGATATCGGCTGACTCCGCCGGGCGGGCAAGTCACAGCGGCAAAAGCCGCTTCCGAGCCTGCGCTCCGCTTTCGGAAATACCCTCCTGGGGGCGGGGGGAAAAGCGCGGTCGCCGATCCGATCCTGAAGCGCGCTCTTCTTTCGTGAGGCGAGACACTGGCTGTTCCGGGCAGGACTACAGCAGCCCTTACCCCTGCTTGACCTTCGCCCGCCAGGCATGAAGGACGGGTTCGGTATAGCCCGAAGGCTGCTCCCGCCCCTTGAAGACGAGCTCCACCGCCGCTTGGAACGCCGCCCCCTGGAACGAGGGTGCCATGGGCCGGTAGAGGGGATCGCCCGCGTTCTGTCGGTCCACCACGGCGGCCATTTTCTTCATCACCTCCGTCACCTCTTCAGCCGAGACAACTCCATGATGCAGCCAGTTCGCGATATGCTGCGCCGAGATCCGGCAGGTTGCGCGGTCCTCCATCAACCCGACATCATGGATGTCCGGCACCTTGGAGCAGCCGATCCCCTGATCGACCCAGCGCACCACATAGCCAAGGATGCCCTGCACGTTGTTTTCCACCTCTTCGGTGATCTCTGCTTCGGACCAGTTCACCCCTTTGGCCAGCGGCAAGGTCAGCAGTTGTTCAAGGCTGGCGCGGGGGCCTCCGGCGGCGATGCGGTCCTGAACGGCGGGCACGTCCGTCTTGTGGTAATGCGTGGCGTGCAAGGTCGCAGCAGTGGGCGAGGGGACCCAGGCGCAGCTGGCCCCGGCCTCGGGATGCGCGCCTTTCTGGGCCAGCATCGCGGCCATCAGGTCGGGCATCGCCCACATCCCCTTGCCGATCTGCGCCCGGCCCTTCAGCCCGCAGGCAAGTCCGATGTCGACGTTGCGGTCCTCATAGGCCTTGATCCAGGCCTGCCCCTTCATCTCGCCCTTGCGAACCATCGGCCCGGCTTCCATCGACGTGTGAATCTCGTCCCCGGTCCGGTCAAGGAAACCGGTGTTGATGAAGGCGACCCGCGCCTTCGCCGCCCGGATGCATTCCTTCAGGTTGGCGGAGGTTCGACGTTCTTCATCCATGATGCCAAGTTTCACCGTGTTGGCAGGCAACCCCAACGCCGCCTCGACCGCGTCGAAGATCCGGCAGGTGAGGGCCACCTCCGCCGGCCCATGCATCTTCGGCTTGACCACATAGACCGATCCCCGCGACGAGTTTCGCGGGCCGTCGGTCTTTTGCACGTCATGCAGGGCGCAAAGCGTGGTCAGGAAGGCGTCCATGAGGCCTTCGGAAATCTCGCCACCTTCAGCATCCAGAACGGCGGGCGTCGTCATCAGATGGCCGACATTGCGCACCAGCATCAGCGCCCGGCCTTTCAGGTTGGCCGCCGATCCGTCCGGGGCGGTAAAGTCGAAATCGGGCGCTAGGCTGCGGGTTATGGTCCGCCCGTCCTTCTCAAGCATTTCTTCCAGATCGCCGCGCATCAGGCCCAACCAGTTGGAATAGGCAGCGACCTTGTCCTCGGCGTCCACGGCGGCGATGGAGTCTTCGCAGTCCATGATCGCGGAAAGCGCCGATTCCAGCCGGATGTCGGCGACCCCGGCCTTGTCCTGCGCGCCGATCCGGTGGCCGGGATCGACCCGCAGGACGATGTGCAGGCCGTGGTTTTTCAGGATGACTGCGTTCGGTGCATCGGGCGCGCCCCTATAGCCCGCGAACTGGTCGGAATCGCGAAGGGCGGGGGAAAGCGTCCCGTTTTCAACGCGGTAGGCCAAGACATCGGCATGCGATCCCTTTGCCAGTGGCACGGCATCGTCAAGAAAGGCCCGGCCCCACGCGATCACCCGCGCGCCGCGTTCGGGGTCATAGGCCTTGCCTTGCGGCTGGTCCCCCAGCGCGTCGGTCCCGTAAAGCGCATCATAGAGGCTGCCCCAGCGCGCGTTCGCGGCGTTCAGGGCGTAACGTGCGTTCATTACCGGCACCACAAGCTGCGGGCCGGGGATAGTGGCAATTTCGGGGTCCACGCCTTCGGTTTCGATCCGGAAATCGGGGCCTTCAGGCTCCAGATAGCCGATCTTTTCCAGGAATGCGCGATAGGCCTCCGGGTTATCGCTCTGGCCGCGCCGGGCAATGTGCCAGGCGTCAATCTGTGTCTGCAGCTCGTCGCGCCGGGCAACGGCGGCCCTGATCAACGGGTTCAGGTCGCACACAGCTTGCGCAAAGTCCGACCAGAACTGATCGGCCGCGATGCCGGTGCCGGGCAAGGCCTGATGTTCGACGAAGGTTGCTAGCCGTTCATCCACTGTCAGCCCGGATTTCCCCACTCGCATCGCCATCACACCGCCTCCTGCATACCGTTGCACACAATAGGGTGTGGCGCAGGTGCGGGGCAAGGGCAGCAACCCGGCCATTGTGCGGCAATTCCGGAAATTCCTGCACGGCAGTCTAAGACTTAGCCAGGTGTCGAAGTATCTGTTTGCATCGACTCTCTGGCCAAGATACTTAGTGACATGGCTAAGCAAGATCCCAACCTTTCGCGGCTGTTCCACGCCTTGTCCGACCCCACGCGGCGGATGATGCTGGGCCGCCTTGCCCGTGGCCCGGCGGCGGTGACCGAGCTTGCCGGACCAACCGGCCTGCGACTGCCGACGATCATGCGGCATCTTTCGGTGCTGGAAGAGGCAGGGCTGGTCAGCACGCGCAAGGACGGGCGCGTGCGGTCCTGCGCGCTGGAACCGCAGGCGATGGAGCCGGTGCGAGGCTGGCTGGACGAACACCGCGCGGTCTGGGAGGCGCGGCTGGACCGTCTGGATGATTACGTGATGACCCTTATGGAGAAACGGGAATGACCCATCTTGATCCGGACCTGGACCTCGTTCTCGTGCGGGACCTGAATGCCCCGCGCGACATTCTTTACAAATGCTGGACCACGCCAGAGCATCTCATGCAGTGGTTCGTGCCGAAGCCGCACAAGGTGACCGCCTGCGAGCTGGACCCGCGACCGGGCGGGGCGTGCAACACGACTTTCGACGTCGAAGGCAAGCTGATGGAAAACAAGGGCGTCTACCTTGAGGTAGTACCTAACGAAAAACTTGTCTTCACAGATACTTACACCACTGGCTGGAAGCCCGCTCCAGACCCCTTCATGACCGCGATCGTGACCTTCGAGGATATCGGCAACGGCCGGACCCGCTATACCGCCGTGGCCCGGCATCGGAATGCCGATCTGGCGAAGTCACATCGGGACATGGGGTTTCTTGACGGTTGGGGCACGGTTGCGACCCAGCTTGAGGCCTATGCTCAGGGACTGAAATGACCGGGTCGGATACGACGGGGGCCGAGATGAACGGGGCGGACGGGCGCACGATGGTGCTGGAGCGCGTCATCGCGGCACCGGTCAGAGCAATACCTGACCTCGTCCCAGACCTTTTCCCGCTTCTCGCGCAAGGTGAAAGGCCGCCCGCAGGTGATGCAGTCATTTCCGGCAGGTCGGTTCTCTTCACGCCGCGCGGCAATCAGAGATCCAGCGTCAGCTGCGCCGAGGGCGCGCGGCGCCGGGGGCTGCGGTTGTTGACATAGTGCGGGTCAGCGCGGCTGGAGTGGCTGTGGACGATGCGCGCGGCCTCTTCGGCGAAACCAGTGGTCTTGCGGGCCTGCCAAACCACATCCCGCGCGGCGCGGGCAGCCGTTGCGACGTCGATGATCGGCTCGGGGTAGCGACGGCCCAGAAGCTGCCGCGCCTCGGACCATTTCCACGGCTCCTGCAGGAAGGCATCCGGGACCGGGGCCAGTTCCGGCAGCCAGCGCCGGGTGAATGCGCCGGTCGGGTCCTGGTTCTGGCCATGCTTCACCGGGTTGCAGATGCGCGGGATGTTGATGCCGCTGGTACCCGATTGCATCTGGACCTGAGGCCAGTGGATGCCCGGTTCGTAATCGGTGAACATTCGCGCCAGATGGGCTCCGCTGGCCCGCCAATCCAGCCAAAGGTGATGGGAGGCAACCGATGTCACCATCGCCCGCATCCGGAAATTCAGCCAGCCGGTTGCGCGAAGATAGCGCATGCTGGCGTCAAGGAAGGGCAGTCCGGTTTCGCCAGCCTCCCAGGCGGCAAGGCGGGTGAGGTCGCTGTCCCTTGGGCGCAGGCTTTCGGCGCCCGGGTGCAGGGCGCAAAGCTCGATCGAGGGTTGATCCTCAAGCTCCTGGATGAAGTGGTCGCGCCAGGCGAGGCGCGACTGGAAACTGTTCAGCGCCCCGCCCCAGCGACCACCGGGCCGTTCAGCCTGCCGCGCGCCGGTCGCCTGCACCACCTCACGCAACGAAAGCGTGCCATGCGCCAGATGCGGCGACAGCCGCGAGCAGGCGCGCTCGCCGGTGAGGGGAGAGGACATGGCGCTGCGGTAAGGCTCAGCGCGTCGGGTCAGAAAGCTGTCGAGGAGATCGAGGCCCCGGGTCCGGCCGCCAAGCTGGCGGTGCGGGCAGGGGTCTGTCGCGAGCTTGAGCGCGCGGGCTGTGGGGATCGGCCCCGGCTCGGCCCCTGCGACGGCGCGCAGGGTGGGGGGCGGCACGAGGGGTCCGGCCATGAAGCTATCGCGCTGATCTGCCCAGCCGTCGCGGCTGGCCAGCCGGCGGACAACGCCCGACTGCGGCAGTTCGGTCCATTCCACCCCCGCGCCGCACGCCCATGCCGCAACCTTGCGGTCGCGGGCGTAGGTCCAGAGGTTTCCCGTTTCCTCATGGCTGACGATACGGGCGATCCGGTGCTGGCGACAAAGCCGGTCCAATACCGCCACCGCATCGCCCACCCGCACGACGAGAGGCGCGCCCATTTCGGCAAGCCCGGCCCGCAGGTCGGCAAGGCTTTCGGCCACGAAGTCCCATTGCCGGGCCGAAGCGTCGGGGCCCGCCCAAAGCGCGGGTTCGACCAAGAAAACCGGCAGAACTGATCCCAGACCAGCCGCCAGGGTCAGCGCAGGATGGTCATGCAGGCGCAGGTCGCGCTTGAACCATAAAAGAACATTCATGGAACACAGAGATAGACCAACCGCCGGATTCGTAAAGCCGCAAAAGCCTGTTGCTGGTATCTGACTTGCGCCCGCGACCGAAGCCCGTAGCTTGACCGCAAAGGGAGCCACGCATGACCGCAGCGCAGAAGTCCGTCCACCTGGCCGATTACCAGCCCTACACGCATCTGATCGACGGGGTGGAGTTGACGTTCCGGCTTCAGCCCTCTGCCACCCGTGTCACCGCCCGGCTGGCGTTGCGCCCGAATCCCGCGCGCCCCGGCCGCCATGCGTTGCGCCTGAATGGCGAGGGGCTGAAGCTCTTGTCCTGTCTTGTCGACGGCCAGCCGGTCACTCCGAAGACGGACGCCCGCAGCCTGACGATCGCCGCCAAGGCCCTGCCGGCCGGTCCCTTCGTGCTTGAAACCGAAGTCGAGATTGCGCCTGAATCGAACACCGCGCTGGAGGGTCTCTACATGTCGCGCGGCATGTACTGCACCCAGTGCGAGGCGGAGGGCTTTCGCAAGATCACCTATTACCCTGACCGTCCCGACGTGATGGCCCGGTTCAAGGTGCGGATCGAAGGGAGCCAGCGGGTCCTCTTGTCCAACGGCAATCTGGTGGCCAAAGGCAAGGGCTGGGCCGAATGGGACGATCCGTGGCCCAAGCCCGCCTATCTTTTCGCTCTGGTCGCGGGCGATCTGCGTGCGCGGTCGGGCAGGTTCCGCACCTTTTCCGGCCGCAAGGTCGCCCTGAATATCTGGGTGCGTCCGGGGGATGAAGACCGCTGCGGCTATGCAATGGACAGTCTGCAACGGTCGATGAAATGGGAGGAAGAGGTCTACGGCCGTGAGTACGACCTCGACGTTTTCAACATCGTCGCCGTCGACGATTTCAACATGGGCGCGATGGAGAACAAGGGGCTGAACATCTTCAACTCCCGCTACGTCCTCGCCTCGTCCGAAACCGCGACCGACGAGGATTTCGCCCGGATCGAGGCGATCATCGCGCATGAGTACTTCCACAACTGGACCGGCAACCGGATCACCTGCCGCGACTGGTTCCAGCTTTGCCTGAAGGAAGGTCTGACGGTCTTTCGCGACCACCAGTTCTCCGGCGAGATGCGGTCGGCGGCCGTGCGGCGGATCGAGGATGTGGTGGCGCTCCGTGCCCGCCAGTTCCGCGAGGATGCGGGGCCGCTCGCCCACCCCGTCCGCCCCGAAAGCTTTGTCGAGATCAACAATTTCTACACGGCCACGGTCTATGAAAAGGGTGCCGAGGTTATCGGCATGCTGAAGACCCTGGTCGGCGATCAGGCTTACACGCGCGCGCTGAACCTTTATTTTGATCGACATGACGGCGATGCGGCCACGATCGAAGACTGGCTGAAGGTGTTCGAAGATGCCACGGGCAGGGACCTTGCCCAGTTCAAGCTGTGGTATTCCGAAGCCGGAACCCCGCATCTGAAGGTTCAGGAAGACTGGGCCGACGGGATCTATTCGCTGACCTTCACGCAAGAGAACCCGGCCACTCCCGGCCAGCCGGAGAAGCACCCCAAAGTCATCCCGATCAACGTCGGCCTGTTGAACCCCAACGGCGACGAGGTGGTGCCGACCCTTATGCTGGAGATGACACGGGCAAAGCAAAGTTTCCGTTTCGAAGGGTTGGCGGCACGGCCTATCCCCTCGATCCTGCGGGGATTTTCTGCGCCGGTGGTCCTTGACCGCAAGGTAGCCTCTGCCGAGAGGGCCTTCCTTCTGGCGCATGACACCGACCCTTTCAACCGTTGGGAAGCGGGCCGGGCGCTCGCCAAGGATGTGATGGCCGCAGTGGCGACCAAGGGTGCCGATGTCAGCGCCGACTGGCTGGACGGGGTGGCAAGGGTGACCTTTGACGAAAGTCTTGATCCCGCCTTCCGCGCGCTGTGCCTGCGCCTTCCGGCTGAAGATGACCTGGCCCAGACCATTCATGCCGCTGGTCGGGTGCCGGACCCGGCCAAGATCCACACCGCCCGCCGTGCGATGGTGGGTGCGCTGTCGGTCCGCCTCGGCGAGGGGCTGCAGCGTCTTTATGACAGCCTTGATGACGGGGCCGATTTCTCACCGGATGCGGTGCAGGCAGGGCGGCGGGCCCTGCGGATGGCAGCACTGTCGCTGCTGACCCGGCGGGACGGCGGCAAGCTGGCCGCAGCTGCCTACACAAACGCAAGAAGCATGACCGAGGAGATCGGCGCCCTTTCGGCGCTGCTGGACGTGCGGCAGGGCAAAGTCCAGATCGCGGCTTTTGCGGACCGTTGGGGGCATGACCGCAACGTGATGGACAAGTGGTTTGCGTTGCAGATCAGCTTTGCCGAACCGGCACAGGCGGCGCCGCTTACGGGCGACCTTGCAGCCCGCCCGGACTTCGACTGGAAGAACCCCAACCGGTTCCGGTCGGTGATTGGGGCGCTGGCGGCCAATCATGCGGGGTTTCACCACCGCTCGGGCGCGGGGTATCGGCTGGTGGCAGACTGGCTGATCCGGCTGGACCCGCTGAACCCGCAGACCGCAGCGCGTGTGTCGACAGCGTTCGAGACCTGGCCGCGCTATGACGCAAGGCGCCGGGCCCATGCGAGGGCAGAGCTTCAGCGCATCCTTGCGACCCCTGGCCTGAGCGGGGATCTGCGTGAGATGGCGGAACGGATGATCGCGGCGGGGTAGAGGGCCGTCAGCCAGCCTTGCAATAGGGCTGTTCGCGGGTCCACGAGGCCATATCGGCGCGCTTTTCCGAACTGCGCAGCGGCGCCCAGTCGCGGCCGATGCCGCGATTGCCGCCGCCGGCAACCAGTCCATCCCTTGCAACCTGTTCCGACATGATCTCGACGGCGCATGCAAGGTTGGCTTCGCCGTCCTTCAGCTCTCCAACCGAAGTCGCTTCGCATCCGTAGTTCGCGGCGGACCGGGGCGAGATCTGCATCAGGCCGATCCAGCGCCCACCCCCGCCCGTGGCGCGCGGGTTCCAGGTGCTTTCATACTTTGCGACCGCCGACAGCAGGCCGGCCCAGAAAGCCCGGCGTGCCTCGATCGAGGCCTCGGGATAGGCCGGGCACCAGGTTTCGATGTCTGCGGGAACCCGATCAGACAAGAGCGCATCCTTGTTTGACAGGGCGACAAGAGTCGATTCGGTCCAAACCTCACCCTCGGGATGCTGATCCCAGCCCATCGGAGGGGCGACGAAGGACATTTGCTCGGGCGAGGCACCTTGGACGCAGGCAGAGAGCGAACCCACGAGCAGGAATAAAGAAAATGCGCGCTTGATCCTGCCAGCGTCACTTGAAATCCACCGCATTTCCATCTTTCCGCCCTGATCCTTGGCAAGTGTTCGCTAGCGCGGGCCTGCATTCCGCCCTGGAAACGAGCTGATGCTGATTACCCCGTCACTTCTGCATGTGAAAACCCGGGCCAGCCACGGTAGGCAGGAAACTGCCGTTTCGCTGCGCCCGGCTGGAGTGGCGCCTGGCTTTGATCTTGATGGTATTACTGCGGAACAGGTGCTGGCGCGGCTTGATGTGCCGGTCATGCGGCAGGGCCCGGAAGAGATCGAGTGGCAATGCATCCGTGACGACCATTCCGCGATGGCTAACGCCGGGGAATGGGAGGACCTGCTGGACGCCTTGCGCTTTGCCGACCAGGACCGGACCATGGCGTCAGGCGGTCAGCGCGTCGCCCCGCTGATCAGCGAAGGGATTCGCTCTGCCCTTTCCGCAGCGATTGCCCGCGACGACCTGCAGGCCGCAGCGGCTAAACTTACCCGGTTCCAGGCTATTTATGAATTGCACCACGGCAACTACGCTGCTGCCCATCTGGTGGCGCAGGCGGAAATCGACATCGGCTGCGTCAAGCGCGAGATGGCGACCCGGGGCCAGTTGTCCCGTGACCTGCTGGCCGAAAGCGCGGCCCATTTTGATTCTGCCGAAGATCTGCTGGAGCTTTACGACCCCATAGAAGAAATGTCGCCGTTGTTGGCGAGCACCCGGTATCTTCTGGTCCGGGGGATCGAGGACGGTGGCACCCTCTGCCGTGACTGGTTCGAAGACTGGTCCGACCTCGACCCCGAGGATGCGACTGCGCATGCCGCACATGCCGTCCACATGCTGCCGGACTGGTTCGGGTCACTCGCCATCTTCGAGAAAGAGGCGCGCAAGGCCGCCGCGATGACCGAACACGTCACCGGCAAAGCCGCCTATGCGGTCTTCCACATTGCCGCGCGCGACCATCTTGGCGACATGTTGCCGTCGCTTGACCTCTTGCCGTTCCTGCAGGGACTGGCCGATTACCAGACCGCTACCGGCTGCCAGCACCGCGCCAATATCGCGGCCAGCCTGCTGACCGAGATGGTCCACGACTACAAGCTTGCCGGTCCTGCCTCGGCCTATCAGCTGACCAAGACCCGGGCGGCCTTGTCCGATGTGCTGTGGAACCGGCTGCACGAGGTGCACCTGGACAGCTGGACCCATGGCGCCGACAGCCTGGCTTTCGCCTTGTGGGAAATCTTCGGCCCGGCCCTGGAGCACGGCGCGCGCGTCATTCCGAAGGGCAACGGCCTTGGCACCCGCGTGCCCCGCCGCTGACGGCACCCCGAACCGACAGACCCCTTGCCCGCCGCCCGCGCCCGGCCTAAACCGGCCCGCAGGAAAGCTTCGGAGGCATGATGCTCGACCTCGCAACTACCGCGCCGACCCCAAAGGTGATCGCGGGCGCCAAGGCCGATTGGGAACTGGTCATCGGCATGGAAATCCATGCGCAGGTGTCGTCCAACGCCAAGCTCTTTTCTGGCGCCTCCACCACATTCGGCGCCGAGCCGAATTCCAACGTCTCGTTCATCGATGCCGCGATGCCTGGAATGCTGCCGGTCATCAATGACTTTTGTGTTGAACAGGCGGTGCGGACCGGGCTTGGCCTGAAGGCGCGCATCAACCTGATGTCGGCCTTTGACCGGAAGAACTATTTCTACCCCGACCTGCCTCAGGGCTATCAGATCAGCCAACTTTACCACCCCATCGTGGGCGAGGGCGAGGTGATCGTCGAAATGGGTCCGGGCGTGGCGCGGTTGGTCCGGATCGAGCGGATCCATCTTGAACAGGATGCGGGCAAGTCGATCCATGACATGGACCCGAACCAGTCCTTTGTCGATTTCAACCGGACCGGCGTGGCGCTGATGGAAATCGTCAGCCGCCCCGATATCCGGGGACCGGAAGAAGCCGCGGCCTATGTGACGAAGCTACGTCAGATCCTGCGCTATCTGGGGACTTGCGACGGCAACATGCAGAACGGCAACCTGCGCGCCGACGTGAACGTGTCGGTCTGCAAGCCCGGCCAATATGAGAAGTATCAGGCAACGCAGGATTTCTCGCATCTGGGAACGCGGTGCGAGATCAAGAACATGAACTCGATGCGGTTCATGACGCAGGCGATAGACTACGAAGCCCGCCGCCAGATCGCCATTCTGGAGGATGGCGGCAAGGTGCATCAGGAAACCCGGCTTTACGATCCCGACAAAGGCGAGACGCGGTCGATGCGGTCGAAGGAAGAAGCGCATGATTACCGCTATTTCCCTGACCCCGACCTATTGCCCCTGGAGATCGAGCAGGCCTGGGTCGATGCCATCGCTGCCCGGATGCCGGAATTGCCGGATGCCAAGAAGGCGCGGTTCATGGCCGACTATGGCCTGACCGATTATGACGCCAACGTGCTGACTGCCGAACTGGAAAGCGGCCGCTACTTCGACGAGGTAGCGAAGGGCCGCGACGGGAAGACGGCTGCGAACTGGGTGATCAACGAGCTGTTCGGGCGCCTGAAGAAGGAAGGCCACGACATCTCGGAAAGCCCGGTTTCGGCGGCACAGCTGGGCGGGATCATCGACCTGATCGCCGCCGGCACGATCTCGGGGAAGATGGCGAAGGATCTTTTCGAGATCGTCTACACCGTAGGAGGTGACCCTGCCGTCATCGCCCAAGCGCGTGGCATGAAGCAGGTCACCGACACCGGCGCGATCGAGAAGGCCGTGGACGAGATCATTGCCGCGAACCCCGATCAGGTGGAAAAAGCCAAGGCGAACCCAAAGCTCGCGGGCTGGTTTGTCGGTCAGGTGATCAAGGCGACGGGCGGCAAGGCCAACCCGGCGGCAGTCAATGCGCTGGTGGCCGCGAAGCTCGGGCTTTGAGCCACAACCGTTGCGGGGCGCCCGACAAGGTTGGCCCAAACCCCGCGGCTGTGGCTGCACAGGCGCGGTTCTGCCGAAAAAACCTTACGTGATTTGAATCTGGCCGAAGAATCTCATAACACTCTGCCAACCAACGCGGAAGTAACCCGATGCAGCGTTTTGAATACAAGGTCATTCCGGCCCCGAGACGGGGTGAAAAGGCGCGGGGGGTGAAGACCACCGAAGACCGGTTTGCGCTTGCCCTGACTCTTCTCCTGAACGATTTGGGCGCCGACGGGTGGGATTATGTCCGGGCTGACGCCTTGCCCTGTGAGGAACGTGCCGGCCTGACCGGGACCAGGACCACATTCCAGAATGTGCTGGTCTTCCGGCGTCCCCTTTCCGCCGTCGGGGCTGAGGAACGCCCCGCAATGCGGCTTTTGACGCAAGAGCCTTTGTCGGCCGCGTCCCCGCGCCTTGGCCCGGCAGAGACGCCGCTTGCGGGTGTGGCCCCGTCACTCGGGTCCGCGAAACCTGGGCTTGCGGCCGAGTGATCAGCCAGCGGCGTTCAGGGCCTGCGGCAGAGTTTCTTCCACGATATCAAGGGTCTGCTTGTCGCCCAAGCTGATACGGATGCAACGGTCCAGCGGGGCGACGCCGGGCATCCGGATAAACACGCCGCGTGCGCCCATTTCGGCCAGAACCCTGCGTGCGAAATCCCCGTCACGGCCACAGTCGATGGTCACGAAATTGGTGGCGGATGGCAGGGGAAAAAGCCCGTTCGCCCGGGCGATGTCCGACAGGCGATCCCGCGCGGCAAGGGTTGCCGCCCGCACATTCGCCAGCCAGTCCTGATCGGCCAAGGCAGCAAGAGCGCCAGCCTGCGAGACCCGCGTCATCCCGAAATGATCCCGGACCTTGTCGAAGGCCAGCGCAAGCTCGGGGTTGGTGATCGCATAGCCGACGCGCGCGCCGGCCAGGCCGTAACCCTTTGAAAAGGTAAGCAACCTGATCACTTGCGGATGATTGACGGGAATGCTGGGGACGGTGTTGGCCGGTGCCAGATCGGCATAGGCCTCGTCAAGGATCAGCAGGGTTTCTTCCGGCAGGCCGGCGACCAGATCCTCGATCACGGCGGCCGAGTGGTGGCTGCCCATCGGGCTGTCAGGATTGGCCAGATACATCAGACGTGCCTTCGTCGCCTGCGCTGCGCCCAAAAGCGCCTCGGGGTCTTCGTGGGCATCCCTGTAGGGCACGCGGGTAAGGGCACCGCCATAGCCCGCCACATGAAAGTTGAAGGTCGGATAGGCGCCAAGGCTGGTAACCACCGGGGTGCCCGGCTCAAGCGTAAGGCGGCAGATCAGGCCCAGAAGGCCGTCGATTCCCGGGCCTACGGCGATATGGGCCGCAGTCACGCCGTGGTGCGCCGCAAGCGCCTGTTTCAGATCGTGATTTTCCGGATCGCCATACATCCATGCGTCCGCGGCTGTCGCTGCCATGGCTGCTATAGCCTTGGGCGAGGGGCCGAAAAGCGATTCATTCGCGCCAAGCCTGGCGCGGAAGTGGATGCCGCTTCGCCGCTCCAAAGTCTCGGGGCCGGTGAAGGGGACCGTGCTGGGCAGACTGGCGGCGTGCGGGGTCAGAAAGCGCGTCATCGGGTCAGGCTGGCATGGGGCAGAACCGCGCGCAAGAGGCGCTACGTCCCTACAGCAGCGATGACGCACTTGGACTGCGGCCTACGAAGAAACGAGGAAAGGGGGGCGATGAGCCCCCCTCTCGTCTCAAGCGCGCCTCGGTTTCCCAGGATTTCTCCGGGCCGAAGAAATCAGCCAAGGTCCGCAAGGCGGGCGAGGGCGACCTTGATCTTGGCCGCTTCATCCTCGCGTGCTCCAAGGTTCGACTGGGCCTCCATCACCACGTCCTCGGGGGCGGATTTGGCGAAGTTCGGGTTGTCGAGCCGGCCTTTCAGCCCACCGATCTCTTTGCCCAGCTTCTCCAACGCCTTTTGCAGGCGGGATTTTTCCTCGGCAATGTCGATCAGGCCCTGCAGCGGGATCGCGAAAGCTGCCCCTTCAGCGGCGACCGCTATGCTGCCCTTGGGGGCGGGGCCTTCGGTGACCTGATCAATGCGGGCGAGGCGTTTGATCAGCACTTCATTGCGCTGGAACGCCTGCCGGGCCTCGTCGGTCAGGCTGGTGCCTACAAGGTCGGCCTTCAGGCCCACCGGCACATGCACCTGCGCGCGGGCGGATCGGATGTCGTCGATGAGGGTGGTGACGAAGGACATCTCGGCTTCCGCTGCGCGGTCGATCAGGCTGGCAGGCAGGGTCGGCCAGTCGGTATGGACGAGGAGTTTCTCGCGTTTGCCGGTAGAGCCCCACAGGTCTTCGGTGATGAAGGGCATGAACGGGTGGAGAAGGATCATCGACTGGTCGAGGACCCAGGCCATGGTCTGGCGGGTTTCCTCGGCGTCGGGGCCGTCGAACAGGGGCTTGGCGAATTCGACATACCAGTCGCAGACCTTGCCCCAGACGAACTTGTAAAGCGCGTCGGCGGCGGTGTCGAAGCGGAAGTCTTCAAGCGCCGCGTTGACTTCGGCGAGGGTCTTCGCAGTTTCGCCGATGATCCACTTGTTCGCGGTGGCCTTGGGCGCGGGCGCGGGGCTGGTGGCGTGACCCTCCCAGACCCCGTTCATCTCGGCAAAGCGGCAGGCGTTCCAGAGCTTGGTCCCAAAGTTGCGGTAGCCCGCGATGCGGCTCGTGTCGAGTTTCAGCACGCCCCCCAGCGAGGCCATCGCCGCATTGGCAAAGCGCAGCGCATCGGCGCCGTATTCGTCGATGATCTCCAACGGGTCGATGACGTTGCCCAAGCTTTTGGACATCTTCTTGCCCTTGGCGTCGCGGACAAGACCGTGCAGGTAGACAGTGTGGAAGGGGATGTCATTCACCACGGCAAGCTGCATCATCATCATCCGGGCGACCCAGAAGAAAAGGATGTCTTGGCCCGTGACGAGGACCGAGGTGGGGAAGTATTTCTGCAACTCCGGCGTGGGTTCCGGCCAGCCGAGCGTGCCGATCGGCCAGAGGCCAGAGGAGAACCAGGTGTCGAGGACGTCGGGGTCGCGCCAGACGGGGTAAATCAGCCGGGTTGCGTCCTGCCCCGTCTCATAGGCTGCCAGCGAGGCGGCGAGGGCCTCCACTGCGGCGGCGCGGTCGGCGACCTCCACCACGCGGGCATGGTTCAACGGATGGGGCAGGGCCGCCAGATCGTCGAGGAACTTGTCGGTGACGGAAAGGAAATCCGACGCGCAATTGTAGATCGCCTCACGCTGGACATGGCCGCCGTCGCCCAGGACACGCAGGATCTCAACCTCGTCCAGGGCCTCGTCGCCTTCGTCATCCCTGAATTCCGGCGCGGAGAGGTCGAGGCCATACCACACCGGAATCTGGTGCCCCCACCAAAGCTGGCGGGAGATGCACCAGGGCTCGATGTTTTCCAGCCAGTGGTAATAGGTCTTCTCGCCGCTTGGCGGGATGATCTTGGTGCGCCCTGCGCGCACCGCCTCCAGCGCGGGCTCCACGATCTTCGCGGTATCGACGAACCATTGGTCGGTCAGCATCGGCTCGATCACCACCTTGGAGCGGTCGCCGAAGGGCTGCATGATCGGCTTCGCTTCGACATAGGGGATCATCCGTTCCCCGTCCCGGGCCTGACCCGGGACCTCCGCGCTATCCGGCGCGCCAGTTGTGGGCGGAGGCCCCGGCTCGGAGGCCGGGGCGGGGTCGGGGACCATGACCGCCAGCCCTTCGGCAGTGATCTGCCCGACCACGCGTTTGCGCGCCTCGAACCGGTCAAGGCCGCGAAGGTCGTCGGGGACCAGGTTGATCGCGTCGACTTCCACCTCGGTCAGGGTCCGCTTACCCTTGGCCACGGCCATCGCCACGGCGGCGGCCTCATCATAGGGGGCGCCATCGGCCCGCATCCGGGCGCGGGTATCCATCAGCCGGTAGCAGGGGATATCGGCGCGCTTGGCGACGGCGTAGTCGTTGAAGTCATGCGCGCCGGTGATCTTCACGGCACCGGAGCCGAAGGTCGGGTCGGGGTATTCGTCGGTGATGATCGGGATCAGGCGGCGATGCTCCTTCGGTCCGACCGGAATTTCGCAAAGTTTCCCGACGATTGACGCATACCGTTCATCCGATGGATGAACTGCCACCGCCCCGTCGCCCAGCATGGTTTCAGGCCGCGTCGTGGCGATGGAAATGTAATCCCGCACCTCGCGCAGGGTTACGCGGCCCTCGGCGTCCTTCTCGACATATTCATAGGTCTCTCCGCCCGCGAGCGGGTATTTGAAGTGCCACATGTGGCCGGGAACCTCGGTATTCTCGACCTCAAGGTCCGAAATCGCGGTCTCGAAATGCGGGTCCCAGTTGACGGGGCGCTTGCCGCGATAGATCAGGCCCTTCCGGTAGAGATCGACAAAGACCTTGATCACCGCGTCGTGGAAGTTGCCCTCTTCGCCCGCAGGCGCACCCGGCGCGCCGGACATGGTGAAAGCCTCACGGTCCCAGTCGCAGCTTGCGCCCAGCCGCTGCAACTGCCCGATGATCGTGCCGCGCGACTTCAGCTTCTGCTCCCATACCTTCAAGGTGAAGGCCTCACGCCCCATCTCGCGGCGCGAGACGTTGCCTGCCTCGGCCATCTCACGCTCGGTGACCATCTGGGTCGCGATCCCTGCATGGTCGGTGCCGGGTTGCCAAAGCGTGTCGTCGCCCATCATCCGGTGCCAGCGGGTCAGGATGTCCTGCAACGTGTTGTTGAAGGCGTGGCCCATGTGAAGGCTGCCGGTCACGTTCGGCGGCGGGATCATGATGGAAAAGGCCGGGTGGCCCGGCTTGGCATTGGCCCCGGCCGCGAAGGCCTTGGCATCAAGCCAGAGTTTTGAAATCCGGGCCTCGGCTTCGGCGGCGTTGAAGGTCTTTTCCATCGGCATTGGCGCGTTCCTCTTGGTCGCTGGGGTTCTAGCGCGCCCCGCGGCCAAGGGAAAGGTTCAGAACGTACCGCTCAGAAGGTCGGAGGGCCGGAAAGCGCCCGTGCAAAGGCCAGCGCGGCAAGCCAGACCGTCGCGCGGGCAGGGCTGTCCGACAGCCTGCGGCTGGCGATCCAACCGCCAAGCGGCAGCGCCTGCAGCGCGTGGATCGTCAGAAGAAGTGGCAGGCGAAGATCGCCCACCTCACGCGACCAGCCCATCAGTGGCTCGCGGGCGCCAGTGACAGGGGTGCCGATGGGGTGGCCGGTGCCCCCTGCCATCGTGCCCGCGACGATGACTGTCAGGACAAAGGTCAGGATCAGTCAAAGCGCGATGGAAATGTGCAGCGCCGGGGCTAGACCGCCCTGTCGATCTTGGTGCTAAGATGGATGAGGCTTTCCGAGCTTCGCACACCCGTCATCGCGCCGATCTGGTCCAGCACCTGATCCAGCACCTGCGTATTCGGGCAGGCGACCTGCAACAGGAAATCGAATCGACCCGAGGTGGTGAAGACCCGCTCCACCTCGGCGATGGATTTCAGCCGGGTCAGGACCGCCGCTTGCGACCGGGGCTCGATGGTCAGCAGAACTGATGCCCGCAGGCGGCCTTCGCGGGCGCCTTCGCCGAGTTTGAGAGTATAACCCGCAATCACGCCGCTGGTTTCCAGCCGTTCAAGCCGCGCCTGAATCGTCGACCGGGCGACCTTCAACCGCCGCGACAGAGTGGCAACGGACATCCGTGCATCGGCGCCAAGCAGCCCAAGGATATTGCGATCCAGTTCGTCCATTCAATCTGCCATCCTTTTCGTCATTATAACGACGTCCTGCCGCATTTATACAGTTTTGTTCGGTGAGTTTGTACAGCATATGCGGCATCCTCGATTGCAGGAAAAGGGCGGCTCATACGCACCTGGCCTGGTTCACTTGAAACCACGCTGGTGCCCGGTCCCGCAGCTGCATAGGGAAGGGCGTAGCGTCTTGTTGGCA
>PNJK01000031.1 GCA_013821825.1 Rhodobacter sp.
TCGACGCCGCTGTCGGTGGACGACCTGAAGCGCGAGCCGGCCCCGCTGGAGCTGGGTGTTGCCGAGTGAGGCTTTTCCTTGGCTTCCCGCCGGGCTAGGGTGATGGCGAATGAGGGAGACAGTCCGATGGCCTTGGTGTTCGTCCAGTTCCGCTGCACGCCCGGCACGACCTATGAGGTTGCCAATGCGATCTGGGACCGCGAGGTGGTCAGCGAGATGTATTCGACCAGCGGCGATTACGACCTGATCGCCAAGGTCTATATCCCCGACGATCAGGACGTGGGGCATTACCTGTCGTCGAAACTGTTCGACATCCCCGGCATTCAGCGCACGCTGACGACCATGACATTCAAGGCGTTCTGACAGGGTGCCGCCGCGCGCCTTTGGCGCTGCGGGAAGACAAGAGCCTGGCGGCAGCGTAATCCAATCCCGGAGTCAGAGCCAGTCGCTGCGGCCGGTGCCGACGGCGTCCGCGACCGTTGCAAACCCGTCGCGGGACAAGAGGGCATCAAGGCCCTTCGCAATGCGGGGGATCAGCGAGAGGCCCTGAAACACCATGGCGGTGTAAAGCTGCACCGCCTGTGCGCCTGCGCGGATCTTGGCATAGGCGTCTTCGGGCGAAGAAATGCCGCCGACACCGATCAGCGGCAGCTTGCCGCCGGTCAGCTGCGACAGCTGCGCAAGGACCCAGGTGGATTTTTCGAACAATGGAGCGCCGGAAAGGCCGCCCTGTTCGCCCCGATGTGCAGATTTCAAACCTTCGCGCGAGAGCGTCGTGTTGGTGGCAATGATCCCCGCCAGCCCGGAGGCCATCGCCACCTCGGCGATCTCTGCCAGTTCATCCGGGGTGAGGTCGGGGGCGATCTTGAGGAAGATCGGGATCGGGTTCGGCAGGGCCGCACGCGCCTCCATCACCCCGGCGAGAAGGGCGGCAAGTGCGGCACGGCCTTGCAGGTCGCGCAGCTTTTCCGTGTTGGGAGAGCTGACATTCACCGTCGCGAAATCGACATGCGGGCCGCAGGTGGCCAGCACGCGGGCGAAATCGGCGGCGCGGTTGTCCGAAGTCTTGTTCGCGCCAAGGTTCAGGCCCACGGGCACCTCCCCACGGGTGCGAAGGGCAAGGCGGGCGGAAATCGCGGCCATTCCGTCGTTGTTGAAACCAAAGCGGTTGATCGCAGCGCGGTCTTCGGTCAGCCGGAAAAGGCGGGGCTTTGCATTGCCGGGCTGGGGCAGCGGGGTTGCGGCGCCGACCTCGATGAACCCGAAACCGGCGCGGCTGAGGGGGGCGATCACGGTGGCGTTCTTGTCATAACCCGCCGCCAAGCCAACCGGGTTCAGAAGCGGCATCCCTGCAAGAGTGCTGGCAAGGCGCGGCAGGGCGACAGGGCCGGGCAGGGGTGCTAGGCCGGATTGCAGCGCAAGCAGCGACAGGGCATGGGCGCGTTCAGGGTCGGCTCGCCGAAGAAGCGCGAGGCCGGCGCGTTCCAGCAGGCTCACCACATGCCCTCGGGGAAGATGTGCCCCGAGGCGCCAAGGGGGAGGGATTTGTCCCACACGACCTCGGACAGCAGAAGCGGGCGATAGAGGTGCGGGAAAAGCGCTCCGTTCCGCGCCGGCTCCCATCTCAGGGCCGGACCCAGCCGGTCGGACTCGAACGCCACCAGCACAAGGTCGCTTTCCGTGGCGAACCACTTTGCCGCCGTCTCGGCCACCTGAGCGGCGGTGGAAAAGTGGATGTAGCCATCCGCAAGATCGACCGGCGCGCCAAGGGTTTCCCTTGCGGCGCGGAAAGCATCCCATTCGGGGCGGCGAAGGATCTTGTAGATCAGCATGGCGCGCTTTTGCCTTGGGACGGGCGCTGGGTCAATCCGTCAGCGCTGTCGGGTGGATGTTGCGTTCTGCGGCCGTGGCAGTGCCGTAGGGCTTTGACTCGGACCCCTCGCGGGGTCAGGCTGGTCGGATCAACCAACAACGGAGCCTTCGACGCGGGCACTTTTCCATTCCAGCGCAGCATTTGCATTGACGGCTGGGGTGGCCCAGGCGGATTACACGCTGCATGTCATCCACATCAATGACCTGCACAGCCGGATCGAGGCGGTGTGCTATCGACAGCACCATGTACGTCGATGCGGCCAATGCCTATGACTTCGGGCCGGGCCTTGCCGACGTGGCTGCCGAATACAGGGCCAAGATCGCGCAAAGCACCGCGATGACCGACGGTCGAATTACCCGGAAGCTAGGCGCGTTTTCCTCTGGCCCACCCCCGGAGTTGTGGGAGGGTCCTTGCCCTTCACCGACCGTCGGCTAGACTTCGATCATGTGCGGGCGTTTCACCATCACCCATCCGAACGAGGCACTTGCGGCCCTCTTCGATGCCGTTCCGGGCAATGATCTGCCGCCGGTGCCGAATTTCAACGTCTGCCCGACAAACCCGGTCGCGGTGGTGACCTCGGACGGCGGGCAGCGGCGGCTGCGCGCAATGCGCTGGGGGTTCATTCCATCCTGGTACAAGGCGCCGAACGACGGGCCGCTGATCATCAACGCGCGGTCGGATACGGTGGCTGGCAAACCCGCCTTCCGCGATGCGGTGCGGAGCCGGCGCTGCATCGTGCCGGCCAGCGGGTTCTACGAATGGAGCACGGGTGAAAAGGGTGAAAAGCTGCCCTGGTATTTCACCCGCGCGGATGGCAACCCGATGGCCTTGGCGGCGATCTGGCAGCGCTGGCAGGATTTCGACACCGTGGCCATTGTCTCCACCGAGGCCGGACCGGGAATGGCGGACCTGCATCACCGCGAGGCTGTGGTGCTGGAGCGCGGGGACTGGCCGCTGTGGCTGGGCGAGGCGGGGCACGGGGCAGCGGTGTTGATGAAAGCCTCGGCCGAGGGGGTGCTGACGCGCCCGGTGCGGGTTTCGACGGCGGTGAATTCCAACCGCGCCTCCGGTCCGGAGCTGATCCAGCCGATTGCCGCCTGACCGGGTTGCACGGCGGTCGGACATCAAGGGGCCGCAACCTCTGGTTGGCCGGAATGGCGCGCGGGCGTAGTCTTGGCCCACCCGCATGATCCCATGGCCTGTGGGGGATGATCTTGATCCGCGCCGACGCCCGGCATTGCCATGACACCCGGTCTTGGCATTCGACCGAAAGGACGTAGCCCATGACCGATAGCCCCGTGTTTGATCCGCCGACGCATCGCTGCGATCTGGTGATGAAGGGGGGCATCACTTCCGGCGTGGTCTATCCCCGCGCGGTGGTTGCTCTGTCGCGGAAGTATCGCTTCGAGAACATTGGCGGCACCTCGGCCGGGGCCATCGCGGCGGTGGTCACGGCGGCGGCGGAATATGGTCGCGCCTCGGGTGGGTTTGCCAAGGTCGATGCGCTGCCGGACGAACTGTCGGCGACATTGCTGGAGAAGTTCCAGCCGACGCCGAAGCTTGCCCCACTGTTCGATCTTGCGCTGGCAGCGCTTTCAGGTCGGCCTGCCGCCATGTTTCGCGCGCTGCTGGCGGGGTATCCACTCGCGGCGATGATGGCGGCGGGGCCGGGGGCGTTGGTCGCGGGATTGGCCGCCTTCATCGGCGCAGCGCCGAGTTGGGGGTTCCTGACGCTTGGGGCTGTCATGATCTTTGCGGGGCTGTTGCTTGGCCCGCTTCTGGCGGCCAAACGGCAAGCGCAGCGCGATCTTCCGGCGCAGGATTATGGCCTTTGCACCGGAATGACCCAGCCCGGCCAGCCCGGGCCAGCCCTGACGGACTGGCTGACTGCCACGATCGACAGTGTTGCGGGTCTGGCTCCCGGTCAGGGGCCGCTGACCATCGCCCAGCTGAAAGGCCGCGGGATCAATGTGCAGACCGTCACCACGGACCTGACCACGCATCGCCCCTATGCCCTGCCGATGGGCAACAACCTGCACGCCTTCGACGAGGCCGAGTTTCGCAAGCTGTTCCCCACTGCGGTCGTCGACCACATGATCGCGCATTCCAGCCCGGTCGCCGCGACGTGGAAGGACCCCACCGGGCGGCTTCACTATTTCCAGTCTGCGGACCTGCCCGTCGTCGTGCTGGCACGGATGAGCCTGTCCTTCCCCGGCCTGATCTCGGCGGTGCCGCTTTACCGGGTCGATCACACGCTGGAGCGGCTGGAAGCCCCGAAGACCATCCGCCGCTGCCTGTTTTCCGATGGGGGCATATCGTCGAACTTTCCGGTGCATTTCTTTGACCGGTTCCTGCCGCAGGCCCCAACCTTCGGCATTTCGCTTTCGCAATACGACCCGGCCCGGGTTGCCGAGGGCAAGGAAGACCGGCGGATCACCCTGCCCATTGCGGCGGATGGGACCGGGCGCATGCTTCCAACCCAGCCCTTCCAGGGCCTTGGCGGCTTCGTGATGGCAATTTTCGACAGCGCCAAGGATTGGCAGGATTCGCTGCAATCGGTGCTGACCGGATACCGCGAGCGCATCGTGACGGTAGCGCTGCGCGCGGACGAGGGCGGGTTGAACCTGCAGATGCCTGCCTCCACGATCACCGCGCTGACCGGTTACGGTGCCGAAGCCGGACAGGAGCTGGTCAAGGCCTTCAGCCTTAAGGAACACCGTTGGCGGCGCTTTCTGACCGAGCTTCCGGCGATCGAGGACATGTTGACCGGTTTCGCCGAACATTGGGATGCCGTCGAGCCCGGTCCCGGCGATCTTGCCTATCCGGCGCTGGTGGCCGAACGGGGCCGGGCGGCCTATGACCTGACTGCGGCGGAGCGCAGGATTCTAGCCGAACGGGCCGAGCTTGTTGCGGGCTTGGGGCGGGCCCTGGCGGCCAAGCCGCTGCCCGCCAAGCTGGAGGCTGCCTTGCCGATCCGCCGTGCCGGGTTGCGGATCACCGCCAACATGGATGACAGTTCCCCCCTCCAGCCGCAGGGGAAAAGCGGGGAATGACTTCTGCGTGGATGGCATCGGCCTTACCGGCAATCTGCGGCCAGAGTTCAGGTTTTGGCAGTGTCAGACCGGCAGGGTAAGTTCGATCCCCCAGAACTGCACCAGCTGATCGCGGCAGGCATCCCGCATGGCAGCGGTTTCCCCGACTATGCGCTCTGTGCGAAAGCCGAAACGTTCCATGCCGGAATAGTCGAGCGAACTGAGCACGATCACCTCGACATCCTGCTCGATGGCCAGGGCGCAAAGGCGAAAGGCTGCGTCGGCGGGGTCCTTGATTGGGCCAGAGATGCTTACCCCGACCGCGATGGCGTCTGTCTGGGCCAGTTTCAGCGGCGGCAGCTGGCCCGGACCGGGGCAAGGCGCCAGATCCTTCCCGGGCGTGCGGCTGCGCCGGTCAAATCCGGAGACAAGGTCGTCCAGATCATCCGGTTCTGCCTGGGTCAGGCGATTGATCAGGGCGAACCGGTTAGTGGTGCTCATGCGATCCTCCGCACGGGTTCGTCGGTCGGGACGGCGGCGCCCAGCTTGGCAAGATCCGCGATGCATGCTGCTGCGGCGGCAGCCCCGGACGCGGGCAGGTCGATCTGGTGCAGCCTGCTTCGCATCGCCTCGGCCTCGCCCGCGTCAAGCATGCGGGCAATCGTGCGATCCAGCGTCAGGAGGTCCTGAGGTTCGACCAGACGGGCCAAATCACGTTCGACGGCGGCGGCGGCCCGGCTGCGCTGGTCGTCCATGTACTGAGCCATCTGGGGCACGAAGATCGTCGGGATCCGGTTGTACATCGCCTCGTGAAAGGAATTGTAGCCGACGGCGCTGATGTACAGGTCGGCGGCGGCAGCAAGGACGCTGGCATGGTGGGTGCGCACGACGCGGGTGTTCGGCCAGGAATAGAGCCCGGGGTCGATTGTGGCCGTCGGCCAGACGACAACCAGATGCAATGCATCGCTGCGCCGCGCCAGCGAGGCCGCGACGGCAATGGTCTGGGCACTGCGATCGGCGGCAACACCGCCACCCAGCATCGTGACCACTAGATGCTCGAAGGAGCGACCATAGCGCGCGGCAAGGCCCTGCCGGATGGCGCCCCGTTCCGATTGCGACAGGTCGATCTGCTGCACGATCGGCCCGACCCGCACGATATGCGCGCCGTGCGAATAGTCCTCGTTCAACTCGCTGAAGGCCTCAAGCGGGACGATCACGCGGTCAAATGCCTTCTCGCGGTCAAGCGCCACCGAGTTGTCCTGGCCGGATTGCCACAGCCCGCGCCGGATCCAGACACTTGGCACGCGCCATTCCAGAATGTTGCGGAACACCGAGGTGAAGACATGGCCGCCGTCGAAAACGAAGGCAGCGGCCGTGCCGAGAAGGTGGTCCAGCCGGACTGTGTTCACGACATCGTTCGCGAATGGTTCGGCATGCAGCCCGGATTTCGGAACGAGGGGCATCACGTCAAAGCCGTAGGACTTTATCAGGCGCATGCAGGACGGAAAGGCCGCAAAGGCGGGCGTCACCGGACCTTGCGCAAGCTTGTCTGCCACCAGCGCGCAGCGTTGGGCGTGGCCAAGTCCGACCCCGTTGGTGGGCATGAACACCACGCGCGATTCGGGTGCTGTGGCTTCGTGACTTGCGGGTACGCGTGGCCTTGCGAGGGTGGCATTGCCGTCCGCTGAGAGATCGGCGATGCCGGTCAGACGTTCGCCCAATGCCCTTCGCAAGGCCGCAAGGGTTTCCTGCGACTGTCTGGCCAGGGCCGAACCGCGCGAGATCCGGGCAAGGTCGCCGACATCGGGGCGAACCTCGGCCACAAGAAAGCCCGCAAGGGCGGCCGGATCGGATGGGGCCGGGATGAATGCCGGATCGCGCTTGCGGTTCAGAAAGCCGGTGGAGGCATCCAGCAGGGCCACACCCGACAGGGCGCAGTCGGCCAGCATCATCCGCATCGCGTAAGATCGCGCGACGGGTTGGCAGAAGACGGCGACATCGGTTCTGGCGACCAGCGCCCGCAACGGAACTTCGCCGTAATGGTAGACGGGAAGCGGAACACCGGACCCGCGCAATGTGGTCTTCCCGGCGCCATCGGTCAGGATAGTCACCTGCAGCTTGCGCGATACCGAAAGCGCCTGAAACGCGGCGTTGCCCTTGCCCGCCTCAAGCGAGGGGGCAATGAGAAGCACACGCAACCGGCCATCTGCATCAGGGGCACGGGCGCGGTCGACCCCGAACACCGGGGCAATGCTGCTTGCCAGAAGCGTTTCGTCCTCATCAAGCAGGGCGAGAACTTCGGGTTCCTTCCCAAGCACATAGCCGAATTTCGCGCGGATACCGATCTCAGCCTGTCGGATGTCGAAGCGTCCCGACACCACGCAACCGCCAATCCCGCTGCCGGCAAGTCGGCGGAGGCTGGCGAAATGAGTGTCGGTTGCGGTCTGGCCAGAGAGGACAAGCAGGCGGTCCGGCCCGGAGATCGCGGCAGGCGAGATCACGCGCGCGGCTTCGCAGATGAGGTTCTGGGAAAGCCCCCCGGGAATCGAGGTGGCGACAAGGCCGGAAGGCAGGCCCGCTGCGCGGAGGCTGGCCACAAGAACGGTGGCTGCGTCCAGCCCGACCATCGGATCGCAAGCCCAATCAACATGGATCACGTCAGCTCTCCCACACGGGTTTCGACTTGAAGATAGCGGCAGACCATCGTTCGAAAGGCGTCGGCCGAGAAGGCAGCCAGCCCCTGCTGTGCTGCCGTCACGAAGGCCCGGTAGCGATCAGGCGCGGCGATGAAGCCTGCGATGATCTGGTCAAGGTCGTGCCCATCACTGGGAATGACCGCATTGCCGAAGGTTTCGGCAGTGCCCGGGTCGGTAATGACGATCTTGCCGGATGCAATTGCTTCGGCGACGACGCGGCCAAAGCTTTCGCGCAGGTTCGGGTGGGTGAAATAGACAAAGAAATCAATGGCCGTGAGAAACGTTGCGACCTCTGCACCGCCAAACGGAACCAGCGCCCAATGCGGGGGCGGTTTCACGCCGGGCAGAAGGAAGGTGTCGGCGCCAAGGATAGCGCAATGATCGGCATGTGGGGGGAAATGGCGCAGCATCGTGGCCATGTCGGGGAATTTCTCGAACCCGGCGCGTGACACCCGGCCGCGCCGATCCCGTGGCGAGGCGGTCGGAGGGAGCAGCGCGAAGTCGCAGATGTTGAACCATTCGACCGGCGCGATATCCCAGCCTTCGGTGCCAGCCCCAGGGCCGGAGAGCCAGGCCGCGACTGTACGGCGGTTGTAGCGCGAGACCGGGGCAATGGTTCTGGGGCAAGGGGGCAGTCGAGCCGCGATGATGGCAAGCGTCTTGCCGACGTCAAACCCTTCTGTCCCGTCTGGCTTGAGGAAGTTCTCATGTGCGACCACGACCGCGCGGGCGCAGTTGAGGCGTGACTTCAAGGATGTGTCGAATTTCAGGAAGCTTGGGTTGTGAAGAACGATTGTCTCTGCCTGGATCACTGGAGGATCCCAGGCCGCGCCGATTCCGGTCTCTTCCAGCGCGTCAACGATGCGCGGATGGACCGCGCGCCCGCCGCGGAACATGCCGGATTCGATGAAAGCGACGCGCAGGTCGAAGTCGGGAGCCAGCGCCAAGATCTCGCGTGCGACCGCCGAGGAGGTGCCGCCACCAAAGCGCGGGTCAAGTACGAGGGCAAGACTGGGGCGTCGGGTCATCGGGGCCTTCGGGCAAAGTTGGGCCAGCCGACCCGACGCCAGATCATCGGGCCGTTCTCACGGGGATTTTCGCGGCAAGCGGGTTCTGCGGGTCAGTAGATGGCCGGGAGGCAAGCGGGCGGAAGGATTTGACCCGCCGTTACGGTCAGAGCGGCTTCCAGTTCGGCGATCGCCGCCGGTGAAAATGCGGTAATGCAGCCTTCGTCGGCGTAAGCAGAGTGAAGCTGGAGCAGAGGGCCGGCAAGAGGTGAACCTTCACCAACGAGGTCAGGGTTGCCTTCGACGAAGGCGACAAGGCCCCTGAAGTCGCCCGCGGCAAGATAGTCCTGAAGTGATTGTGCCAGGTCTGGCGTGACCGCGGCAAACGATGACCCCCCGCCGATTTGTCCCGCGACAACCAATGCGGCAAGAGTCACGGACAGTTTTCTTCTGGTTTCCATTTCACACTCCAAACTGAGACCCGGTTGTTCCAACGGCGTTGGCATTTGCGCGAAATCGCAGGGTCCGAACGCCACATGAACGAATCTGTAACGGGAATTCCCAACGACTGGTTTCTATCCAAAGCTGAAAGGCTTGCGGTCCGCAAGAGGGGTTTCTCGCTTGTTGCGGTCTGATCCCTGGACTTCGATGGGGCCTTCCGCCATCGGAAAGCTGGGACAGTGGGCCCGGCCCGGCACCATTGGACGAACCTGCCCCTGCGCCTTGATCGGGTCGCAGGAAGGCGCCATCGGTCCGAGTCCGCGCCTTTGTCGGTTTCCCGTGGTCGTGGCGTCCGTTCCGTTCCGCCGGAAACCGGCTTCAGGTCAGGTCCACCAGCGTGTCCAGAAACCGCGAGAAGAGCTCTCCCTGGGAATTGATCCGGAGTTTGGAATAGATGTTGCGCCGGTGGATCCGGACTGTTCCGGGCGAAATGCCAAGAATCTGGCCGGTCGACTCGGCGGAATGGCCCTTCAGGGTGAATTCCGCGACCTCACGTTCGCGCGGGGTCAGGATACCCGCGCCAAAGCTGCCAAGGTTGTCGGACAGGGCGCGCCGCTGCCGTTGCGGACTGCTGGCCTTGCGATCCTTGCCGAATTGCTGACTGAGGCCCGTCCAGTGGCGGTGTGCGACAGAGGCCACAAAAGGAAACACCGCCTCCAACGCCAGAAACTCCTTCTGCGAGAATGACTTTTCAGCCCGCATCAGCGACAGAACCAGTGTCGATTGCCCGGGCAGGCCGACGAAAAAGGCGATCTCCTCGGCCAGACCGGTCTGGGCGTAGTAGTTGCGGTAGTATTCGCCCTGGTAGAACCGGTCGGGGGCCATGTCGCGCAACCGGTAAAGGCCGGGCGCGACAGGCCGCACTGCGGCAAGATAGAAGGGATCCAGCAGGTAGGGTCCGGCCAGATAATCGGTAACGAAAATCTTGCGTTTGGCCTGCGGAAAATCGTCATAGAGGTCGATCGGCCGCGCCGTCCCGCTATAGCCGAACATCACTGTATAGGTGAAAGGTGCTACCTGCCGCAAAAGCCCTGCCAGGGCCTGAGGCAAAGCCGGAGTTTCCAGAGCGGCGACGACCGCCCCGGCCAGCGGTGCCCAGGTCGTCTGGCTCATCGGGCCACCTGAGCGTCCGGAGATACCCCATTTGTGATATATACAGCCAATTGGTCTTCTCCTACGCTTTGTCGCAGTTCATAGGATATGTCCGGCCGCATGCAAAGCCCTTCCGCCAATACCGAAACTGCCCCCCGCCCGCTGATCGCCGAGTTTCGGGCGGCAACCAGGCGGTATGGCGATGTGCTGGCGGCCGATGCGCTTAGCATCGGGATCGGGCGGGGCGAATTCCTTTCGTTCCTTGGCCCCTCGGGCTGTGGCAAGACCACTGCGCTGCGGATGCTGGCCGGGTTCGAGACGCCGACCTCGGGCGAGGTCTATCTGGATGGCGAAAGGGTCACCGAGGTGCCCGCCTACAGGCGCCCGGTGAACATGGTGTTTCAGCACTATGCCCTCTTTCCGCATCTGAGCGTGGCCGACAATATCTCGTACGGGTTGCGGCAGCGCCGGCCACGCCCCGACCGGGCAGAGGTGGCGCAGAAGGTGGATCGCGCGCTGGCGATGGTGCGCCTGTCGGGCTTTGGCCCGCGCCGGATCTGGGAGATGTCGGGCGGCCAGCAGCAGCGCGTGGCGCTGGCGCGCGCCATCGTGAACGAGCCGAAGCTGCTGCTGTTGGACGAACCGCTGGCGGCGCTTGACCGCAAGCTGCGGCGCGAGATGCAGATCGAGTTGCAGACATTGCAGCGGCAGCTTGGGATCACCTTCGTGCTGGTCACGCATGACCAGGAAGAGGCGCTGTCGATGTCGGACCGCATCTGCATCATGCGGGGGGGGCGGATCGTGCAGTCGGGCTCGCCAAATGCGCTCTATGATCAACCCGTCAGCCGCTATGTCGCGGATTTCGTGGGAAAGTCCAACTTCATCGACGGGATCGTGACCGCCCAGTCCGGCAAGGACGGGCAGGTCGAGACGGCTTTGGGCCAGCGTTTTGCCGGGCGGCTTTCGGGATCGCTTGAACAGGGGACGAAGGCCTCGCTCAGCATCCGGCCCGAGCAGATCGGGCTGACCCATGCTCCGCGCGGCGGCGCGGAGCCGGTGAGCGTCATCAACCGCATCTTTCTGGGCGAGCATACCGAATACCTCGTCCGCCATGCCACCCTGGGCGATCTTCTGGTGCTTGTCGCGCGCCAGGCCGAGGCAAGCGAGGGCGGCTTTGCGCCGGGCGATGCCGGGTTCATTTCATGGGCCCCGGAGACGGGCCTGATACTGGGACAGGATTGATACTGAGACATAACTGACCGCAACCAACCAATGGGGAGACTTCAGCAGTGACCGACAAGATCGACCATATCTCGCGCCGGAAGTTCATGGAGGAACTGCGGCGCTATCAGAAAGGCTCGGTGACGCGCCGGCATTTTCTTGGCGTGACCGGGCTTGGCGCCGCCAGCGCCGCGCTTGGGGCCGCGATGCCGGGGCTGATGCCGCGGCCTGCCTTTGCGCAAGGCATCGGTGACAGGGTGATCCTGGCCACCTGGCCCAACTATCATGACCCTGCCAACTTTGACGCCTTTGCAGCCGAAACCGGTGCTGCAGTGCAGGTGAACGTCTTCGGGTCGAACGAAGAGATGCTGGCCAAGCTTCAGGCGGGCGGCAGCGGCTGGGATGTGTTCGTGCCGACGAACTATACCATCACCACCTATGTCGAGCAGGACCTGATCGAGGAACTGGACCTGACGCTGGTGCCGAACTACGACCCGGCCAGCTTTGACCAGCGGTTTGCCGGGCCGGGAACGGTGGACGGCAAGATCTATGCGGTGCCGAAGAACTGGGGCACGACGGGCTTTGCGGTGAACACCAACTACACCGGCGGCACAACGCCCACGACCTGGAAGGAGTTTTTCGACCTCACCCAGACCACGTTCAGTGGGCGCACCATGGTGCATGACTATCAGCTGACCACCATCGGCGCCGCGCTGAAATACTACGGCTATTCGTTCAACTCGATCGACCCGGCAGAACTCGCCAAGGCCGAGGAGTTGCTCTTGGCCACCAAGCCGCATCTCTTTGCGATCAGCTCGGACTACCAGCCGTCGATGCGGTCGGGCGATGCCTGGATGACGATCGCCTGGACCGGCGACGGCAAGCAGTTGAACCGCGACATGCCGGAAATCGTTTATGTGCTTGGCAAGGAGGGGGGCGAGCTCTGGTCCGACTTCTACGCCATCCCCAAGGGGGCGCCGCACCGCGACGCGGCCTATGCGCTGATCAACTTCCTGCTGAAGCCCGAAGTGAACGCGAAAGAGGTTCTCTTCCATGGCTACCCTGTGGCCGATGCCCGAGTGAACGCGCTGCTGCCACCCGAGATGCTGAACGACCCGATCCTCTACCCGGCGGCCGAGCTTCTCAGCGCGCTGGAGTTCGGGGCGGCGGCGACCCTGACCGACGCGAACCGGGCCGAGCTGATGGCTCGGTTCAAGTCGGCCTGAAGACATGCAGCGGCGGCTTTCCACATGGCTTCTCCTCGCCCCAGCCGGGGTGTGGTTTGCGGTCATGCTGGTGCTGCCGCTGTGTTTCGTTCTGGTATTTTCATTCGGCGAGAGGGAGGCGGCGGGCGGCTACGTCCCCGCCTTCACTCTTGAGCAATATGCCAACCTTCCCACCCGCGGGAAGGCGTTTCTCAATACGCTGATTCTGGCGCCGCTGGGCACCCTTCTGTCGCTGTTGATCGCCTATCCGCTGGCGTATTTCCTGGCGATGCGCGCCAATCCGAAGTGGCGCACGATGCTGTTGATCCTGGTCATCGTGCCGTTCTGGACCTCGATCCTGATCCGCAGCTATGCGTGGATATTCATTCTGGGCGGGCAGGGTCTGCCTGCGCTGATCGAGTGGCTGGGCTTTGGTGAAGTCCGGCTGATCAACACGCCATTCGCAGTGCTGACCGGCATCGTCTACGGCTATCTGCCGCTGATGGTGCTGCCGGTCTACGTGAGCCTTGAACGGCTGGACAAGCGGCTCCTGGAGGCGTCGGCCGACCTTGGTGCGCCACCCTTGCAGGGTTTCCTGCAGGTCACGCTGCCGCTGTCGTTGCCGGGCGTGGCTACGGGCTGCATGCTGGTCTTCATTCTGCTGATGGGGGAATTCCTGATCCCTGCCATGCTGGGCGGTGGCAAGGTCTTTTTCATCGGCAATGCGCTGGTCGACCTGTTCCTGCAATCGCGCAACTGGGCCTTCGGGGCTGCTGTCGCGGTCACGCTGGTCCTGATCATGCTGGTCACCGACACGCTTTACATGTGGCTGATGCGCCGTCTGGGCGGCGCGCGCGAAGACGTGTCGTTGATGTAAGGGGACCCGGATGCGCCTTTACGCCCTAGCGGTGTACCTGTTTTTGTACCTGCCGATCGCGGTGATCGCGCTGTTCAGCTTCAATGCGGGCCGGCATGCCAGCCAGTTCACCGGGTTTTCGGTGCAATGGTATGGCAAGGCGCTGTCCAACCCCTTCGTGATGGAGGCGCTATGGACCAGTTTCGTGGTCGCCCTGTCCTCGGCGCTGATTGCGTCCGTCTTCGGCACCATGGCAGCGCTTGCCCTGCAAGGGGTGCGGGGGCGGGTGCGGGCCGTAGCCGATGCGCTGATCTATGTCGCGGTGATGGTGCCCGGCATCGTCATCGGCATCGCGACCTTGATCGCACTGGTCACGCTCTTTGGCTGGATCAATCCGCTGCTGGCACGGCTTGCGCCCGAGGGGCAGGCGCCGCAGTTGTCGATGGGGTATGGCTCGCTTATCGCCGCGCATGCGTTGTTTTCGATGGCGCTGGTCATCATCATCCTGCGGGCGCGGCTGGCGGGGATGGACCGCAGCCTGATGGAAGCCTCTGCCGATCTTTACGCGCCACCCTTCGCAACATTCCGGCAGGTCACGCTGCCCCTGATCTTTCCAGGTATCCTTGCCGGGTTCCTGCTGAGCTTCACCTTCAGCTTTGACGACTTCATCATCGCGTTCTTCGTCGCGGGGTCCGAGACGACGCTGCCGATCTACGTCTTCTCCTCGATCCGCCGGGGGGTAACGCCCGAGATCAATGCCATCGGCACCATGGTGCTTGCGGTGTCACTGCTGTTGCTGGTCGCAGCACAGATCATCCTGCGCAGCGGTGCCAGGCGGGGAGAGAGCTGATGCTGCTTGCGGGACGCGTGGCCTTTCTGACCGGGGCTGGGTCCGGCATCGGCCGGGCCGGGGCGCTGGCGCTGGCGCGGGAAGGGGCGGAGGTCATCGTCACCGATCTGGAAGGTTCCCGCGCCGAGGGGGTAGCGGCCGAGATTGTTGCCGCCGGGGGCCGGGCCGAAGGCATGGCGCTGGATGCAGGCGATGCTGCCGCCGTCACCGCCGCCATCGACCGGATCGCCGCGAAGGGCCGGCTGGATATCCTGCATTCGCATGCGGGGATTCAGATTCCGGGGCGATTGACCGAGGTCGGCACCGAAGGGATGGACGCCTCGTGGCGGCTGAACGTGCGTGCACATTTCGTGGCGGCGCGGGCGGCGATGCCGCACATGCAACGGCAGCGAAAGGGGTCGATCATCATCACCGCATCGAATTCGGGGGTGCAGTATGACCGGGGCATGATCGCCTATTGCACGACCAAGCACGCGGTCGTCGCGATGGCCCGCCAGATCGCAGTTGACTACGCCGCCGACAACATCCGCTGCAATGCACTTTGCCCGGGTTTCGTGGATACGCCGTTCAACGAGGGCTTCGAGCTGCAGATGGGCGGGCGGCAGGCGCTTGAAAGCTATGTGGAGCGGTCGATTCCGATGCGGCGCTGGGCCACGATCGAAGAGATTGCCGATAGCATCGTCTATCTTGCGTCGGACCAGTCCGCGTTCATGACCGGCCATGCGCTTGTCATCGACGGCGGCGAAAGCCTTTAGCCCGTCAACGCTTTGCCGGCACGGAGGCTTCGGCGGCAGCCACATGGGTTTTCACCGCAAGGAAGCTGTCAGGCGTGATCGAGATGGAATCGATCCCCGCAGCGACCAGCAGCCTTGCGAAAGCCGGATCGTTGCTGGGTGCCTGCCCGCAAAGCCCGACCTTTGCACCCGCTGCATGGGCCTTTTCGATCACCGTCTCGATCATCCAGCGCACGGCCGGATCGCGTTCGTCGAAAACTCCGGCCAGTTCCGCGGAATCGCGGTCCACCCCCAGCGTCAGTTGCGTCAGGTCGTTCGAGCCGATGGAAAAGCCATCGAAGCGCCGGGCGAATTCGGTGGCAAGAATGACGTTCGACGGAATTTCGCACATCACATAGACCTGCAACCCCGAGCGCCCCCTCTCCAGCCCGGCTTCGGCCATGACCTCCAGCACGCGGTCAGCCTCGTCCAGGGTGCGGCAGAAGGGGATCATCACGATGACATTGGTGAAGCCCATCTCTTCGCGCAGCTTGTGGATCGCGCGGCATTCCAGCGCAAAGCCGTCGCGATAGGCGGGCGAATAATAGCGCGAGGCGCCGCGGAACCCGATCATCGGGTTTTCCTCCTCCGGTTCGAACTGGCGCCCGCCCAGAAGCCCCGCATATTCGTTGGTCTTGAAATCGCTCATCCGGACGATGACCGGCTTCGGGAAGCAGAAGGCCGCGATGCGCGACAGGCCCTGCGCCAGCCGGTCGACGAAGTAGTCGCCCTTTTCGGCATAGCCGCGGGTCAGTTCGACGATGGCGGCCTTTTCGGTCTCGTTCTTCAGCTGATCAAAGCGGGACAGGGCCAAGGGATGCACCTTGATCGCGTTTGAAACGACGAATTCCATCCGCGCCAGCCCGACGCCATCGACCGGCAGGCGCCACCAGCGGAAGGCGGCTGCGGGGTTTGCCAGGTTCAGCATGATCTTTGTGCGGGTTTCGGGCACCGTTTCGGGGTGCAACTCCTCGACCTCGAATTTGGCCGGGCCAGCGTAGACGATGCCTTCGTCACCCTCGGCGCAGGACACCGTCACCTCTTGTTCGTCATGCAGAAGTTCGGTCGCGTTGCCAGCCCCCACGATCGCCGGCAGGCCCAGTTCGCGGCTGACGATGGCGGCATGCGACGTTCGCCCGCCGTGATCGGTGATGATGGCCCGCGCCCGCTTCATGATCGGCACCCAGTCGGGGTCGGTCGTGGGGGTCACCAGGATCGAGCCGTCGACAAAGCGGTCGATGTCGCGGGCGCTTTCAATCAGGCAGACCGGTCCCGAGACGACGGCCTGCCCGACGCTGAGGCCGCGCAAGAGTTCTTCCCCGTGCGACAGGATCCGATAGGACAGCAGCGCTCCGCCCTTGCGCGACTGCACCGTTTCCGGCCTTGCCTGCACGATGTAGATCAGGCCGGTTTCGCCGTCCTTGGCCCATTCCATGTCCATCGCCTGACCATAGTGCCTCTCGATCACCACCGCCTGACGGGCAAGGTCGAGAATCTCGGCATCCGACAGCACCAGCCGCGCTCTTTCGGCCTTGGAGCAGGGCACGGTGCGGGTTTCGCCGCCGCGCGTGCCGGCGTAGATCATCTTGCGTTCTTTCGATCCGCATTTGCGTTCGAGGATCGGCGCCAGCTTGGCGTCATCCAGCAGCGGCTTGAAGACCTGATATTCGTCCGGGCTGACCGAGCCTTGCACGACGGTTTCGCCAAGGCCCCAGGCGGCATTGATCAGCACCACCTTGTCAAAGCCCGACTCGGTGTCGATCGAGAACATCACGCCCGCGCCGCCGATATCGGACCGCACCATCTGCTGCACCCCGATCGACAGGGCGATCTTCTGGTGGTCAAACCCTTTCAGCCGCCGGTAGGTGATGGCCCGGTCGGTAAAAAGCGACGCATAGCAGCGGCGGCAGGTTTCCAGCAGCGCCGCCTCGCCCCGGACGTTCAGGAAGGTCTCCTGCTGGCCGGCAAAGCTGGCATCCGGCAGATCCTCGGCCGTGGCGCTGGAGCGGACTGCGACCGCCACTTCGTCCCCGCCGGCGCGCGCCGAGAGGTCGCGATAGGCGGCAAGTATCGCCTGGCGCGTTGCCTCGGGAAACTCGCCCGCGATAATCGCGCTGCGGATTGCCTTGCCCGCTTCCGACAGCGCGATGCGCCCGTCGCCAAGCTTGGCCAGAGTATCGTCGATGGTGGCGTCCAACTTGTTCGCCTTGAGATAATTGCGAAACGCCCCGGCAGTGGTGGCAAACCCCGGCGGAACCCGAATGCCTTTGGCCCCGAGGTTGGCGATCATCTCGCCCAGCGAGGCATTCTTGCCGCCGACCAGGGCGACATCGCCGCGCCCCAGATCCTCGAACCAGATGACAGGGTGTTTCTCACGGCTCATTTTGGCGGCCCTCCTTGGCGTGACCCGTGCAGATTGGTCGCGTCCGGTGCGCGTGGCATTGACCTGCATCAAGGTGCGGAGACCGCAGGCCTGTAGCCTTTGACCAGTGGCGGTGCGGCCCGCGTTGACCCGGGCCTGCCGAAAGCGGACAGGAAAGGGATGGCAGATGGAATACGAGGCAATCGAGGCGCTTGCCCGGACGGTTGAGACCGGACCGGCGGGTAATCCTGCTTGGGAGCGCGAAGTGCTGGGCGGTCTCAAATCCGTCTTTGCTGGGGTCCAGATCGACCCGGCCATGTTGACATCCACCGAGGCGGCATTCGCCTTGGCCTGCACGGTGTTTCCGGCGTGGAAGATCGAGCTGCACGGGCCGGCCACTGCGACTGCAGGCATCTGGGATTGCACGATCCGCGAAGGCGGCACCCGTGACGACGACGAGGTGATCGGCATTGGCCGGGGCGCAACTATCCCGCTTGCGCTGACCGCCGCCATGGTCCTGGCCGCAGCCCGCCGCGCCCAGGGATATGTCTGAACCCGCGCTGGAGGTGACGGGCTGGCCATTCTTCCCGCACCGTTGGTGAAGCGCCGCGTCGCAACTGTTATCCAGTGGCGACGCCTTTGTGCCTCCTGACCCAAGGGGGGGAAGGGCAAACCGCAGGCCGGGGGCATTATTTCCGGGCGGGGTGATCCTTGCAGCCGCTCAGGTCTTCAGAACGCGGTAGATCGCCGGGATCACCAGCACGGTCAGCAAGGTCGAGGACAGCAGCCCGAACAGCAGCGAGATCGCCAGACCCTGGAAGATCGGGTCCGACAGGATCACCACTGCCCCGATCATCGCGGCAATCGCGGTCAGCAGGATCGGCTTGAACCGGATGGCGCCGGCCTCGAGCAGGATATCGACCGGGGTCTTGCCCGCCGGGTCGGCATTGCGGATGAAATCGACCAGCAGGATCGAGTTGCGCACGATGATCCCCGCCAGCGCGATGAAGCCGATCATCGAGGTTGCGGAGAACGGCGCACTGAACAGCCAGTGTCCGGCCATGATGCCAAGGAAGGTCAGAGGGATCGGCGTCAGGATCACCAGAGGCAGGCGGAACGATCCGAACTGCGCCACCACGAGGATATAGATGCCAAGGAGGGCCACTGCGAAGGCTGCGCCCATGTCGCGGAAGGTGACATAGGTTACCTCCCATTCGCCGTCCCACAGAATCGTGGTGCGGCTTTCATCCTCGGGCTGGCCGTAAAGGCTGATCATGGGTTTGGTGCCGGGGGCCCAGTCCATCGCGTCCAGTGCCTGTCCGACCGCGATCATGCCGTAAAGCGGGGCTTCGAAGCTGCCGGCCATTTCGGCGGTCACCATTTCCGCGTCGCGTCCGTTGTGGCGGAACACCGGGAACGACGCCCGTTCTTCGGCAATGCGGATCACGTCACCGAGTTCGACCACCCCGCGCGCGCCGGGCAGGACGTTTGCGGGGATCGGCGTCGAAAGGAACCGTTCGTCCAGAACCCTGTCGCCGTTGGCGCGGGCGATGCGGATCGGGATCGGCTGGCGGCCTTCCGCCCGATGCGAATAACCCACCGTCCGCCCGCCGTTCAGGATTGTCAGCGTGTCGAACACATCGCTTTCCTCGACGCTGAAGAATTCCAGATCGTCGGTGCTGATCGTGGCGCGCAGGCGGCGTGGCTGGGTGCCGAAGCTGTCGTCGACATCGACGACAAAGGGCACCGATTCAAAGGCCTCGCGCAACTTGGCCGCGGCGGCCCGCCTTGCCTCGGCGGTGGGGCCGTAGACTTCGGCCAGAAGGGTGGCGATTACCGGCGGTCCGGGCGGCGGCTCAACGGTTTTCAGGCTGGTGCCTTCGGGCAGCGTCAGGGACCCGAGCCGGGCGCGGATATCCAGTGCAATCTCGTGGCTGGGCCGGTCGCGATCGGCCTTGGGCGAGAGGGTGATCTGCACTTCGCCCATTTGCGGCTCGCCGCGCTGGTAGTAATGCCGCACCAGCCCGTTGAAGTTGAACGGGGCGGCGGTGCCGGCATGGGTCTGAACCGCCACGACTTCGGGCAGTTGCAGGACCGTGCGGGCTACATCCTGCGCCACCCGGTCGGTCGCCTCGACCGATGCTCCTTCGGGCAGGTCGATCACCACGGAAAGCTCGGACTTGTTGTCGAAGGGCAGCAGCTTGACGGTCACATCCTTGGTGAAAAGCAGCGAAAGCGAGCCAAAGGACAAGACAGCCGTGATCAGAAGGAACGTCAGGCTGCGGGTCTTGGTGCGCAGCAGAGGCCGCGCCACCATACTGTAGGCCCGGCCTAGGAACCCGCCGGGATGGCCACCGGAGGTGCCGGCATGGGAATGCGCGGCCATTGGCGCGCGACCGGCAATCTTGACCATCAGCCAGGGCGTGATGATCACCGCCACGAAGAAGGAAAAGATCATTGCCGCGCTGGCATTGGCGGGGATCGGACTCATGTAGGGACCCATCAGGCCCGACACGAAGAGCATCGGCAAAAGCGCGGCCACCACCGTCAGTGTCGCGACGATGGTGGGGTTGCCTACCTCGGCCACTGCCTCGACGGCGGCGGTCAGGCGGCTGCGGCTATCGCGCATCGCCCAGTGCCGGGCGATGTTCTCGATTACCACGATCGCATCATCAACCAGAATCCCGATCGAGAAGATCAGTGCGAAAAGCGATACCCGGTTCAGCGTATAGCCCATGACCCAGGCCGCGAAGAGCGTCAGCAGGATCGTGACGGGGATCACCACCGCCACCACCAGCGCCTCGCGCCAGCCAATTGCAAGCCAGACCAGCGCCACGATGGAAATGGTGGCCAGGCCCAGGTGGAACAGCAGTTCGTTGGCCTTGTCATTCGCCGTTTCGCCGTAGTCGCGGGTGATGATGACGGCGACGGTTTCCGGGATAAGGCTGCCTTCAAGCGCCTCGACCCGGCGCAGTACAGCCTCGGCCACGATCACCGCATTGGCCCCGGCGCGTTTGGCCACGGCAAGTGTGACGGCGGGCGTGCGGGTGATGCTGCCGTCTTCGGCGCGGCTGACATTGGCAACGATCACGTCCGAGGCTTCGGACACGAAGCTGACATCTGCCACGTCGGCCACATAGACCGGCCGGGCGTCGCGCGTGGTCAGAAGCAGGTTGGCGATTTCGGCCGGGGCCACCAGCGTTTCCCCCGCCACCAGATCGATCTGTTCGCCGTCATCGCGCAGTCGTCCGGTGTTCAGCGAGCGGTTGGCATTGGCCACCTTGTCCGCCAGTTGCTGCAGGGTCACGCCGTAGAGCGCCAACCGTTCGGGGTCTGGCGCGATGCGGATCTGTTCGGGCACTTCGCCGACCAGATAGGTCAGACCGACGTCTTCGGTCTTGGCGACCTCGGTCCGCAGCTCGCGGGCGATGCGCGTCAGGTCGTTGGCGGTGATGCCTTCGACGCCCGGTTTGGGGGCGAGGGTCAGCGAAACGATCGCCACATCGTCGATGCCGCGACTGACGATCAGCGGCTGCGGGATGCCGACCGGAATCCTGTCGGAATTGGCGCTCAGCTTGTCGCGCACCCGCAGCACAGCAGCATCCGCCGAGGTACCGACCTTGAAGCGCACCGTGACCATTGCGTAGTCGTCGCGGGTCGAGGAGTAGACATGATCGACCCCGTCGATGCCCTTGACGATGCCTTCCAGCGGCTCGGTTACCAGCTTGACCGCGTCCTCGGCGCGCAGCCCGGGTGCCTGCAGATGGATATCCACCAGAGGAACGGAAATCTGCGGTTCCTCTTCGCGCGGCAGCGAAGTCAGGGCCACCAGCCCCATCGCCACCGCAGCAAGTATGAACAGTGGCGTCAGGGACGAGGCGATGAAGGCACGCGTCAGTCGCCCGGCAATTCCCAGATCGGGGCCCGGGCCGGGCGTTTCGGGGGCCTTATTCATTTCCAGTCACCACGCGGTCGCCGACGATCAGACCGGAGAGCACCTCGATCATTGGCGCACCGTCAAGCGTCTGGCGCTGCCCAAGAACGACGGCGCGCAGGATCGAACCTTCGGGGCCGGCGACCTCGACGAAATCGAGGCCGGAGCGGGTGACTACCGCCGCTTCCGGGACCATCAGCGCAGAGCGGGTCCCGATCGGCAGGCGCACCAGGACCCGGGCGTCGATAAAGCTGTCCGGCAGGTCCGGCACGTCCACATCCGCGATCACACGGCCATTCTCGATCAGCGGAAAGATCCGCGCAAGACTGCCCTGCGTTGGCCCGGCAGCGGTCTCGATCTCGATCGCGGCACCCTCCTGCAAGTTGGCGGCATGCCGTTCCGGAACCGCGATGCGCAGGAATATCCCGCCGCCGCCGATCATCGCCACCGCCTCGCCAGGCTGCACGACGGCACCAGCCGCTGCCGGCACGGCCAGCACCCGGCCCGCGATCGGGGCGAGGACCGCCCCCTCAAGCGCCTGCTGTTCCACCACTTTTCGGTCGGCGGCGACAGCCGCGATCTGGCCGGTAAGGACATCGACCTGGGTTCGCAGGGCATCCAGCCTTTGCGCCGTCGTCACGCCGCGCGTCAGGAGGTCCTCGCCGCGGGCCAGCTCGGCCTTGGCATTGTCCAGCTGCGCAGAGAGCGCCTGCAGCTGCGCGTCGATGGCGGCAAGCTGGAAGTCGATCTTCGCATCGACCACCCGGGCCAGGACCTGCCCGGCCGTCACCATGTCACCTTCGGAGACGTCAAGCGACACCAGTGTTCCACCCAGCCTTGCGCGGGCCGGAATGCGGCTGCGCGCCTCGATCCGGCCATAGACCGCCTTCCATTCCGTCACCGACACCGGGGCCAGGGGGACCTCCTCTGCCAGGGACGAAAGGGGGAATGCCGCCAACATGGCGACTATGGCAATCAAGGTTCGCATGATCGGTCCACTTCATGTGCTGAAAGACAGGCGTTGGCGCAGGCGGCCCGCAGAGTCGGGCGCCAAAGGGCGCCGGGTCAGAACGCGGTGCCGGGTTTTACGCCAAGCCACTTGAAGGCCATGGCCGCCGGGCACCACCCGGTAAAGGCGGACTGCATCTGGTTGACACCGACAAAGACCGTCAGCCAGACGAAATAGGGCGAGACCCAGACGGTCAGCGCCACCGACAAAAGCACCATGAAGCCTGCGAAGGCCATGACGATACGATCAAGTGACATATGATTCTCCTTTCCTGTCCCATGGCGCGATTGCCAAGGGGATTCGTTGACGACAGAACGTGCGCGATGATGCAGCCCATCAAGTATCTAGCTTGATTTCCTTCAGTTTTTCGATCCCCAGCGCCTGCAACGCCAACCGCTCGTAGAAGGGCTCGGATTTGCCGCTCCGGATCTTGTAGAGGAAGTATTTCTCAAAGGCTATCTTGGCCAGATGGACCCATTTGCCCGAAGACGACCAGTTCACGTTGCGCGGTGGAATCTGCGGCTGCGCGATGAAGGCGATGCCGCTGTCGCCGAAATCGGCAAGACAGACGGCGTTCCAGGTGGCCACGGCGTCGGGTGCCAGCCCATGGATCAGCCGGTCGATGTTCTGCACGGTGGCGGTGACCATGGATTCGATCATGAAGCCGGTCTTCGGCACCCCCACCGGAAGCGGCGTCTTGCCGACGGGCGGGATAGCCACGCAGACGCCCACGGCAAACACCTCTGGGAAGGCTGGATTGCGCTGGTGCTTGTCGGCAAGGATGAAGCCGCGCGGATTGGTCAGCCCTTCGATGCCGCGTACCGCTTCGATGCCGCGAAAGGCGGGAAGCATCATGGTAAAGACCTGCGGCACTTCATGCGAGGTCAGCACCGAGCCGTCCTCGGCGATCTCGGAAACCAGAAGCTTGTCCTTCTCCACCTTGTCGAGTCGGGCGTTGCAGATCCACTTGATGTGATGCTGGCGCATTTCGCCTTCCAGCAGGCCCTTGGTGTTGCCCACCCCGTCCAGCCCGAGATGCCCGATATAGGGTTCGGAGGTGACAAAGGTCATCGGCACCCGGTCGCGCACTTTCGCGTCGCGCAGCGCCTTGTCGAGGATGAAGGCGAATTCATAGGCCGGGCCGAAGCATGAAGCCCCCTGCACCGCCCCGATCACCACCGGGCCGGGCTTTGCGATCAAGGCATCCACCGCCTGCTTGGCTTGCAGCGCATGATCGACATGGCAGATGGACTGGGTGTGCGCCCCGGGGCCAAAGCCCTCGATCTCGTCAAAGGCAAGATCGGGGCCAGTGGCGATTACAAGATAGTCGTAGCTGACCGATCCGCCGTCGTTCAGTTCGATCCGGCGGTCGGCCGGGTGCAGGCGTTTTGCGCCCTGTGGATGCAGCGTGATGCGGCGTTTGGCAAAGACAGCCGCAAGATCGACCTCGATCGCCGCACGGTCGCGCCAGCCCACGCCAACCCATGGGTTCGAAGGCACGAAATGGAAGTGGCTGCCGTTGGAGATCACCGAAACGGAATGATCCGCTGCAAGCTTTTCACGCAGTTCATAGGCCGCGATCGTGCCGCCAAGGCCAGCGCCGAGTACCACGACATGCGCCATCCGGGTCTCCCTCATATTGTCCAAGCAGGGGCTACCAGAACCGGAAGGCTGACACCGCACCGCTGCCGCAGATCGCTGGAAATCTATCAAACGTAGCGGTGCGGGCGTTGATGTGGATCAACGCCCGCACCGGGCGTCCCTTGAGGCAGGTGCAAGATCTGCCCTCGCGGTTGGCTGCCGCCGGTTGGCACAGGTCAATGCCCCAAGGGTTCAGACGTCCGGGGATGCAAAGCTGCGACCAACTTAGGAGGCCCTGGCAACTGGATTTCTTGGACAGGCTGAGCGGCGCCTTTTTGGATAGATTCGGAAAGGGCGTTCGCGATTGTGACGAGCTTTCCGGCGACTGCTGCGATGACAACCTTGTGTGGTTTTCCGGCGGCACGAAGACGATCAGCGAAGACCTTCAAGACCGGGTTGTGATGGTTGGCGACGAGGGCCGCCTTGTCGACGTGCTGTCCAAGAAGGACTGCCTGCGCGCCGCGTTGCACGGCGCGTATTATTAGGAAAGGGGCGGTCAGGCTGCCGCCCTCATGACCAGGGCTGTGGCAACGCCTGGCGTCGATCTTGACCTTGTCGGCGCGGCGGAACGCTTCCTTGCCAGTCAATACCGCCGGTTCCCGGTACCGCTTGACGGAAAGCTGGTCGGCCAGATCAGTCACACTGACGTCTTGCGGGCGCTGATCGAGAACTGTTCGGCTTGGGGCAATGTCCGGGCAGGGGGCACTCGTGATGGCCAACAGGCCCCAAGCCAACGGATTTCGGCATCGTAATTCGGCAGCCGATTGAAGAACGCCCCTGCCTGACAAAGCGGATCAGGCCACTTCGGGTCAGCTGGCACCAGACCCGTGTCGCGGTGCCTGTGCCCAAGGTTCATCTGCCTTGCTGCTCGCCTTGCGATCAAAGGAGCGGCAGCAGACCACGACAGGCCCATGTTACGGAAGCCGGGGGATGAGTCCGTCCGGGAAAGAGCGAGGCCTGAGGTCAAGCCATAATTGCTGCAGGGCCGTGCTGCCGCTGCAGATCAGCCAGGGAAAGTGTCGTCGGGTCGCGAGGGCATTGCGCATACCCCTGCGCGATTTGCGGATGTGACGACAGCCTCGGCTGACAGCCCGGAGGCGGCCCGTTGGGCGACAAGGCTGCGTTCCGGAATGCAATGCCGGGTGAAGAGCAGGTCATCAAGACGCAAGAGGCCTTTGTCGCTCTGGCAGCCGATCTTGCCTTCTGGTTGAAGATACCCGTCAGCTTTGGACGCTTCGACCTTCCGACCCTGGCCGTCCGCGCGATCACTTGCAGCGAAGATGTGCAGCTGAACCGGGCGCTTGCGGGCGATATCTGCATCGGCGCGGCTCCTTTGGCGGGCTGCCCGGGAATACCGGTCGGCGGAACCGCAGGCTCAAACGTTGACGGTCGTCAATGCCACTGCCCCGCTTAAAATGTGAAATTGGCAGCAAAAGGCAGCGGAGCCGCGGTTGAGCCGGAAAAATGGGCGCTGCCGCACTGCGGCCCCGCGATTGTCCGGGGAAACGCGCATTGGCGCGTGGGTTCACTTCTGAAGGGAGAGAGCGATGATCGAGTTTCGGAGACTGACCGCCGTTGCCGCGCTGCTGGGCAGCGTCTACGCAAGCGGCGCCTTTGCCCAGGGCACCGTGGAAGTGTTGCACTGGTGGACCTCGGGCGGCGAGGCCAAGGCCGTGGGCGAGTTGAAAAGCGCGTTCGAGGCGTTGGGCGGCACCTGGATCGATTCTCCGATTGCCGGTGGCGGCGGCGACGCAGCGATGACCGCGCTGCGGGCGCGCGTCGTGGCCGGCAATCCGCCGACGGCCGTGCAGCTGAAAGGCCCCGGCATCCAGGAATGGGCGCGCGAAGGCAGCCTGAACGATGTGCAGGCCGTGGCAACGGCCGAGAACTGGGACAGCGTCCTGCCGCCGGTTCTGGCCGAGATCATGAAGTACGACGGCAAATACGTTGCCGCGCCAGTAAACATCCACCGCGTGGACTGGATCTGGGCCAGCCCCATAGCGCTGGAGAAAGCCGGCATCACCGAGATGCCGACCACATGGGCGGAGTTCAACGCCGCCGCCGAGAAGCTGGAGGCGGCCGGGCTGGTGGCGCTGGCTCATGGCGGCCAGCCCTGGCAGGACGCCACCGTCTTTGAGGATGTGGTGCTGGGTGTCGGCGGCCCTGACTTCTACCGCAAGGCGCTGGTCGAGCTTGACCCAGAGGCGCTGACCTCGGAAACGATGGTCGCCGCGTTCGATCAGCTGCGCATCCTGCGCGGTTTCGTCGATGACGGCTTTTCCGGGCGTGACTGGAATCTGGCCACCGCCATGGTGATCCGGGGCGAGGCGGGCTTTCAGATCATGGGCGACTGGGCCAAGGGCGAATTCCTTGCCGCCGGTCTGGTGCCGGGCAAGGACTTCTACTGCATTCCCACCCCCGGCGACGGCTTCGTGCTGAACTCGGACAGCTTCACCTTCTTCAAGGTCGCGGGGGAGGAGAACCTGAAGGGCCAGCAAGTGCTGGCCAGCCTGATCATGTCGCCCGCGTTCCAGAAGACCTTCAACCTTGCCAAGGGGTCGATCCCGGCGCGGACCGACGTGCCGCTGGATGACTTCGACGATTGCGCCAAGCGGTCGCAGGCGGACCTCCTGAAGGCGACCGCGGCGGGTGCGCTGCTGCCGTCGATGGCGCATGAGATGGCCATTCCACGCTCGGTCAGGGGCGAGATCCTCGACGTGGTGACCACGTTCTTCAACTCCGACATGCCCTCGAAAGACGCGACGACCGCACTGGCCGAAGCGATCCAGCGGGCGATGTGACGGCCATGCCCCGGGGCCGTCCACCGGCCCCGGGGCGCGCGCGACGGGCGGGGGAAGCCGGCATGGGCAGCAACTTCGGGCGTGCATTGGAGCGGCGGCTGCCATTGATCGTGGTTTCGCCGCTGTTCGCGGCAAGCCTTGTCTTCGTCTACGGCTTCATCCTCTGGACGGTCTGGATTTCCTTCACCCGCTCGCGCGTGCTGCCGAACTATGAGCTTGTCGGGTTCTTGCAGTACGAACGGCTGTGGAGCACCCCGCGCTGGAACGTGGCGCTGTCCAATCTGGTGATCTTCTGGGTGCTGTTCGTCGCCCTTTGCCTGGTGATCGGCATGGTTCTGGCGATCCTTCTGGACCAGCGCATCCGCATCGAAGGCGTGATCCGCACGATCTACCTTTACCCGATGGCGCTGTCGTTCGTGGTGACGGGCACGGTTTGGAAATGGATCCTGAACCCCGGCCTCGGGATCGAGCGGGTGATGCAGCAGGCGGGCTTTGAAAGCTTCCGCTTCGACTGGTTGGTGAACCCCGACTACGCGGTCTACACCGTGGTGATCGCCGGGGTCTGGCAATCCTCGGGCTACGCGATGGCGCTGTTTCTGGCGGGCCTGAGGTCGGTCGATGACGAGCTTCTGAAGGCCGCCGCGATCGACGGCGCCGGGCCGATGCGCACCTACATGCGGATCGTGCTGCCAATGATGCGCCCGGTGCTCATGTCGGTGGTGATCATCCTCAGCCACCTTGCGATCAAGAGCTTCGACCTTGTGGTGGCGCTGACCGGGGGCGGTCCGGGCTATGCCACCGACATGCCCGCGACCTTCATGTATGCCTTCGCCTTCCAGCGCAGCGAGTTGGGCCTTGCGGCTGCAAGTGCGGTGATGATGCTGATGACGGTGATCGCGATCATCGTGCCCTACCTCTATTCCGAGCTTCGACGCAGATGAGGCAGGTATCCGGCATCGTCAGGTCGAAAGGCTGGGGGCAGAACGTGCAGCGGGTGCTGCTCTTCGCTGTGCTCGGCCTTTTCTGCGTCTACTACCTCGTGCCCTTGTTCGTGATGGTCTCGACCTCGCTGAAGTCGCTGGCGGAGATCCGCGAAGGCACGCTGCTGGCCCCGCCCCGCGCGATCAGCACCGAAGCCTGGGCCAAGGCGTGGAATGCGGCCTGCGTCGGTGTGCGCTGCAACGGGCTTGCGCCCTATTTCGCGAACTCGGTGCTGATGGTGGTGCCGGCGGTCCTGATCTCGACCTTCCTTGGCGCGCTGAACGGCTATGCCCTGACCAAGTGGCGCTTTCGCGGTGCGGACGCGATCTTCGCACTGATGCTTTTCGGCGCCTTCATCCCGTTCCAGGTGATCCTGTTGCCGATGGCCCGCACGCTGGGCGAACTGGGACTGGCCGGCACGATCCCAGGCCTCATATTCGTCCACACCGTCTACGGCCTCGCGTTCACCACGCTCTTTTTCCGCAACTTCTTCATCGGCGTGTCGGACGGCATCGTGCAGGCCGCGCAGATCGACGGGGCGGGGTTCTTCGGCATCTTCTTCCGTATCGTCCTGCCGATGTCGATCCCGGCGATCGTCGTGACGGTGATCTGGCAGTTCACCCAGATCTGGAACGACTTCCTTTTCGGCATCGCCTTCACCGTGGGCGAAAGCAACCCGGTGACGGTGGCGCTGAACAACGTGGTCAACACCTCGACCGGGGTGAAGGAATACAACGTCGACATGGCCGCGGCGATCATCGCGGCACTGCCGACGCTGGCCGTCTATGTGGTGGCGGGCGCCTGGTTCGTACGCGGCCTCGCCGCTGGCGCGGTGAAGGGATAGGGCATGGCCGGGATCACGCTCAAAGGGGTGCGCAAGAACTTCGGGGCGACCGAGGTGATAAAGGGCATCGACCTTCAGATCGAGCCGGGCGAGTTCGTCGTGCTTGTCGGTCCCTCGGGCTGCGGCAAGTCCACGCTTCTGAACCTGATCGCGGGGCTGGAGACGCTGAGCGCGGGCGACATCCTGATCGGGGATCGCCGCGTCAACGACGTGCCGCCGCGCGACCGCGACATCGCGATGGTCTTCCAGTCCTACGCGCTTTATCCGACCAAGACCGTGCGCGACAACATCACCTTCGGGATGGAAACGCGCCGGGTGCCGCAGGCGGCGCAGGCGGCGGCGCTGGCGGAATTCGCGGGGCTTCTGCAGATCGGCCACCTCCTTCACCGCAAGCCCGGCCAGCTTTCGGGCGGGCAGCGCCAGCGGGTGGCGATGGGCCGCGCGCTGGTCCGCAAGCCCGAGGTCTTCCTCTTCGACGAGCCGCTGTCGAACCTTGACGCCAAGCTGCGCATCGAGATGCGGACCGAGATCAAGAAACTGCACCAGCGCCTTGGCAAGACCGTGGTCTATGTCACCCACGACCAGATCGAGGCGATGACGCTCGCCTCCCGCATCGCCGTGATGGACGAGGGCCATATCCGCCAGCTTGCCGACCCCGCGACCGTTTACGAAGACCCCACCGATCTTTTCGTCGCGGGCTTCATGGGGTCGCCCCCGATGAACATGCTTCCCGGGAGACTGGTTCGCGACGGCGGAATGGCGGTCCTCTGCGGCGAAGGTGCTTCGCAGCTTCGCTTCCCGCTGCCCGAGCGCACAGCCGACCGGATGGCCGGATCCGACGGTCGCGCCGTTATTCTTGGCCTCCGCCCCGAGACGATCTTCGCCGCCGGCACGCAACTTCCGGGCCCGGACCGCTTTGTGTTCGAGCGACCCGTTGTCGTGGAAGAGCCGACCGGCCCTGACACCATGATCGTCTTCGAAATCGGCGGGCAGGACCTGATCGCCCGCGTCCGCCCGCAGGACGCGCGCCCGGGTGGTACTGTCTTTCATTTTGAAGTCGAGATGGACCGCGCCAAGCTGTTCGATGCCAAGACCGGCGTCAGGCTCTGACTGCGATCGTTTCGGGCGACAGTGGAGGCACGGTTGCCGGATGCGTGCCCAAGCCTCATTGGCGTGAGTTCAGCGCGCTTGTAGAGTTTTCACGTGGCCTGCCTTGTCACAAAGGCCGATCACCGGTGCAGCGCCAGACGGCCAGAACCTTCGAACAAGCGCAATGTGAGGACGCAGCTCCAGCCGGGCAACCAATGAGGAACCGCTACAGGCTGGACATCTCGGGTGCCCATCCGTGTGGAACCTCAGGCCAATCAATGAAGCGTCACGTGGCGCAGTCCTCAGCTTCCGCTTTGTGCTGATTTGTCGGGAGGGGACAGCAGGGCCTCGCATTCCGCCTCGCGGCCGCGCACGACACGCTTGCCCGCCAGTGGCCCGCGCGTTTCGGTCACGATCGTGCAGCGCCCCTCGGGCTGGCCATCCTTTCGGAAATACGCCACCAGCCAGTCGTGGGTCTTGCCCAGTTCATGCGCGCGGGCGGTGTTCGACCACATCAGGGTCAGGTGCCAGTCGTCGCGCCGGGCATGCATCACGGGCAGCCATGCCGCCCCCCCGGGGTTGAAGCGTTTCGGGGCGATCAGGCGCAATTGACCGGCTGCGGCGCGTTCGCGGTAAAGCTTGTCTGCGTCCAGCAGCAGGCTGACCGGCGGCGGTGTGACGGCCCCCATGCCGCGCCGGGCTGTTCTGATACGGCCAAGGCGTTCGCTGACCTGCGACAGGACCAGCTGCCTGCGGCGACGACCAAAGCCGGGGATCGGGCGCCCGCCTGGTTGCAAGGCAATTTCCAGTTCCTCAAGTGTCTCGAGATCCTCGTCATCGGCAAGACGTCGGGCCAGTGCGGGTCCGATACCGGGGATGGTCATGAACAGCTGCGCTGGTGCCGCATCGCCGCGCAGACGGTGAAGCTGCGACCAGCGGCCGGTGGTCAGCATCTCGGCGATCGCGGCCGCGATGCCCCGTCCGATCTTGGGCTGGGCGATCAGGCCGGCAACGCCTTCCTGTGCAAGAATGTCGCGCAAAGGGATTGGCAATGAGCCGACATGATCGGCCGCTTCCTGATAGGTGCGGACACGAAAACTGTCGTCGCCCTGCTGTTCCAGAAGGGCGGCATAGTCCTGTAAACACGCCGCGATTTCGGCATTTTCGCTGATCGGCCCTGTTGATCCTCTGTCGTTCATATGGTGTCCGATCACGGGACGATTGGCGGCTGGGGAAGGGCGATGAAGAATGCGGTGCCCTGCCGCTCGACCTCGATCAGAACCGGATCGTCCGGAGGGGCCGCGACGACGGCGTCGTGGAACTGGTCGATCCGGTTGACGGGGGTGTTGCCGACGGCAGTGACGCGGTCGCCGACCATCAGGCCCGCGCGGGAGGCACCGCTCACCGGTGCGACGGCCGCGACAGCCAGGCCGCGTTGAGCTTCAGTCAGCGACATAGCCTGCAGGCGCTGCGGTTGTTCGGCCTCGTCGCTGCCGAGGCGTTGCTGTCTCATCGTCTGGTCCGCTGCTCCCGCAACCGCCTCCACCGACATCCGCATGCCGTCGCGCATGGTATCCAGCGTGGCCTTCTGCTCTGGCGTCCGCAGGCCGATCAGCCAGCGCCGGGCCGCCGCATTGGTGACCGCCTCTTCATCCAGCGCAACAATCACGTCGCGCGGACGCAAGCCCGCCGCTTCAGCAGCGCCCCCCTGCATGATCTGCGCAATCAGCGCGCCGCCCGAGTTTCCGGGGTTGATCGGGGCATCGGTCCGGATGAAGTTCTCATATCCTTCGATCCCCAGGCCCCGGCGGCCAAGGGCGCTGGCACTATCCAGCGTGACCGTCTGCTCCGGCCCGAACGGGTTGCCGATCGCCATGACATAATCGCCAACCCGCAGTGAGGACGATTGTCCGATGGGCATCTCAGCCAACCCCTCAGATGCGGTGCGGTGCGATGCGATGCGCGGCAATGTCGTTTCACCCCGCCGCCAGGAATTCCGGCGGCGGCTGAACCTGGGGAAGTTCTGTCGGGGTTGCAGGCTCGCTTTCAGGCGGGGGGGCCGAGGGGAATTCAGGCGGGTTGCCAGGGGGTGCCTCGGCAGGGGCTTCGCCGGGCGCTTCGGCAGGGCTATTGCCCGGCACCTCATCCGGGGGGAGCCCCATCGCTACTATCGCAAGAGGCAGTGACGACCAACGCAACGTTGTTGGGGTGAGGGTGTGGCGCATGGCAGCTTATCCAATGGCGGCTTGGAGGCGCACTTTGGAGGTATCGGTGCGGCTACGCATTGACCGCCATCACTGCCAGCCTCACGGCCCACGGGCAAATCGGTCTTCCTGAAGGGGAGCGCCGATTGTGGAAGACCCCACAAGACAGCGTTGGGGGATGGTGAGCCGACAGATTGCGGCACGGGGGGTGCGAAATGAGAAAGTCCTGTCAGCGATGCGTCTGATCCCTCGCCATGAATTCCTGCCCACGTATCTGCGCGCCAGCGCCCAGGCAGACCAGCCAGTTCCGATTGCCGAGGGACTGACACTGATCCAACCCCATGTTGTGGCCTGCATGATCGAGGCCCTGGGCCTGAAGGGCGGTGAAAGGGTGCTCGAGATCGGAGCGGGCACGGGATATGTCGCGGCCGTTCTGTCCATGATCGCGGGTCAGGTGTTCATCATCGAACGGGTCGGCCAACATGCCGAAAGGGCCGCCGCCACTTTGATGGACATAGGATGCCGGAATTTTCAGCTGCGCCACGACGACGGCACCCAAGGGTGGATCGAAAAGGCGCCGTTTGACGCGATTCTGGTATCGGGAGGCGCGCCTTTCCTGCCGGAAGTGCTGAAGAACCAGCTTGCCCCCGGTGGCCGCATGGTGGTGACCGGGGGACTGGACCCCCGGGCACAGGAGCTTGTTCGGGTCACGCGCCAGGAAAAGGGGCAGTTCTTGCAGGAAGATCTGGCCGATCTGCGGTTCGTGCCGCTGATCGGTTATCAGGGGCGGGAGGGTGTGCCGCCCGCACCCGACATCGGAAGGACGCAGCCGCTGCCTGCCTCCGCAATGACGCCTGACAGCCTGCCCGACCTGATAGCGCGCAGCCGAGGATTTCCAAAGCGCCGAGACCGCCGATCTGGCACCGCTGCTGGGCCGCATCGGCGACCGCCGTGTCGTGCTGATTGGCGAGGCGAGTCACGGTCGCGGCCGAGTTCTACCGCTTTCGCGCCCGCCTGACCCAGCGTCTGATCAAGGAAAAGGGCTTTACCATCGTCGCAGTCGAGGCTGACTGGCCCGATGCCGCCCGGATCGGCCGCTACCGAGGCTGCGCCGGGGATGTCACGCAAGTTCTGGTCGATCTGCGCCGCAAGCGGCTGGAGCAGGTCCGCAAGGATGGGGACCGTCTGCTCGATGCCCAGCAGAATGCCTGTCTCGTGACCAATGCCGAGCGCTATTACCGCGTGATCTATTACGGCTTGCGCGCATCAGGGAACCTTCGCGACGGGCACATGTACGAGACGCTTCAAAACGTCATGCAGCATAATGGCCCGAAGGCCAAAGCCATGGTCTGGGCGCATAATTCGCACATCGGCGATGCCCGCGCGACCGAGATTTCCCGGCGTGGCAAGTGCAATCTTGGCGAGAAGTGCGCACGCGGCTTGGGGGAGCAATCCGATCGCAACGGCTTTGGCACCGACCATGGCGCCGTGGCTGACGCCACCGACAGTGGGGCGGCGCGATGGAGGTCAAGACCGTACGCCCTTCGCACTGCCAAAGCCACGAGCGGCGGTTCCATCTGACCGGCTTGCCGGGTTTGATCCTGCCGATGCGCCCCGGTCATGGGGTTGAGGTGGTGACAGAACTGTCCACGCCCCGGCTGGAACGCGCCATTGGCGTGATCTACCGCCCCGAATCCGAGCTTGCGAGCCATTGCTTCGAGGCAGAGTTGCCGCGACAGTTCGATGAATATGTATGGATCGAGAAGACAAGCGCAGTCACGCCGCTGCCGGCCCGGCAGACCGAGGGGCTGCCCGCCACCTTTCCCTTCGGTGTCGGACGGGGCGCGTCGACCCCCGCTTGGGACGCTCATCACGTGGATTTCCCGGCCAAAGAGTGACGCGGCCGGGAAGGATATGCCGACGCTGAGCGCCTGGGTTGCCACCACGGCCGCGCGCCGATGTCGTCACGCCCCACCTCAACTCGCCATCCCAAGTCAGGTCTTCACCTGCTGACCCGGGCGAGCCGCTGTCGCCATTACGGCCTCTCATACAGACCAATCAGCTCTGCCACCGCGATTTCGAGCGGACCGGCCTTGCGTCGTATCTCACCGCAACGCGCTGCAGGGGAAGCGTCGATGTCACCGGACAGGGCGCTCAGCCGAAAGTGGTAGTGATGCAATCCATGACCCCGGGGCGGACAGGGACCGCCATACCCTGACCTGCCAAAATCGTTCACCGCCAGATGCAACTCGATTTCGGGCGAATCCGGCCCAAAGCCAGCCGGCAGGCCAGTCCGTCGGGCAGGGATTCCATAGACTGCCCAGTGATGGAACGTGCCGCCGGGCGCATCGGGATCATAGCACGCCAGGAGCAGGCTCATCGCGGAGACCGGAACCCCCGTCCAGGCGAAGGCAGGGGAAAGATTGGCACCGTCACAGGTGAATTCCGGGGGAATTCTGGAGCCATGCGCGAAGTCTGGGCTGGTCAGCTTCATCCCGGGTCCAACCTTTGTGTCGAGATTTTCATGATGCTCTCATTGCGGAGGCCCTGGTGAAGAAGGCGGCTTCCAACCTTGTCAGGCATTGTTCGCTTCTGTGCCCAGTGCAGGGCGATTTCATTGATCGCAGTCAAGGATGTCGTCCTTGCGCCCGGAAATTGACGACGATCATTGTCGTGAAGGTGGCGCGTGCGCTGGCTTGCCTCCGGAATGGACGCTGCAATGAAAGCCATGATCCTTGACGCCGTCGGGGGGGGGCCGGTTCTGCGCGATCTGCCGATCCCGGTTCCCGGTCCGGGACCGGTGCGCTTGCGCGTCGAGGTCTGCGGGAGCTGTCCATATTGCTCGCACGGGGCAGAAAACCTGTGCGATGCGCCGCAGTTCACCGGCTATGACCCGCGACGGCGGATTTGCCGAATATTGCGTGGCGGATGCGGTTTATGTCTTCCCGCTGCCTTAAACGGCCGACCCGGTCGCTCTGGCGCCCCTGCTTTGTGCCGGGCTGATCGGCTACCGTGCGCTGCGGATGGCGGGGCCGGCCAAAAGGCTGGGCATCTGAGGCTTTGGTGCGGCAGCCCACACCCTGTGCCAGATCGCCGTCTGGCAAGGCCGCGCTGATCTTTGCGCCGGTCGCCAATGCGGCGCTGGATGCCCTTGGTGCCGGGCAACTGCAGGGCGCGGCCGTCTTGGTGCCCTGACTGGAACCGCTCCCTTGTGGCGTTGCGATCCTGCCGACGACTGGGCGGACAAGTGTCACCGCGCATGTTTCAACCGTCGTGACGGATTGCCCCGTCCGCCGTCAGCCGCAGGTCAAGACCGACGGACTGCTGCGCGAGGGTCTGCGCCAGCCACGCGGCGTCTTCCCGATCAGCTTTTTGCAGGCGGAACCGTCGCCGCTTGAATGGCACCAGTTCAAGCTTTCGAACCGGCCCGCGATGCCGGTCGAGGTCCAGGAAAATCGCAAGGCCAAGGTCAGGACGAAACACCTCATGCCCCTCGATCCCCTCGTAGTCGTTGATCAGGTCGCCGCAACCATAGAAGACGATGCCGCCGTCCGCGATCTCGATGGCCTTGGGATGGTGGGATGAGTGGCCGAAGACCATGTTCACCCCGGCCTCATCAATCAGCGCATGGGCAAGTCTGCGTTGCCAGACCGGAACGTCATGACCCCAGTTGCCGCCCCAATGCAGCGACACGATGAGGATATCGCCCGGCCGCCGCAGCCGGGCAACCGCGCGTTGCACCGCCGCCACGGGATCGGAGGGCAGAAGATTGACACCCGGCTGCGCTTGCCCTGCTGCCCAATCAGGCGGAACACCGCTGTCGAAGGTGCAAAAGGCCAGCAGAAGCACCCGCCCTCCGCCCCGCACCGGCAGCACGGCCACGGCCCCGGCGGCCTGAGCATCCCGCCCGGCTCCGGCGCAAGCGATGCCCGCCCGGTCCAGCGTGTCGAGGGTTTCCGTCACCCCCGCATCGCCCCAATCCTTCACATGGTTGTTCGCCAGAGCGCAGGCATCTATCCGTGCCGCCGTCAGCACGCTGATATTGGCCGGGTTCATCCGATAGTTGATGCCCTTGGGCGCGGGCTTGTTGGCGGTTGTGATCGCCGTTTCAAGGTTGACTATGCGCAAATCGCAGCCGTGCCGGTCCAGATCGGTCAGAAGATCACCCCAGATGTAGTCATCCTTCACTCCGCGCGGGATAGGGCCCGATCGCCCTTCCGCCAGACCCACATAATCCGCAGCCGAAGTTGCCCAGGCTTCTTGAAGTTGAGGGTCACCGGGATGGCGCAGGATCTGGTCTATCCCGCGACCGGTCATCACGTCCCCTGCAAGGAACAGGCGGATGGCGTTGTCCTTACCGGCGGCCATGATCGGAAGGCCCCTTCAGATGCTGCGTGAACCAGCTTTGCGCCAAAGCCACAACCTGATCGAGGGTCCCCGCTTCCTCGAACAGATGGGAGGCGCCGGGCACGATCTGCAGCGCCTTCGTGCAGGTCAGCGCAGCGAGGGCTTCACGGTTGAGATCAATCACCTGATGATCCTCGCCGCCGACGACAAGCAGCGTGGCTGCACGGACCTGCGCCAGAGCCGCACCCGCCAGATCCGGCCTTCCGCCGCGCGACACCACGGCGCGGGTAGCATCGGGCATCCGCGCAGCCGCAACCAGCGCGGCGGCGGCACCGGTGCTGGCGCCAAACAGGCCGATGGGCAAACCGGCCAGTCCGGGTTGGCGGTCGATCCAGCGCAGGGCGGCGCAAACGCGGCCTGCCAGCAGAGGGATGTCGAATATGTTGGCGCGATCGGCGGCTTCTTCGGGCGTCAGAAGGTCGAAAAGCAACGTCACAAGGCCCGCCGAGCGCAGTGCCCCGGCGACCTGGCGATTGCGCGGACTGTTCCGGCTGCTGCCGCTGCCATGCGCGAAAACCACTGCGCCGAAAGGATGGGCTGGAGTTCCAAGATCACCGGGCAGGACCGGTCCGGGCGCAGGACCCGCTTCGATCTGCACCGGCACGGTCGTTGTCGGCCCGGGTGTTGTCATGACTGAACCTCGGCACAGCGTGGGGCACGGTGGATAGCCCACGGCAGAAAGGTGAAGGGACAGTGCCCGTTTTCACGCCAAAGCACATTGTCGCGCGTCAATCGCCCCATGCTGTCAGGCAGAAACCGGATTAATAGGCAGCGCGCACCGGTTGGGACATTGATTGATGGCCCGCAATGCGTTCACTTCAACGGCCTCCTGAATTCCAACAGCCTGACGGTGATTGGAAGGGGCAAGCACTGACTGAAAAGACCCTGGTTGCGACCGATGGGTCCGAAACTGGAAAACGGGCGGTAGATACCGGGGCCGAACTCTCGGCGAAGCTTGGCCCCGATTTGTGCTTCGTGCATGTCCTCATGCATGGTCGCCCGGGTGAGGAATTGATGCGGATGGCTGAAACCGAGCATCTGATCTTGCACGTTGCGCAAAAGAAGGGGCGCGTCGCAGGCGGGAATCCTTCGTCTCCTGGCGATTACTTCGCCCGGATCGAAGATGACGTGGAAGCGGCACTGGACGTGCGCATCATCGGTGATGACCGCGCGGTCCGGCAAAGGCACGCAGACGGTCGACACCTTCTCGTTGCGAGGGTTCACAGCCGCGATGAAAGACGCCAAGAAGCGCTGCCAGTAAGACTGCCGAGAGACCTGGTGTTTGATCCCGCGGTTTGATGGTGCGATCCTTTCGCAGGAATTGAAGGAAGCACTATGGGACAAGTGCGTCACCGACAGCGCGGGGGCGACGATGAAAGGCGGGTTCTCGACACCAAGCACAGCGCGGGCACCAACTGCAGCCATGGCGCGGCCAAGCTCATAGGCCTCGTCTCGACGATCCCCGCCACATTGCCACCTTTGACCATGTCCAGCGCGGCCAGCGCGGTGCAGATGCCCGCCTTCAGATCGACCGCGCCGCGACCCCACAGCTCGTCCTTGACGACTGCTGCGCCGAACGGGTCCTGCTGGGCCTGTCCGGCCCAATGCTCGCTCCAGTCACGGGGATGGACCACATCGGTATGTCCAATGAAAAGAAGGTCCGTCAGCCCGATCGCCACAGCTCCGCTGAGAGCCGCATGATCGCCCGGCAGGCTGGGGGCGACACGGATCGGGAAGGGAAAACAACGCGACAGTTCGGCTGTGGTCGTCGTGATGATTTCAGGACGGGCGCCGATCGAACCGCCAGGGATCACGGTCTCGGGCGCAATCACCGCGCCCAACGTGGCGACCGCCCGCGCCAGCTGCCGAGCCACGCCGTCCAGGACCGCCTGAGCCGCAGCGTCCCCTTCGGCCGCTGCGGTGAAGATCGAGGGTACGTCCAGCGGTCGCCCGGTGGCCGCCTTGCTGGCGGAGCGGATTCCATGAGTGGCGGTCACCCGTTCAAAGGCGCCGACATGCAGGGATTCAGCCTCGAAGGGATAGGCGCCGAAGGGCGTTGTTGCACAAATCTGCCTTCCGAGGATTCACATGGTGAATCCACGCGGTTAGACGGGGTGGATGAGCAAACCGACACCCGCCCGCTACCGCACGACGAATTGGTCCGGCTACACGGCTTCCCTCCGCAAGCGCGGGTCACTGCTGATCTGGCTGGACAAGAGCATGACGTGGCTTGCGCCGCATGACGGCAGCGCCGGTCGTCCTGCGGTGTTCTGGGATGCAGCGATCCAGTTCTGCCTGACCATCAAGGTCCTGTTCAAGCTTCCACTGCGGCAAACGACCGGCATGGTGGCGAGCCTGGTGAAGATGGCGGGTCTGAACTGGGCGGTTCCCGATTACACCACCCTGTGCCGACGTCAGAAGGCGCTAGCCGTCCAGATCCGGTATCGCCGCGCCGATGGGCCGCTGAACCTGCTGGTGGACAGCACCGGGATCAAGTTCCTCGGCGACGGCGAATGGCAGGCCCGCAAGCACGGTGTTCAGGGTCGGCGCCAATGGCGCAAGGTCCATCTGGCGATGGACACGGCCACTTCGGACATCCGGGCGGTGGAGTTCACCCCGAGCAGCGATGGCGACAGTCCCGTGCTGCCGGAACTCCTCGGCCAGATCCCCGAATGTGAAGAGATCGGCACGGTGATCGCCGATGGCGCCTACGACACCCGCCGCTGCCACACCGCCATCATTGAACGCCAAGCCACCGCGATCATCCCGATCCGCAAGAACGGGCGGCC
>PNJK01000032.1 GCA_013821825.1 Rhodobacter sp.
TTCATCGTCTATTCCACATTCTGCACCTGTTCGCGCATCTGATCGATCACGGTTTTCAGGTCAAGACCGATGCGGGTCAGGGCCAGCGACTGCGCCTTCGAACAAAGCGTGTTCGCCTCGCGCATGAATTCCTGCATCAGGAAATCCAGTTTGCGGCCCATGGGTGCCGGGTCTGCCAGATGGGCACGGGCGGCATCGACGTGGGCGGTCAGGCGGTCCAGCTCCTCGGTCACGTCGGTTTTCACGGCCAGCACCGCAAGTTCCAGGGCAAGTCGGCTTTCGTCCACCGCATCGGTCGCGGCAAGCACGCGGGCAAGGTTTTCGCGCAGGGTGTCTGCTTGGGTGGCCGCGCGGACGGAGACCTCGCGCTGGGCGTCCTGCGTCAAGGCGGCAATCCGGTCGATCTGCGCGCCGATCACCGAGGCCAGGGCCGCACCTTCGGCCGCGCGCATCGTGGCGAATTCGGCCAGCAGCAGGGGCAGATCTGCCAGAAGGGCAGTGCGCAGCGGGGTCGTGTCAATCTCCTGCGTCGCAGTATCAAGGACGCCGCGCAGGGTCAGGACATCGGCACCGGTTGCTTGCCGCAAGGTCACTCCGGCGGCCATGGCAGCGGCTTCGACCCCGGCAAGGGCGGTCAGGGCCGCCCCCAGGTTGGCGTCGTTCAGGCGGAAGGCCGTGGCCTCGCGCGATTCATCTTGTGCGACTTTCAGGGTCAGGTTGACGTTGCCCCGGCTGACGGCGTTTTGCAGCTCGGCCCGGACCGCAAGCTCCAGCCCCTCGACCCAGTCCGGCAGGCGCAGGCGCAGATCGAAGCCCTTGCCGTTGACGGCGCGCAGGTCCCAGGCCCAGGAATAGCCCGCCTCCGCGCCGCGCCGGGTGGCAAAGCCTGTCATCGAGATCATGTGGCGGCTCCTTCCGGCCTTCGAGTTCCCATCATTTACCATTTGAATAGATTTACGGCCGAATCTTCACGATCCGGAGTAGGTTTTCTTCATGACGCGCATGGCCGGTGGGCCGCAAGCCCCGAGGCAGAAAGGCGGAAGCGATGATGGATCTGAGACTTCCCGGGTTTGGCCGGTTTCGTCCAGGGAATGCGTCTGCTGCGGTCTTCGCCGGTCCATCGCAGGCCCGCGCCTATTGGGAAGGGTTGCGCAGCGGTTGCGGCATCCCGGACCGGGCCCAGCTGGACCCAAGGGGGCTGGGCGGCGTGCTGGACCGGGTCTTCGTGGCCGAGGCGATCGGACGCGGGCTGGTGCAGGTGCGCATCGCCGGGTCTTTGCTGGTAGAAACGGCAGGGATGGACCTGCGGGGATTGCCGCTGTCCTGTCTGTTCTCGGCCGACGCGCGACCACAGTTGGCGAAAGTTCTGGAAACCGTGATTTCCGGTCAGGCGCTGGTCGAGATCGACCTTGCAAACGGTCGGGGCGGTCCTGTGCCGGTGGCGCGGCTATTGCTCTTGCCGCTGACGGACGGGTCAGAGCGTCGTCTGGTGCTGGGCTGTCTTGGCGTGACCGAGGGCGGGCTTGGCGCGTGCATGAAGTTCGACATCCTGCGCTGTCAGGAAGAACATCTGAACCCGGTGGCAGCGGAAGTCGTCGTGCCACCACCGCGGCCTGAACGGCGGGTGCCGCACCTGACCCTGGTCCATAACCGGGATTGAATGAAAAAGACGGCAAGGTTGCCCCTGCCGCCCGTTCCGCATCTGCCTTGGTCTAAAGCGCCACGCGCCGCGCGGCTTCGCGCTGCGACGACAGCTCTTCCGCCACCAGGAACGCCAGTTCCAGCGACTGCGACGCGTTGAGGCGCGGGTCGCAGGCGGTGTGGTAGCGGTCGGCAAGGTTTTCGTCCGACACCGCGCGCAGGCCGCCGGTGCATTCGGTCACGTCCTGGCCGGTCATCTCGAAATGCACGCCGCCGGGGACGGTGCCTTCGGCTTTATGGATGGCGAAGAACTCGCGCACCTCGCGCAGGACCGAATCGAAGGGGCGGGTCTTGTAGCCGGATGTCGACTTGATCGTGTTGCCGTGCATCGGATCGCAGGACCACACCACCTTGGCGCCTTCGGACTGCACCGTCTTGATCAGGCGCGGCAGGTGGTCGCCAACCTTGCCAGCGCCGAAACGGGCGATCAGGGTCAGGCGGCCCGGCTCGTTTTCCGGGTTCAGCCTGGCCATCAGGACCTTGAGATCCTCCGCCGTCGTCGTCGGCCCGCATTTCAAGCCGATCGGGTTCAGCACGCCCCGGGCGAATTCGACATGCGCGCCGTCGGGCTGGCGGGTGCGGTCGCCGATCCAGATCATGTGGCCGGAACCGGCAACGTTCAGGCCGGTGATACTGTCGACGCGGCACAATGCCTCTTCGTATTCCAGCAACAGCGCTTCGTGGCTGGTGTAGAAATCGACGCGCGACAGTTCGTTCGCAGTGTCGCTGTTCACCCCGGCCGCGTTCATGAAGTCGAGCGCGTCGGAAATCCGGTTGGCCATTTCACGGTAGCGTTCAGCCTTGTCGTGCTCGGCAAAGCCGAGCGTCCAGCTGTGCACGCGGTGGATGTCGGCAAAACCGCCGGTCGAGAAGGCGCGCAGCAGGTTCAGCGACGCGGCGGCCTGGGTATAGGCCTGCAGCATTCGCCGAGGATCGGGGGTTCGGGCTTCGGGCGTGGCATCAAAGCCGTTGATGATGTCGCCCCGGTAGGACGGGTATTCGACGCCGCTGATCACTTCGGTCGGAGCAGAACGCGGCTTGGCGAACTGGCCCGCCATGCGGCCGACCTTGATGACCGGAACCTTGGCGGCATAGGTCAGCACGACCGCCATTTGCAGCATCACGCGGAACGTGTCGCGGATGTTGTCGGCGCTGAATTCGGCGAAGCTTTCGGCGCAGTCCCCGCCCTGCAGCAGGAAGGCCCTGCCCTCTGCGGCCTCGGCCAGCTGCTTTTTCAGACGCCGCGCTTCACCGGCGAAGACCAGCGGCGGATATTTCGACAGCTGCGCCTCGACCGCCGACAGGGCTGCGGCATCGGGATAATCCGGCATCTGTACCCGCGGTCTCGCGCGCCATGCCGCTTTGGTCCATCCCTTGGTCATCGTCATTCTCCGGTCGCAAGGCAGTGTTAAGGCAGATCGGGCAGCGGTATAGCCCTCAGTTTCCGCCTTGCAAAGGGCGATTGGGCGAAAACCGATGGTTTCGGCCCTTGCAGCGGGTGCGTTTTTCGGTTTCGGTGGCCTGCAAACGACATGAACAGGTCGCAGACATGACCCTTTCCCCACGCAAGGCCACTCAGACCACCAAGGCGGCCGCTCCCAGACGCTTTGTGTTTCTGCTTTTGGACAAGTTCACCATGCTGAACTTCGCCGGGGCGATCGAGCCGTTGCGACTTGCAAACCGTGTGGCGGGCGAGGCGCTTTACTCATGGGCGCTGTGTGGCGAAGGAACGGAAAAGACCTGCTCAAACGGTGCGGTCTTCCGGCTTGACCTCGGTTTGGAGGAGCTGGAGCGGGACGATACTCTGCTGGTCTGCGGTGGGGTCGACATCCAGAAGACCACGACAAAGGGCGTGATCGCCTGGCTTCGACGCGAAGCGCGGCGCGGGATCACCATCGGCGGACTTTGCACGGGCGCGCATACGCTGGCCCGTGCCGGTCTGCTGGACGGCAAGAAGGCGACGATCCATTGGGAAAACCAGGACGGTTTCTCCGAAGAGTTCGAGAATGTGAAGCTGACGAAGTCGGTCTACGTCATGGACGGCAATCGCTGGACGACGGCGGGCGGAATTTCTTCCATCGACCTGATGCTGCGGATCATTGCCAGCGATCAAGGCGAGGATCTGGCGAACACCGTTGCCGACCAGCTGATCTATTCCACCATCCGCACCGATCAGGACACCCAGCGGCTTTCGATCCCGACCCGGATCGGCGTGCGGCATCCAAAGCTGAGCCAGGTCATCCAGATGATGGAAGGCAACATCGAAGACCCGATGTCGCCCGCCGATCTGGCCGAGGAGGTGGGAATGTCCACCCGCCAGCTGGAACGCCTGTTCCGCCGCTATCTGAACCGCAGCCCCAAGCGATACTATATGGAACTGCGGCTGCAGAAGGCCCGGAACCTGCTGATGCAGACGGACATGAGCGTGATCAACGTGGCGCTGGCCTGCGGCTTTGCTTCACCCAGCCATTTTTCCAAGTGCTACCGCAGCCACTACAACACCACACCTTACCGCGAGCGCGGCACTCAGGGCATCCCCGGAATGGTGCCAGTGCGGCTATCGATCTGACGCCCTAGGGTGGCGCCATGCGGTAGGCGGTGCCGTTCGCCACCGACAGAAACCAGACCGACCCGTCGGGTGCTTCGACCACATCGCGCACCCTGCCGGTCTCGGGCGTGGCGATCCGTTCCTCGGCAAAGCCGGTATCGGCTGGCGTGTCGGGGTCAAGCCGCCCCAGAAAATCGCTGTTGAGCGAGCCGAAGAACACATCCCCGCGCCAAGCTGGCACCAATGCGCCGGAATAGACCATCAGTCCTGAAGGGGCGATGGACGGGTCCCAGTAGTGCAAGGGCTGTTCAAGGCCCTCTTTGGCGGTGCCCTCGCCGATGGAAAGGCCGTTGTAGTCGCGCCCGTAAGTGATGACCGGCCAGCCGTAGTTGCGGCCTTCCTCTGGCGCGTTCAGCTCGTCCCCGCCGCGCGCGCCGTGTTCCGCGACCAGAAGCCGGCCATCAAGATCCAGCGTTGCACCTTGCGGATTGCGGTGGCCAAGGCTGTAGACGCCGGGCAGCGCGCCATCCAATCGGGTTGCCGGCGTGCCGTCGCGGTTGAGGTGGATGACCTTCCCCTCGCCCTCAAGCGGATCCTGCGCCTGCATACCGTCCGGCCCGGTGCCGCGATCCCCAAGTGTCGCGAAGATCGTGCCATCCGTCGCCTCGACCAGCCGCGCTCCGAAATGGCGGCCACCGGACGACCCTGCGGGCATCTCGAACAGCTGGACAAACCCTTGAAGGATCGAGCCGTCGTCCGACAACCTGCCCTTTCCGACCGCCGTCCCTGATCCGCCCTCCTGAGCGACCGCATAAGTCAGCCATACCTCGCGCGAGGTGACGAAATCGCGGGGAAGCATCAAGTCCAGGAGGCCGCCCTGGCCATCCACCTCGACGTTGGGAAGGCCGACCACTGCCACTGCTTTCGCGAGTGGGGAGCTGAACAGCTTCAGCACCCCGGCACGCTCGGTGATCAGAAAGCCGCCGTCGGGCAGGAATTCGATGGCCCAGGGTTCTTCAAGGTCGGTGGCCATCGGGGTGACTGTCATGACCCCTGCCGACGTCTCGATCACCGTTTCCTGCGCCTGCGCGGCGGTGCCGAGAACCAGCGCGACGAGTCTGACCGTCAGGTTTCGCATGCTGCCTCCGCTGTCACTCACCCGCATTAAGGGCGTCGCGCCAATGGGTCAATTCACAACCATTCACTGCCTGTCGACAGGGCGCGAATGACCTATTTTCAAGCGTCAAACCGCTTTCCTTTTTGAAGATGCCCCACTAGGGTCGGCGCAGGATTACGATCTACTCAGGGAGAGAAAAATGAAAAAACTGCTTCTCGCAACCGCAGCCTCGGCGGCCCTTGCGGGTGTTGCGTCGGCTGATGAAGTCAAGCTTGGCATCTTCATCGGCTTCACCGGCCCGATTGAATCGCTCACTGGCCCCATGGCCGCGGCGGCTGACCTTGCGATGAAAGAGGCTTCGGATTCGGGCAAGTTCATGGGCGGATCGACCGTCGTGGGCGTGCGCGCCGACAGCACCTGCGCCGTCGACACCGCGGCGGGCACGGCCGCAGCCGAACGCCTGATCACCGCAGAAGGCATCAAGGGCATGATTGGCGGCGACTGCTCGGGCATCACCGGAGCTGTGCTTCAGAACGTCGCGCGTCCGAACGGGATGGTCATGATCTCGCCGTCGGCCACCTCGCCGGCGTTGACCACTGCCGAAGACGACGGCCTCTTCTTCCGCACCGCGCCGTCTGATGCGCGCGAAGGCGAAGTGATGGCCGAGATCCTGATGGAAAAGGGCGTCAAGTCGATCGCGCTGACCTACACCAACAACGACTACGGCAAGGGTCTGGCCGAAGCCATCGCCAGCGCTTTCACCGCCAAGGGCGGCGTCATCACGATCAACGCGGCGCATGAAGACGGCAAAGCCGATTATGCAGCAGAAGTCGCGGCTCTGGCTTCGGCCGGCGGTGACCTGCTGGTCGTCGCGGGCTATCTGGATCAGGGCGGCAAGGGCATCATCCAGGCTTCGCTCGACTCGGGCGCCTTCAGCCAGTTCGGCCTGCCCGGCGGCATGGTCGGCGACAGCCTGCCTGTGGCCATCGGTCCGGCTCTGGATGGGTCCTACGGCCAGGTGGCACAGTCCGACAGCGCCGGTGCCGCGATCCTGACCGAAATGGGCAAGACCGCAGCGACCCCGTTCGACGCGACCTCGCCTTACTCGATGGAGTCTTATGACGCCGCAGCCCTGCTGATCCTCGCGATGCAGGCTGCCAACTCAACCGATCCGAAGGTCTACAAGGACAAGGTCCTGGAAGTCGCAAACGGCCCGGCTGACGGGTCGGGCGTGAAGATTCTTCCGGGTGAAATCGGCAAGGCTCTGGAGCTGCTCGCCGCTGGCACCGCCATTGACTATGACGGCGCTTCGGGTGTCACGCTGATCGGTCCGGGCGAAAGCGCCGGTCGCTACAAGCAGTTTGAGGTCAAGGGCGGCGCTTACGAAACCGTCACCTTCCGCTGATCGGGCCGCTGATCCGGATTTCCGGTTGACAGACAACAGCGGCCCGGGCATCCCCCGGGCCGTTGCATACGTACCGGCCCGCCTGGAGTTCCAGTGGCAGAGGCAGGACGCGCAGGGGAAAAATGAATGATCGTTGTCGAAGACCTTCACCGGCACTTCGGGGGCTTTCGCGCCGTTGACGGGGCATCGCTCAAGATCAGGACGGGGTCGATCACCGGACTGATCGGACCGAACGGGGCGGGCAAGACCACCCTCTTCAACGTCATCGCCGGGCGCCTGCCGCCGACCAGTGGCCGTGTGTTGATGGACGGCGAGGATATCACCGGCTTGCCGCCACATGTCCTTTTCCACAAGGGCCTGCTGCGCACCTTCCAGATCGCGCATGAATTCGGGTCGATGACCGTGCGCGAAAACCTGATGATGGTGCCGCCGCACCAGGCAGGCGAGACAATCTGGAACAGCTGGTTCGCCCGCGACCGCGTAGCCAGGGAAGAAGCGCGCATTCGCGACAAGGCCGATGAAGTGCTGGAGTTTCTGACGATCGGCCATCTGGCCGATGAAAAGGCCGCCAATATCTCGGGCGGGCAGAAGAAGCTCCTGGAACTCGGCCGCACGATGATGGTCGACGCCAAGATCGTGTTCCTCGACGAAGTCGGCGCCGGGGTGAACCGAACGCTTCTGAATACCATCGGCGACGCGATCATCCGGCTGAACCAGGAGCGCGGCTATACATTCTGCGTCATCGAGCATGACATGGATTTCATCGCCCGCCTCTGTGACCCGGTGATCTGCATGGCCGAAGGACGCGTTCTGGCCGAAGGCTCGGTTGATGAGGTCAAGAACAACGAACTCGTGATCGAGGCCTATCTTGGCACCGGCCTGAAAAATAAGATCAAGGAGGGCGCAGCGTGACCCCTGCCTGCTCTCCCCGCGCCGCCCGCGCGGGCCTGTTTGCCGCCCTGAAACTGGACCTTCCCGAATGAGCGCACCCTTTCTGATCGGCGAAGCGATGACCGGCGGCTATGGGTCGGTCGACATCCTGCACGCCTGCACCATCGCAGTCGAGAAGGGCGAGATCGCGGTGATCGTCGGCCCGAACGGTGCGGGCAAGTCGACCGCGATGAAAGCTGTCTTCGGCATGCTGAAATTGCGCGGCGGGCAGGTGAAGCTGGACGGCGAGGATATCACCAGGCTTACCCCGCAGGCGCGAGTCGCCAAGGGCATGGCCTTCGTGCCGCAGACCCAGAACATCTTCACCTCGATGACGGTCGAGGAAAACCTGGAAATGGGGGCGTTCCTGCGACGCGACGACATTCACCACACCATGGCGCAGGTCTACGACCTGTTCCCGATCCTGAAGGAAAAGCGCTATCAGGCCGCGGGCGAGCTTTCGGGCGGCCAGCGTCAGCAGGTCGCCGTCGGTCGTGCTCTGATGACCCAGCCACGCGTCCTGATGCTGGACGAGCCTACCGCCGGCGTCAGCCCCATCGTGATGGACGAACTGTTCGACCGGATCATCGAGGTCGCGCGCACCGGGATCTCGATCCTGATGGTCGAACAGAACGCCCGGCAGGCGCTGAACATCGCCGACAAGGGCTTTGTGCTGGTGCAGGGACGCAACCGGTTCACCGATACGGGACAGGCCCTGATGGCCGACCCGGAAGTTCGTCGCAGTTTTTTGGGAGGATGAGGATGAAATACGCTGTCCTGACCGTTGCCTGCCTTGCCCCTGCCCCCGCGCTTGCCAATATCGAATGCACGATCGTGCAGCAGTGCGGCGGCGGCACTTGCGAACCGTTCGACGGGGGACCCCTGCTTTTGCAAGAGGTCGGCGATGTCTGGCAGGTCTCGTTGGCCGGGCAGATGTGGGAGGGCTATTCCACGACCTCCGCCGATACCGCCGGGCTGGTATCCATTGTCCTGCCACCGCAGAACGGCATGGAGGGATTGATCAGTGTCTACCCCTCGGGAGAGGTATCTTTCACTGCCCATGCCTACGGCGACGGACCTGTTTCGATCACCGGATCGGGCAATTGCACAGCGGACGGTGACTGATGCCCGATCTTGCCCGACACCCTGCCCTGAACCCGGGATGCTGATCTGATGGACGCGCTGAACGCCCTTGTTGCCTTTCTGAACTTCGTCTTCATTCCGGGGCTAAGCTACGGCGCACAGCTGGCGCTTGGCGCGTTGGGGGTGACGCTGATCTACGGCATCCTGCGGTTTTCAAACTTTGCGCATGGTGACACCATGGCCTTCGGGACCATGGTGACAATCCTTGCCACATGGGCCTTGCAGGCGGTGGGCATCAGCTTCGGCCCGCTACCAACGGCCCTGCTGGCACTGCCGATCGGCATCGCGGCGACCGCGGCCTTCGTGCTGGCGACAGACAGGGTGGTCTACCGCTTTTACCGACAGCAGAAAGCGTCCTCGACCATGGTCGTGATCGTCTCGCTTGGGGTGATGTTCGTCATGAACGGGGTGATCCGTTTCGTCATCGGAGTCGATGAGCAGAACTTCAGCGACGGCGCGCGGTTTCTGGTGAACCCACAGCAGTTCAAGACCGCAACCGGCCTGGCCGAGCCGCTGGCGATCAAGACCACTCAGGCCGTGACGGTAAGTACGGCTGTCATGGTCGTGGCGGCGCTGTTCTGGTTCCTGCAGAAGACCCGCACCGGCAAGTCGATGCGCGCGTTTTCCGACAACGAGGATCTGGCACTTCTGTCCGGCATCAACCCCGACCGGGTGGTGGCGGTCACATGGATCATCGCCGCAGGGATCGCGACGATTGCGGGAGTGCTTTACGGTCTGGACAAGTCGTTCAAGCCCTTCACCTATTTCCAGCTCTTGCTGCCGATCTTTGCCGCAGCGATCGTGGGCGGACTTGGCAACCCGCTGGGCGCCATCGCCGGCGGGTTCGTCATCGCCTTTTCAGAGGTGATGGTAACGAATGCCTGGAAGAAGGTTGTGACCTATCTGGTGCCTGAAAGCATGGCGCCGGACAGCCTCGTGCAGCTCTTGTCGACCGATTACAAGTTCGCGGTCAGCTTCACGATCCTGATCATCGTGCTCTTGTTCATGCCAACCGGCCTATTCAAGGGGAAAGCGCTATGAACCGGCGAAGCCTGATCCTGTTTGCGCTGGTGGCCTGCCTCTATCTGGCGACCGGCTTTCTGCAAAGCTGGAACCTGTCGCTGTCAATCCTGAACGCGGCACTGCTGGCAACCATCGCAGCACTTGGCGTGAACATGCAGTGGGGCTATGCCGGGCTTTTTTCGGTCGGGACCATGGGCTTTACCGCGCTGGGCGGTCTGGCGGTGGTGCTGATTTCGGCCAAACCCAATGCCGGGAACTGGCAGGCGGGGGGATTTGGCATCCTGCTGGCGCTGGTTCTTGGGGCGCTGGCTGTCGCGGCGGCAGTCATCGCCTGGCGCTGCCTGGCGCCCGGCCGCACACGCGCGCTTGCGGTTGCGGCGGTCCTGATCGGCGGCTTTTTCCTGTTCCGCGCGGTGTTTGACCCCAGTGTCAACGCAGCCGAAGCCGTGAACCCGCAATTCGCTGGCAACCTCGGCGGTCTTGGCCTGCCATCGCTTGTCGCCTGGCCGATCGGCGGACTTCTGGCCGCGGTCGTCGCCTGGGCCATCGGCAAGACCGCCCTTGGCCTGCGGTCGGACTATCTTGCCATTGCCACGCTTGGCATCGCCGAAATCATCGTGTCGGTCATCAAGAACGAAGACTGGCTGGCGCGCGGCGTCAAGAACCTGACTGGTCTGCCGCGCCCCTGGCCGGTGCCGCTGGAAGTCGACCTGCAACAACAGGCCGGTTTTCTTGATTTTGTCGCGGCCTGGGGATGGAGCCCGGTCACCGCCTCGACCATCCTGGTCAAGCTTCTCTATGCGCTGATGTTCGGTCTGGTCCTTGCCCTGATCGTCTGGGCTGTCGAACGGGCGCTGCACAGCCCCTGGGGCCGGATGATGCGGGCGATTCGCGACAATGAAGTGTCCGCCGCCGCCATGGGCAAGGACGTTACCGGACGACACCTGCAGGTCTTCATCCTTGGCTCGGCCGTGATCGGCATTGCCGGTGCAATGATGTCCTCGATGGACGGCCAGTTGACCCCGGGGACTTACAACCCGCTCCGTTTTACCTTCCTTGTCTGGGTCATGGTGATCGTCGGCGGGTCGGGCAACAACTGGGGCACGGTCCTGGGCGGGCTTCTTATCGGGTGGCTCTGGCTGGTGGTGGAAAACATCGGCCCGAACATCATGGGCTTCATCACCGCTGGTCTTCCCGACGGCTGGCTGCGTGCTAAACTACTTGGCAGTGCCGAACATATGCGGCTCTTGTCGATGGGGGTGATCCTGCTGGTGGTGATGCGGTTCAGCCCGCGCGGGCTTATCCCCGAAAAGTGACGACCAGTCGCGACATTTATTGTCGTGAAACTGCATGAACTCACCCCCTGCCCCAGCCAGATTGGAAAAAGTGTTGGGACAGTCGAGGAGTCGTCCATGAAAACCCATTCGCGCGTGGTCGTCATCGGTGGCGGTGTCGTTGGCTGTTCAGTGCTTTATCACCTGACCAAGCTGGGCTGGTCGGACGTGATGCTGATCGAGAGGTCGGAACTGACTTCCGGTTCCACCTGGCACGCGGCGGGCGGGTTCCACACAATCAATGGCGACACCAACATGGCCGCCCTGCAGGGCTATACCATCCGGCTTTACAAAGAGCTGGAGGCGATCACCGGCATGTCCTGCGGCCTGCACCACGTCGGCGGCATCACCCTTGCCGACAACGCCGCGCGGTTCGAACAGCTGAAGGCGGAGCGCGCCAAGCATCGCTACATGGGGTTGGACACAGAAATCCTCGGGCCAGAGGAAATCCACAAGCTGACCGACGGGATGGTCAACCTCGAAGGCATCATCGGCGCGCTCTACGATCCGCTTGATGGCCACCTTGACCCCTCGGGTACCACCCACGCCTATGCCAAGGCGGCGCGGATGGGCGGCGCGGAAATCGTGCTGCACAACCGCGTGCTGGAGACCCGGCCAACGAAGGACGGCTGGGACGTCGTCACCGAAAAGGGCACCGTTACTTGCGAGCATCTGGTGAACGCGGGGGGCCTCTGGGCGCGTGAGATCGGGGCAATGGCGGGGGTATATCTCCCATTGTTGCCAATGGCGCACCAATACCTGGTGACCGATGACATCCCCGAGATCATGGACATCCTGAAATCCGGTCGCGAATTCCCGCATGTCATGGACCCCGGCGGCGAAAGCTATCTGCGTCAGGAGGGCCGCGGCCTTTGCATCGGCTTTTATGAAAAGCCCTGCGAGCCCTGGGCCCTGGACGGGACGCCCTGGACCTTCGGGCATGAGCTTCTGAACGAGCAATTCGACAAGATCGAGGATTCGGTCACCTTCGCCTACCGTCGCTTCCCGGTGCTGGAACGCACTGGCGTCAAGCGCGTCATCCATGGGCCCTTCACCTTTGCCCCAGATGGCAACCCGCTGATCGGCCCGGTGCAGGGCCTGCGTAACTACTGGTCGGCCTGTGCCGTGATGGCGGGCTTTTCCCAGGGCGGCGGCATGGGCCTTGCCCTGGCGCAGTGGATGATCGAGGGCGAGGTCGAACGCGACCCGCGCGGCTTCGACGTAAGCCGCTTCGGCACCTGGACCAGCCCCGGCTACACCGTGCCGAAGGTGATCGAGAACTATCAGATGCGCTTCTCGGTCAGCTACCCGAACGAGGAACGCCCCGCCGCCCGCCCCTTCCGCACGACGCCGATGTACGATGTCTTCGACCAGATGAATGCCGTCTGGGGCCAGCAATACGGGCTGGAAGTGGTGAACTACCACGCGCTTCCGGGCGAGCCGCGCTATGAAGAGCCTTCGTTCAAGCGGTCGAACGCCTGGGAGGCGACGAAGGCCGAGGTGCTCGCCGTGCGCGAGGGCGTCGGCATCAACGAGGTGCAGAACTTCGGCAAGTATCGTATCACCGGCCCCAATGCCCGTGCCTGGCTTGACCGGATCATGGCTGGCAACATCCCGAAGCCGGGACGTCTGTCGCTGACCCCGATGCTGGCCCATTCCGGCAAGATCATCGGCGATTTCACCGTATCCTGTCTGTCGGAAACCGAATTCCAGCTGACCGCCAGCTATGGCGCACAAGGCTGGCACCAGCGCTGGTTCGAACAGAATGCGATGGAGGGCGCCCATGTCGAGAACATCTCTGACGCGCGCTCCGGCTTTCAGATCGCCGGCCCGCGCGCCCGCGAGCTTCTGTCCCGCGTCACCCGTGCCGATGTCGGGCCCGAGGCGCTCAAGTTCATGGACGTGAAACGCATCACCGTCGGCATGGCCAACTGCATCGTCCAGCGCGTCAGCTATACCGCTGATCTGGGTTACGAGATCTTCACCGACCACATGTCCGTCCGCCACCTGTGGGATACGCTATCAACGGCAGGCAAGGACCTTGGCCTTCGCCCCTTCGGGATGCGGGCGATGATGTCGCTGCGTCTGGACAAGTGGTTTGGCAGCTGGGGCCGCGAATTCAGCCCGGATTACACCCCGGGCGAGACCGGACTTGACCGCTTCATCCGCTGGAACAAGCCCGCCGACTGGATCGGCAAGGCCGCAGCACTGGCCGAAAAGGCGTCGGGGCCGAAGCGCCGTCTGGTCAGCTTCGTCGTCGATGCCAACGACGCCGATGTCGTGGCCTGGGAGCCGATCTGGCTGGATGGCAACGTCGTGGGCTTCTGCACTTCGGGCGGGTTCAGCCATACCACAGGCAAATCGGTCGCTATGGGCTTCCTGCCCGCCGATCGCGCGCAAGACGGTCTGGCTTGCGAGATCGAGATCCTCGGCGAACGCCGCGCGGCGAAGGTCCATCTGGCGCCGCTCTGGGATGATGGCGGACGGATGCGCGCCTGACGCGCCCAAGATGTCTTCTGTGCAGGTATCTGCAAGAGGACGACGATGACAGCGGGCTCAAGGGGGGAAGACAGCCCCCCTTTCCCGTGTCATCTAGAACCGATGGAGCCACAGATCCTGATCCTTGCCGCCGGGGCGGCTTCGCGCATGCGTGGGGCCGACAAGCTGCTGGAGCCGATAGATGGGGAGCCCTTGCTCTACCGGATTGCCGCTGCAGCGGTAAGGACCGGGGTGCCGGTCAAGGTCGCCCTGCCCCCGGACCGCCCGCTTCGCAATGCGGTTCTCAGGCGGCTGCCCATCGAAGAGGTTATGGTTGACGACCCTGACCTTGGCCTTTCGGCCAGCCTTCGCGCGGGCCTGGCCGCCCTTCCGCCCAATGCCCCTGTGTTGCTTCTTCTCGCGGATCTGCCCGAGATCACGGCAGTCGATCTGCGCCACATGCTGGCGGAATGGCGGAAGACGCCAGAGATGATCCTGCGCGGCACCAGCGCCGATGGCAGCCCGGGCCATCCGGTCTGCCTTCCCGCCTGGACACGGACCGAGCTTCTGAACCTGTCCGGCGACGAAGGCGCGCGGTCCCTGTTGGTCCGGCATGCGGGCCGGCTGCGCCATGTTGTCTTGCCGGATCACCACGCCACTACCGATCTGGACACGCCGGAGGACTGGGCCAAATGGCGAGGCCGAAGGTCATAAGAACCCCCGGCCTGGTGCGGTGTTGAAGTGTGGCGGTCAGGCGGCCAGAAGCACCTTTGCCTCATGCGCTTTCAGTGACAACCGCGCCGCAGGATAAAGGGATCTCTCACCGGCAAGCTCGGGGAAAAGGGCCAGCACTTCGTCGCGGGCAGCCTTGTCCATTGCCGACAGCATCCGCTCGGCCGGCTGAAAGCTCTCGGTCCAGATCCCGTCCGATTGCACGATCTCGTGCCGGTCAAAAAGGATGTGGATATAGCTGATCCCACTCGCTGGCAGCGCGCGGCTGATCCCCGGCTTTGTCATCAGGTGCTTTGCCGCGACCAGAACCTCATTCTCGCCGAACAGAAGCTCCGCCGCGCTGCCTTCGATCAGCACGCGGTGCTGTGGCGAGACCAGCATATCGCGGTCCGGACCCTTGCCGTTCAGCGCGTCCCGCGCGATCTGAACCGGTTGCAGATCCGGGTCGGCCATCAGATCAAGCATTGACAGATCACGACGTCCGACCCAGCGAAGCGGCTGCAACCCGTTGTCGCGCGTCATGACCAGATCGCCCGCAGCCAGCGCCTCGACCGCCACATCACCACGGTCGGTCAGGATCATCGTGCCCGGCGTAAAGCAGGGAATGACGGCTTCGATGCCGGTGAACACAATGGTCCCGATAACAGTGACGCCGTCCGGCGCAAAGAGAGTGACTGTCCCGCTTTCGCCCGAAGGATCGGTGCCAAGATCGTAAACGATATCAACCCGGGCCCAGCCATATTCGGTCAGGTCAAGCGAATCGAAGTCGCCTTCGGTCGACCCACCCTGCCGGCCACCGCCAAAGACGAACTCGGTGCCTGTCAGCGTGTTGACATCGCCGTCCCTGACAATGAAAACATCGTTGTCCGCGCCGCCAAAGAGGGTGTCCGCCCCTTCGCCGCCGTCGATCGTGTCGTTGCCCAGATCACCAACGAGCTGGTCATTGCCAAGCCCGCCGTCAAGCGAGTCATTCCCAACCCCGCCAAGCAGCGTGTCATTGCCAATTCCGCCGAAGATCGTGTCATTGCCGTCGCCGCCATCGACTGAATCATCGTCAGCGGAAACGCCGTCGAAGTGGATGTCCGATACATAGATGAACTGCGCTGACGTATCTACGTTGTCGTATTCAATCTCGATCCGGGCGACTGGCCCTGCGATCTGGATCAGGACCGACCCCTCGGACGTGTCTGGCGAGGTATTTCCCGCTGTCGGCGTCGCAGAGACGACGTTGCCGTCAACAGTGATGTCGGCCGAATCTTCAATGAACGTGACAGTGACCGGATTGCCCTGGGCATCATAGGCCCTGACAATGACCCGGTCACGCCAGGCACCTTCGTCGATGTCCGAAATCCGGAACTGGACGTTCTGGACCTCGTCTGCCAAGCCTGAACCGGCAACGGACGAAAAATCGATGTTGACCGTCGTGGCGGTCCCGCCCCCGGAGCGCTGCAGCAAAGCGCTGGAATTGCCGGAAAACGGCTCGCCGGAGCCCACAAAGATGTTGTCGTCGGCTTCGGCCCGGAACAGGGTAGCGTTCTGGCCAGGACTGTAGCTGACGTCGACAAGAATGCCGCCAGTATCCTGCGACACGCCTCCGCTCAGTCCTGTGCCGTCGCCAAAGCTGCTCCAGTTGAAGTCGAGAGGAACTTCTGTGCCCGTGCCGCCAACGTCTGGACCGGCGGTGATAACGTCGTCCCCGGAACCACCTTCGATCGTATCGTTGCCCAGCCCGCCGTCGATCGTGTCGTTGCCCAGCCCGCCAAAGACCGTGTCGGCGCCTTCTCCGGCGTTGATGCTGTCGGCGCCGTCACCACCGTCGATCAAGTTATCGGCGGCGTCTCCGGTCAGCGTGTCGGCATAGCTTGAACCGGTAAGGTTTTCGATCTCGCTAAGCGTATCGCCTTGCGCATCGCCACCAGTGTTGGCAGATCCGTTGATCGTTACGGCGACACCGGCGGAAGAACCCGCATAGCTTGCCGTGTCGATCCCGCCCTCGCCGTGGATGTCGTCAGCCCCAGCGCCCCCGATAAGAACATCGTCACCAGTGCCGCCCCGCAGCAGATCGACTCCGGCGCCACCATAAAGCGTGTCGTTCCCTTCATCGCCGCGGACCGTATCGTTGCCGTCATCGCCGTGGACCACGTCGTTGCCGTCGTTGCCGCGAAGGCTGTCGTTCCCGGTGCCGCCGAAAATCGTGTCATCGCCGCCCCCGGCACGAACGACATCGTCACCGGCGAGCATGTCATAGAAGTCGCTTGAAGCCGGGTCTTCGTTGGAGTTGTTGACGTTGTTATTGCCAGTGGTGCCGATTATCGTTGCCATATCAAACTTTGCTCTGCCTCAGTCCGCGACTTTACCCGAAATCCTGGCCTATCTGGCCCAACTGTGAGGCAAAAAGAAGGCTTCTTTGCTCATGCCTCTTTGACCGCCCACATAATGGCCGATCAATTATCTTTATTGCGTGATTGAGTGGATAAATGCCGCCGATCACACGGCGTTCACGACCAAGTCCGTCTTGGTAAGGGTTGTCCGCGCGGACTTATAGGCCGCCCGGCCCTCCTTGGTTTTCAACTCTGGAAAGAGCTCATAGATCTCAAGGCGTTGGGCATTGCCGATTCCCTTGAGCGTATGGTCTTCCGGCTGGAAGCTTTCGGTCCAGATGCCGTCGGCCAGCACGATTTCGTGCCGGTCGCACATGAAGTGCACATAGGTCGTTCCGCTGGATTGCACCGTATGGACGCCCTGCGTCGTCAGATGCTTGGCCGCGACCAGAACCTCGCGCTCGCTGTAGCGCAGGGTGCTGCGTTCATTCGCCACCAGCACGCGGTGATTGGGCGACACCATCATGTCACGCTCGGGCAGGCCCTTGCCCAGGGATCCCTGACGGATGAAGACCGGCAGCAGATGCGGCTCCATCTGGAAATCATGCAGGAACATCTGCGTCTTGCCGACCCAGCGCACCGGCTGAATGCCATTGTCGCGGGTGATGACCCGATGACCAACCTCAAGATGTTCCACCGGACATTCGCCGATGTGAGTGGCGATCAGCGTTCCGGGGGTAAAGCAGGGCGTACTGCGCGGAACGGCACCCCCGCCAGCGTCTACGACTGCACAGCCCGCCATTTCAAGATTCATCACCGTAGTCACCATAATCAACGTCCCATAAGTCACTGACAAGGCCCGCGAAAGGGCAGTCAGATATCATTTACCGCTGATGCAACGCCCCTGAAAAGCAGAATTCCCGGCCAGAAACTGGTTAAACGGACAGACGTTCGCCCAGAACGTGCGGACAGGGTGGTCACCGTTGCGCAGAGGCAGACAGCAGATCAGTAACATACGCGTCTGAACCACAATACAAGGAACTTTACGCCCCGTTAATATAACGACTTTCAACCAGTGCTTGCATCACCAATCAGTAACCACGCAACCTGACGCGCGCCCGACACGCAACTGTCGGTAGAGCAACTGAAGGATCGCAAAAAACCGTCATCGGGATTATCGCCGGAAACCAATGTTTCCATAACTATCGGGAATTCCAGCAAACAAAGCAGACTGATCTCCTGCCGAGGCAGGGTCCCCGATTCGCCAGCGGGAGCGCTTTGTCGCAGAGATCTGATCCGACAAGGTGGTGCCCGAGGCGAGACTCGAACTCGCAAGCCTTGCGGCGGAGGATTTTGAGTCCCCTGCGTCTACCATTCCACCACTCGGGCCACCGGCGCAGTCTTTAATCAAGGTTCAGGCGCCCGTCAATCTATGCGCTTACAGTCTGTCTGCGGCGAAGGTGTCACAGTCGGCCATCTGCCCTGAGTTCAGCCCGATCATGAACCAGTGCGACCGCTGCTCCGAGGTGCCGTGGGTAAAGGTGTGCGGCATCGGACGCTGGCCAGCGTTGCGTTGCAGCGTGTCGTCGCCAATCTGCCGGGCGGCGTTCACCGCCTCTTCCAGATCCCCCTTCTCGACCACCCCAAGCGATTGCGCAGCCTCGCGTGCCCAGATGCCGGACAGACAGTCGGCCTGCAGTTCAACCTGGACCGATTTGGCGTTGCTTTCGGACGGGCTGACCTCTTGGCGAATCCGGTTCGCCTCGCCCAGAATGCCAAGTTCGTTCTGGACGTGGTGACCGATCTCGTGGGCGACGACATAGGCCATCGCGAAATCGCCCTTGGCGCCAAGACGCCGTTCAAGGGTCGTGAAGAACGCGGTGTCGAGATAGATCTTGCGGTCCGCCGGACAGTAGAATGGCCCGGTCGCCTCGGACGCGCCGCCGCGGGCCGACCGGGTGCCATCCTTGAACAGAACCAGCGTGGCAGGCCGATAGACCTTGCCCAGCTGATCACGAAAGACCTTGGCCCAGATTTCCTCTGTATCGGCCAGCACCACCGACACGAATTCCCCCGCAGCCCTGTCCTCGGCGGTCAGTTCGACGGTGGCAGACCCGGGAGAGAAGCCGGGAGAAGTGCCGCCCTGGTCCTGCAGCAATTGGGTCACGTCGATGCCGAGGAACCAGCCGATCAGCAGAACGGCGATCAGCCCCACCCCACCGACACCCCCGGCACGGGCGGCACCGCTGCCACTGATCCGGCGGCGATCCTCGATGTTCGAACTGCCGCGACGACCTCTCCAGTCCATCTGCCCCCCCCTGACAAGGTGCCCCGCAAGGGCATACCTGCGACACCACCAAACCCACTGCCCGTATACCGGGCGTGCGGGTTTCCTTCACCGGCCAAGCCTCTGGCACGGATCAAGCTCAACCCCAACAATGCTGTGCGGGTAGTGGCCGAACGAATAACCTCAGGAAGTAATTGCCTTTCCACTACTTTCCTCTTGCGGCGGCCCGGCATAAGGTCGCCACTGAACGCGCTGACATTCCGCAAAGGCCACAGAAATGACCCTGACCCGCCAAAGCCTGACCCTGATCGCCACGCTCGGGTCCGCAGCCCTTCTGGGCGGGGCGTTTGCGTTCCAGTACATCGGCGGGCTGGCCCCGTGCCAGCTTTGCCTCTGGCAGCGCTGGCCCCATGCGGCGGCGATCCTGATCGGGCTTGTGCTGTTGGCAACAGGTTGGCGCGGGTTGGCCTGGCTTGGCGCGCTGGCGGCGCTGACCACCGCCGGGATCGGGGTCTTTCATGTCGGGGTCGAGCAGCTTTGGTGGGAGGGGTTCGCCTCCTGCACTGCCGGTTCCGTCGCTGGAATTTCGGCGGCGGACCTGCTGAATCCTGCCGTCGACGTGGCCGCCCCGGTGCGCTGCGATGCGATTGCCTGGTCAATGCTGGGCATCTCGATGGCCGGGTGGAACGTGATCTTTTCGCTTGGTTTGGCTGTGGTCTGGGCCATGGCGGCGCTGCGCCGCGACTGAGGTCGCAAGGCCAGAGGTTCCGGCGCAAAGACACCTCAGCGGCAAAGGCGCTGGTGTTCCTGGATGGCGAAACGGTCGGTCATGCCGGCGACGTAATCCGCAACAACCCGGGCAAGCCCGGTTTCATCTCGCGCCGCCTGCACGTCTTCCTGCCATTCCGGCGGCAGAAGCGTCGGGTCATTCATGAAAAGCGGGAAGATATCGTCAAGCATCCGCGTCACCTCGGCCCGGACCGTCATGACCGATGGCGCACGATACATGCGGTGAAAGAGGAAGCTGCGCACGACCTTCAGCTCTTGAAACAACGGCTTTGAAAAGCGGATGACGGTGGTGCCCATACGCCGGATGTCGTCCACAGACTTCGGCTGGGCACTGGTCAGGCGGATCTGGGCCACGGCAATGACATCCTCGACCATACGGCCGAAGACGCGGCGCAGCGCCTCGTGCCGGCGGCGCATCTTTTCCAGGCCGGGGTAAAGCGCGTCAACCTCGGCAAAGGCGGGGCCGGTCACGGGAAGCTCCATCAGGTCGGTTTCGTCGAACAGGCCCGAGCGCAGGCCGTCATGCAGGTCGTGGTGCGAATAGGCCACGTCATCGGCGATGGCGGCCACCTGAGCCTCGGCGCTGGCGTGGGTGTCCAGTTCCAGATCCCACTGGGCGTTCACCTCGGCCAAAGCATAGGGCAAGGGTCCGGAGTGCTTGGCGTCGGCATTCGGGCCCGTCAGCGGACCGTTATGTTTGGCAATGCCTTCAAGGGTTTCCCAGGACAAGTTCAACCCGTCGAAATCTGCATAGTGGCGTTCAAGCCGCGTCACGATCCGCAGCGCCTGGGCGTTATGGTCAAATCCGCCATAGGGTGCCATCAACCGCTCCATTGCGTCTTCGCCAGTATGGCCGAAAGGGGTATGGCCAAGGTCATGCGCCAGCGCGACAGCCTCGGCCAGGTCCGTGTTCAGCCCCAGCACCCCGGCGATCGTGCGGGCGACCTGCGCCACCTCGATCGTATGGGTCAGGCGGGTGCGGTAGTAGTCGCCCTCATGTTCGACGAAGACTTGAGTCTTGTGCTTCAGACGCCGGAAGGCGCTGGAATGGATGATCCGGTCGCGGTCACGCTGAAAGGGCGACCGGAACGAGGACAGCCGTTCCGGCCAAAGCCGCCCTCGAGAGGCATCGGGTTGGCAGGCGAAGGGTTCAAGCATCTCGGCCTCGGCTTGTTCGGGGCGGTCTCCTGACCTATATTCGCCCAACAGGCAGATGGATACGGGAACAGCCATGGAACTCACGCTTCCCCCCAGGGTGACCGACCGGGCTTTTGCCCGATTGGCAGAGATCGCCGAACTGACCGGCGAGGCCAAACCGTTGCGGGTGGCCGTGGATGGCGGCGGCTGTTCGGGGTTCCAGTATTCGATCACGCTGGACAAGGCGGGGACGGACGATCTGGTGCTGGAGAAGGATGGTCAGCAGGTTCTGGTTGACAGCGTCAGCCTGCCGTTCCTGGCGAATGCGGTGATCGATTTCACCGACGAGCTTATCGGCGCGCGCTTTGTGGTGGAAAACCCGAACGCCACCTCAAGCTGCGGCTGCGGCACGAGTTTTTCCATCTGAGGCAGAGTTTTCGGTGGTTCTGAAACCGGGGCGCGCTACGTACCGCCTCAGGTGATGGACCAGCTTGATGCGCTTTGGCTGCGCGCGACTACCCTGCCCCGGCGCCAGGCGGCTTGAACCTTGGGGCCACGCGGGCCTAGAAGGGGACGAGCGGAGGGCTGCCAGATGAAACTTGCCACTTTCAACATCAACGGCATCAAGGCGCGGATCGAGGCGTTGCCCGCCTGGCTGGCCTCGGCCAACCCGGACGTGGTCTGCCTGCAAGAGATCAAATCGGTCGACGAAGGTTTCCCGCGCGAGATTTTTGAAGCCATGGGCTACCGTGTCGAGACACATGGCCAGAAGGGCTTCAACGGCGTCGCCATCCTGTCAAAGCTGCCGCTCAGCGATGTGCGGCGCGGATTGCCCGGGGATGAAAGCGACGAACAGGCCCGCTGGATCGAGGCGGTGGTGGACGGGCCGCGCCCTTTGCGCATCTGCGGGCTCTACCTGCCCAACGGCAACCCGGCGCCGGGGCCGAAATACGACTACAAGCTGGCCTGGATGGCCCGGATGGAACTGCGCCTGCGTGAGATGCTTGCCACCGAAGAGCCCTTTGTCTGCCTTGGCGATTACAACGTGATCCCGCAGGCCGAAGACGCCGCCAAGCCCGAGGCCTGGGTCACGGACGCGCTATACCTGCCGGAAAGCCGGGCGGCCTTGCGCCGGATGGTCAACCTTGGCCTGACCGATGCGATCCGCGCAAGGCAGCCGGGTCGGGGGATCTATACCTTCTGGGATTATCAGGCCGGCGCGTGGGAGCGGAACAACGGTATCCGCATCGACCATCTGCTGCTCAGCCCCCAAGCCGCCGATCGGTTGGAGGAGGCGGGCATCGACAAGGCCGTGCGCGGTGGGGACAAACCGTCCGACCATGTGCCCGTCTGGGTACGGCTTGCCGCGTAAGGGGCCGGGCTACCCCACCGTCACATCGTGCCCGTAAAGCCAGTCGAACCGCGACAGCATAAGTCCCGGCGACAGCCGACCCAGCATCCTCAGACCCGTATGCCCGACCAGCCGCGGCAGGCCGGACAGATGATAGGCCCGGGCATTGCCATTTGCGGCAGCGACGATCCGTGTCGTCCGGGGTTTCCTTGCGATCTGATATGCCGCCATTGCCGCGTCCACAGTGTCATGCTTTGCCAGCGCAGCGGCTAGCACCCAGGCATCCTCAAGCCCCATGGACGCCCCTTGCGCCAGAAAGGGCAACGTCGGATGCGCGGCATCGCCAAGAATTGCCACTGCGCCGTTCGGCAGGCTTTGCGTCCAGTGATCGGCGACCGGATGGCGAAAGAGGCCCCAGAGCCATGGGTCTTCGACCCGGTCAAGCCACCCTCTCACGCGAGGCGAATAGCCCGCGAAGGCAAGGCGCAGATCCATCGGATCATCGCGCAGCGTCCAGCTTTCCTCAACCCAGCGGCTGCGTTCCTCGACGGCGACGATGTTTCGCAAGGTGCCGCCGCGCAGCGGATAGCTGACCAGATGACGGCCGGGGCCCATATGCACCTCGACCACCGGGGCAGCGCCCGGTTCGGCCGGGATGATCGCGCGCCATGCCACCTGCCCAGTGAAGAAGGGTTGTTCGTCGCCGTTCAATGCGGTCCGCAGGCGCGAATGCAGCCCTTCCGCGCCGATCAGCAACGGGGTTTCCACCCGCTCCCCTCCGCCCAGCACGATGGCAGGGCGCGGGCCGGAAAGATCGACCGCCTCGACCCGCGACAAAAGGCGCAACCGGACCCCTGCGTCGGTGGCGGCGGTCAGCAGCAGGCCGATCAGATCGGTCCGGTGCAGGAAATGATAGCCCTGACCGGGGCGCAACCGGGCAAGGTCAAGCCGCGTCACCCCTGCACCGCTTGGCCCGTCGATCAGCTCCACCGCCTGCGCACGTACCGAGGCCGCATCAAGCCCGGATTGCAGCCCAAGCGCACGCAACACCGCCGCCCCGTTCGGAGATATCTGCAGGCCGGCCCCTACCTCGCGGATCGCGTCGGCCTGTTCCAGCACCGTAACGGACGCCCCTCGCAGCGCCAGGGCACGGGCGACGGCCAGCCCCGCAACTCCGGCGCCGACCACGGTAACCTCTTGGCCGATCAGGCTCATTCCATCCCCCCGGAAATGAATACGCCGGACCCTTCAGCCCGGCGCACTAAAGCATCATCCACCGCCGGACAGATCAGTCTTCGCGGTGAACCCTTTCGCGCCGCTCATGCTTTTCCTGCGCTTCGAGCGTCATCGTCGCGATTGGACGGGCATCGAGGCGCTTCAGGCTGATCGGTTCGCCCGTCACTTCGCAATAGCCGAACTCGCCGTTCTCGATCCGGCGCAAGGCGGCGTCGATCTTGCCGACGAGCTTGCGCTGCCGGTCCCGCGTGCGCAGTTCCAGCGCCCGGTCGGTTTCTTCCGAGGCACGATCGGCGATGTCGGGAACGTTGCGGCCGCTGTCTTGCAGGCTGTCGATCGTCTCGGCCGACTGGTCGAGCAGCTCTTGCTTCCAGATCAGCAACTTGCGGCGGAAGTATTCCAGCTGGCGGTCATTCATGAAAGGCTCGTCCTCGGCGGGACGGTAGTCATCGGGCAGGAAAACCTCAGCCTTCATTGACACTCTCTCCTTGGCGCCGGATCGCTCCGACAGGTGGGCTTCTGCCATGATGCGCTCCTGTTGCCGCGCATTTAGCCCATGGGCTGCACAATGTCACTAGCGGTTGCGACATTTTCTTGCGCTCGGTAGGATTTGTGAAAGGGTCGCAAACAGGATGTTGATACGGTTATGAAATTCTCTTCGACCGCGGGCTATGTAGCGACCGATGACCTGACAGTGGCGGTGAACGCGGCAGTGACGCTGCAACGGCCCCTGCTGGTAAAGGGTGAACCGGGCACCGGCAAGACCGAACTGGCCCGGCAGGTGGCTTTGGCGCTGGGACTTCCGCTGATCGAATGGCATGTGAAATCAACGACAAAGGCCAGTCAGGGCCTTTACGAATACGATGCCGTCAGCCGCCTGCGCGACAGCCAGTTGGGCGATGCGCGGGTCAATGACGTCCGGAACTACATCCGCCAGGGCAAGCTTTGGCAGGCCTTCGCGGCCGAGGGCCGGGTGGTCCTGCTGATCGACGAGATCGACAAGGCGGATATCGAATTCCCGAACGATCTGTTGCAGGAACTCGACAGGATGGAATTCCATGTCTACGAAACTGGAGAGACGATCCACGCCCGGCACCGTCCGGTCATCATCATCACCTCGAACAATGAAAAAGAATTGCCCGATGCATTCCTGCGGCGCTGCTTCTTTCATTACATCCGCTTTCCCGATGCGGAAACCCTGGCGGCCATCGTGCGGGTGCATTTTCCCGACATCAAGGATCAGCTTCTGACCGCCGCCCTGACCCAGTTTTTCGAGATTCGCGAGGTTCCGGGGCTGAAGAAAAAGCCCTCGACCAGCGAGGTGCTGGACTGGCTTCGCCTGCTTCTGGCCGAGGATCTGGCGCCGGAAGACCTGCGCAAGGACCCAAGGAACGCCTTGCCGCGACTGCATGGCGCTTTGCTGAAGAACGAGCAGGATGTGCAGCTTTTCGAACGTCTGGCTTTCATGGCGCGCGGTCAGCGCTAAGGGCGAATCGCACCGTTGGCTTGCGATTCCACGCGACCAGTACGCTGCATTTGTAACATTCCGTGATTGCCATGGATACATCTGGCCGCCAGAACCACTTCAACCGCGAGGGATAGTAGCCGGTAAATTCTGCATTTTCCCGGAATTGACTCAAGGTGCCTCTGGGCCGGACAGTTGCTGCGTCCCAGTTGCCGGGGCGTCGCCACATCAGGTCTACCATGCGCCTGCCCTTCCTTCTTGCCGCGTTCTGCGCGGTCTCGGCTTGCGCGCCCACGGCGCAGGTTTCCAAGAGTCGTCCGCAAACCGAGGTGGGAATAGGCTTTGGAAGGCCCCCGCTTCAGCTTGCCACGGGCAGCGGCGGCTCGACGTTAGCGCGCGACTTCATGGACCTGACCTTCGCCATGGAAAGCGGGCTCAGGCTTGAAGTGTTCAGCCGCTTCGAAGGGCCCGTCACCGTGGCGCTGTCCGGCGCCGTGCCGCCAACCGCCCCTCGGGATCTTGGCGCCTTGATCGGACGGCTTCAACGTGAAGCCGGGCTGGACATCGCGCCCGCAAGCGGTGGGACGGCGACGATCACGGTCGAATTCGCCAGCCGGGCCGAGTTGCGGCGTCTGGCCCCGCAGGCCGCCTGTTTCGTCATCCCGAACGTTTCGTCTTTGGCCGAATACCGCCGTCTGCGCGGGTCGGACACCGTGGATTGGGCTCTGGTCACCCGGCGGCAGCGCGCCGCGATCTTCATCCCAGCCGACACCAGCCCGCAGGAAGTCCGCGATTGCCTGCACGAGGAACTGGCTCAGGCACTTGGGCCACTCAACGACCTCTACCGCCTGCCCAACAGCGTGTTCAACGACGACAACTTCAATTCGGTGCTGACCGACTTCGACATGGACATTCTGCGGGCCTATAACTCACCCGCTCTTGCCAGCGGCATGACCCGCGCAGAGGTGGCGGCGCGCTTGCCGGCACTCCTTGGCGGTGCGCCGGGCATGGGACCGGAGGCAGGGGCAACCCCCGCCGCATGGACCGATGCCGTAGAAGCGGCACTGGGGCGGCAGGGATCGCTGGCCTCGCGCCTGCAATCGGCCGAACGGGCACTGGACATCGCTACCCAGCAAGGCTGGCGCGATGGGCGCCTGGCCTTCAGCCATTTCGTGGTGGCACGGCTTTCTGCCGGCCGTGATCCGGCGCGCGCGCTTGACGAATTCGGCCAGGCTGCGGCGATCTACGCCCGCCTGCCGGGGGGTGAGATCCAGCTTGCCCATATCGACATGCAACTGGCCGCGATGGCGCTGGCGGGCGGTCTGGCAAACGAGGCGGTGCGCCTGGCCGACCGTGCCATTCCCGTGGTGCGCCGGCACGAAAATGCGGCACTTCTGGCAACGCTGATGCTGATCAAGGCCGAGGCGATGGAGCGTCTGGGCGACGCCGGGGCTGCGGCAGCGCTGCGCCTCGACAGCCAGCCCTGGGCACGCTATGGCTTCGGGCCTGACAGCGTGGTCAACGCCCGGATGCGCGATATCGCGGCCGTGGCAGACCGTGCGGCAAATGGTTGACGGGGTCGATCCGGCCCTGGCGGAAAGGGGCAGGATGTTCGTGATCGGCGGTCTGGTATTGGGGGCAATCGGCGGCGGGTTTACCGCGCGACGGCGGGGCGGCAAGCCTGCCGACATGGCACAATACGCGGCCGGTTACGGCATTGCCTTTGGAATTCTGGGCCTGTTCCTGACACTGATCCTGGACCGGCTGTTGCTGGGCTGACCGGATGTTCCTCCCATTCTTCCAGACCTTGCGGGAAGAGAGGGTGCCAGTTTCCCTGCGCGAGTTTCTGAGCTTTCTGGAAGGCATGGCCGCCGGGATCGTCACCTGTGACCCCGAGGCGTTCTATCACCTCGCCCGCACCGCGATGGTCAAGGACGAACGTCACATCGACCGTTTCGACCGCGCCTTCGCCCGCAGCTTCGCGGGTCTGGAAAGCATCACGCCCGATCAGGTGCTGGAGGCGCTGGACCTGCCGAAAGGCTGGCTGGAAAGGCTTGCCGAACGGCACTTGTCAGCCGAGGAACGCGCGGCGGTTCAGGCGCTTGGCGGCTTCGACAAGCTGATAGAGACGCTGCGCCAGCGGCTTGCCGAACAGAAGGGTCGCCATCAGGGCGGCTCGAAATGGATCGGCACGGCTGGCACCTCACCTTTCGGAGCCTATGGCTACAACCCCGAAGGCATCAGGATCGGGCAAGAGGAAAGCCGCCACCAGCGCGCCGTCAAGGTCTGGGACCGGCGCGAGTTCCGCAATCTGGATGGCGACGCCGAGATCGGCACCCGCACGATCAAGCTGGCGCTCCGCCGCCTGCGCCGCTGGGCGCGCGACGGGGCGGCGGAAGAACTTGACCTTGATGGCACCGTTCGCGCCACCGCCGCGCAAGGCTGGCTGGAGGTGCAGACCCGGCCCGAACGCCGGAATGCGGTGAAGGTGCTCCTTCTGTTGGACATCGGCGGGTCGATGGACAGCCATGTGCAGGTGATGGAAGAGCTTTTCACCGCCGCCAGGGCCGAGTTCAGGCATCTGGAGGTCTTCTATTTCCACAACTGCGTCTACGAAGGGCTCTGGCGCGACAACCGCCGCCGCTGGGATGCACAGACCCCGACCTCGGACGTGATCCGCACCTATGGCTCCGACTGGCGGCTGATCATCGTGGGCGACGCGGCGATGAGCCCCTACGAGATCACCCACCCCGGCGGGGCGAACGAACACTGGAACCGCGAGGCGGGCGAGGTCTGGCTGCGACGGATACTGGCGCAGTGGCCGTATCACCTCTGGATCAACCCGACCCCCGAACCTGCTTGGGGGCACAGCCAATCCACCCGGCTGATCAGCGAGATCGTCGAGAGGCGGATGGTACCGATGACGCTGGACGGGCTTTCGAAAGGGATCAGGGACCTCAGATGATCGGGCTTTGGCGCAAGCGGCCCATATTGACGACTGCCTTCCTTCTGGCCTGCGCGGTCACGCTGTTCTTTTCCGGGCGGTTCGTGGTGCAGGCGGTCTACTGGGCCAATCATCAGGAAGAACCGGTCAGCCCCTGGATGACGGTGGGCTATATCGCCCGGTCCTGGGGGCTGAAGCCGCGCGAGCTCGATGCCGAGGCCGGCTTGCCCTTGCCCGAAGTGAAGGGCCGCCCCCAACCCCTGAGCGAGATCGCAAGGGAAAGGGGCGTGCCGGTGGAAGAGCTCATCGCCGATGTCGAGGCCGCCATCGTCACCCTTCGGGCGCAGGAAGAGGCGACCGGGGAATGACCACATGGCTTCTGGCGCTGGTGCCGCAATACGGGCTGTGGCTCCTTGCGGCGGCGACGTTTCTGTCCTGCCTCGCGCTGCCCTTCCCGGCCTCGATCCTGATGCTGGCGGCGGGAGGGTTTGCCGCGGCGGGCGATCTGGCCCTCTGGCAGGCGTTTCTGGCCGCTGCCGTGGGCGGGATTGCCGGGGACCAGTTGGGCTATTGGGCCGGCCGGATGTTCGGCGCGTCGTTCCTGTCGCGCCTGCGTGCAGACCCGGCGCGCGACAGGCTCCTTGCCCGGGCCGATGCGCTGATGGACCGGCGCGGGGTCATGGCGGTTTTCTTCTCGCGCTGGCTGGTCAGCCCGCTTGGGCCTTGGGTCAACCTGGTGGCGGGCAGCACCGGCTATGGCTGGCACCGTTTCACCGTGGCCGGAGTTGCTGGCGAGGCGGTCTGGGCCGGGCTTTACGTCGGCACCGGCTATGCCTTCGCCGGCAATGTCGAGGCGGCAAGCGAGATGCTCGGTTCGGCCCTGGGCATCGTCGGGGGTGCGGCTGCGGTCGTGGTTCTGGGCTACTGGCTTTGGGCTGCTAACAAGACCGATGCGGCGCGGGCTTTGTCGCACGGCGAAGGCTGACTATATCTGCGGCATGACCAAGCTTGTCCCCCTCCTCCTCGCCATCGGCTATGCGTTCCTGATGCTGCGCTTTTCGATGTGGCGCACCAAGAAGATGCTGGATGCGCGGTCGCAGCCCTTGACCGATCCGTCGATCACCCGCCTGGCCGAGCGCATGGCAGCCGCGATGGACCTGCCCGGGATCAAGGTCAGCGTCTTCGAGGTCGATCCGGTCAACGGCCTGGCCGCCCCGGACGGGCGCATCTTCCTGACGCGCGGCTTTCTGAACCGCAAGGCGCGCGGCGAGGTGACGGCCGAGGAACTGGCCTCGGTCATCGCGCATGAGCTTGGCCATGTCGCCCTAGGCCACATGCGGCGCCGGATGATCGACTTTACCGGCCAGAACGCGGTCTTCGTGATGCTCTCGGCGCTCTTGAACCGGTTCCTGCCGGTGATCGGCATCTGGATCGCCAACCTGATCTCGACCGCGCTGATGGCCCGCCTGTCGCGCCGCGACGAGTTCGAGGCGGATGCCTATGCCAGCGCCCTGCTGATCAAGGCGGGCATCGGGACCGATCCGCAGAAAAGCCTGTTCCGCAAGCTTGAGGCGCTGACGCAGAACCGGGCAGAAGGCATCCCCGCCTGGATGCTGAGCCACCCGAAGGCCGACGAACGCATCGCCGCGATCGAGGCGAACGAGGCGCGCTGGCTGGCCTAGACGCCCAACCCCTTTGCCAGCCGGTAAAGCCGCCCGCGTTTCAAAAGGGCTTTCAGCTCCACCGGCTGCCCCAGAATCGCCTCGGCCTTGGCACGCACGGATTCGACGATCCGGGCCATCTGTTCGGGATGGCGCGATTGCAGTTCCCACAGAAAGCCGTCCGGATCGCGGCGGGCAATCCCTTCGGCGGCCAGGACGTGGCCGGGGAAATCCTGCGCGTTGAACGTCACGATGGCATCCGCGCCGCTGGCAATGGCGATGGCCAGGACGTGCAGGTCATTGGCGTCGGGCAACAGAAGCCGCGCCTCGATGTCGGGCCTTTCACGCGCCAGCGCCTTCGGGAAAGCTGCCCGCAAGGCCGCCGCCTCGCCTTCGGCAATCGCCGGGGCTGCGGAGCCAAGCTTGGCCGTGGCCAGCACCCACTCGCGCAGGATGCGGTCGGAAAACACCGGGTCGTAAAGGCCCGCTGCTGCCGCACCTTGAAGGATCTCGCGCAGGACGGTCGGGTAAAGGACGCAGGCGTCAAGCACGGCTTTCATGCCGCGCGCCTCACCCGTCCAGCCGGAAGGCCAGCGCCTTCAGATACGAGGTTTCGGCCAGTTGCGGCAGGACCGGATGGTCCGGAGCGGCAAAGCCGGTATAGATGATCTGCCCGCGCCGCCCGCCCCGCCCGATGCCCCGGGCACTGGCATTGCGGAAGGCGGCGAGGTCAGCGGCATGCGAGCAGGAGCACAGCACCAGATACCCCCCCGGTGCCACCAGCGGGGCCGCAAGCCGGGCAACGCGCTCGTAGGCCCGCAGGCCCGCCTCAAGCGCGGGCTTCGCAGGCGCGAAGGCTGGCGGATCGCAGATCACCAGATCGAACTGCGCAGCTTCGGCTCCCAACGCCTCCAGCACATCGAACGCATCGCCCTGCCGGGTCGTGAACCGGTCGGCAAAGCCGGCCGCTGCCGCGCCCTGCCCCGCCAAGGCGAGGGCCGGGGCCGAAGCGTCAACCGCAAGTGCGCTTGCCGCCCCGCCGGCCAGCGCCGCAAGGCCGAAGCCGCCGACATGGGCAAACATGTCCAGCACCCGCGCGCCTCTTGCCAGGCGTGCGGCGAAGGCCTGATTCTCGCGCTGGTCGAAGAAAAGGCCGGTCTTCTGGCCCCCGATCAGGTCGGCCATATAGATGGCCCCGTTCATCGGCACCGCGATCGGGCCAAGCGGGGCCGGTCCATGGACCACCGCCGTAGCATCGGCCAGCCCCTCCAGCCCCCGCGCGCGCCCCGAGCCGTTCTTGATCACCGTCCTGACGCCGGTCACCGACACCAGTGCCGCCACCAGATCATCAAGATGTGCCTCGGCCCAGGCCGCGTTGGGCTGGACCACGGCCACATCGCCGAACCGGTCGATCACCACGCCGGGAAGGCCGTCGGCCTCGGCATGGACCAGCCGGTAGAAGGGCTGCGCATACAGCCGCGACCGATGGGCATGGGCGCGCGCCAGACGGGCGGCGAACCAGTCCTGATCGATGACCGCGTCTGGGTCACGGTCCAGCATCCGGGCGATGATCTTCGATTTCACGTTCACCGTGACCAGACCCAGCGCCCGCCGCTCGCCATCCTCCAGCACCGCCAAGGCACCGGGGTCCAGCGACTGCGTGCGCCGGTCTGTCACCAGCTCATCGGCATAGACCCAGGGGAAACCGTGGCGGATCGCCCGCGCCTCGGCCTTGGGCTTGAGGCGGACGGTTGGCAAAAGGCGGGAGGTCGGGCTATCATCATTCATGCCGCTCCCATAGCCGGTTCGCGCCCCCTTCGGAAGCGGGAAGCTGCACGAAGACCCGCTTGCTGGCGTTGTTGGTCTTGTTAGCGCTAACATAGTCTGCTAAACCACCGCTGCCAGCAATCGGAGGGCCCATGTCGCTGCATCCCACCATCGCCCGTGTCACCGACCGCATCCGCGCCCGATCCGAAGACAGCCGCGGCACCTATCTGGACCGGATGGGCAAGGCGGTGTCCGCCGGGCCGGTCCGGGCGCACCTCAGCTGCGGCAATCAGGCCCATGCCTATGCCGCGATGGGGGCCGCCAAGGACGCTCTGGTGGCGGTCAAGGCGCCGAACATCGGGATCGTCACCTCATACAACGACATGCTGTCGGCGCATCAGCCGTTCGAGCATTATCCCGACATCATCCGCGCGGCGGCCGCCAGGGCCGGGGCGACAGTGCAGGTCGCAGGCGGCGTACCCGCGATGTGCGACGGCGTGACCCAAGGTCAGCCCGGCATGGAACTGTCGCTGTTTTCCCGCGATGTCATCGCCCTCGCTGCGGGCGTGGCGATGAGCCACAACTGCTTTGACTCCAGCCTCTACCTCGGCGTTTGCGACAAGATCGTGCCCGGCCTGATCATGGCCGCCGCCACCTTCGGCCATATCCCTGCGGTCTTCGTGCCGGCGGGGCCGATGACCTCGGGCATCCCGAATGACGAAAAATCGCGCGTCCGCAACGCCTATGCCGAAGGCAAGGCCACGCGGGAGGATCTGATGGCCGCCGAGATGGCCAGCTATCACGGCCCCGGGACCTGCACCTTCTACGGCACGGCGAACACCAACCAGATGCTGATGGAGGTGATGGGCCTTCACCTGCCCGGCGCCAGTTTCGTCAACCCCGGCACCCCCTTGCGTGAGGCACTTACCACCGCAGCCGTCGAACGCGCCGCCGCGATCACCGCCCTTGGTAACGATTTCCGCCCGGCCGGCGAAATTCTGGACGAGCGCGCCTATGTGAATGGCATCGTCGGGCTGATGGCGACGGGGGGGTCGACCAACCTTGTCCTGCACCTGCCCGCCATGGCGCGCGCGTCCGGAGTGCAGCTTGACCTTCAGGACTTCGCCGACCTGTCCGAGGTGGTCCCCCTGCTGGCCAAGGTCTATCCCAACGGCCTTGCCGACGTGAACCATTTCCACGCCGCGGGCGGCCTGCAATTCCTGATCGGCGAACTGCTGGACGCAGGTCTTCTGCACCCCGACGTCAAGACCGTGGCAGGTGACGGCCTTGCCCATTACCGGCAGGAACCGGTGCTGGATGGCGGCCGCCTCAACTGGCGCAACGGGCCGAAGGCCTCGCTCAACGACAAGATCGTCCGCCCGGCTTCCGCGCCTTTCGCTGCCCAGGGCGGGCTGAAGCTGCTGACCGGCAATCTGGGGCGCGGGGTGATCAAGGTCTCGGCCGTCGCCCCCGAACGCCATGTGATCGAGGCCCCGGCGCGGATTTTCCACAGCCAGAACGCAGTGAAAGCCGCCTTCAAGGCGGGCGAATTCACTTCTGACACGGTGGTCGTCGTCCGCTTCCAGGGCCCGCAGGCCAACGGCATGCCGGAACTGCACTCGCTGACCCCGACGCTTTCAGTGCTGCAGGACCGGGGGCTGAAGGTCGCGCTGGTCACCGATGGCCGGATGTCCGGCGCCTCGGGCAAGGTTCCGGCGGCGATCCATGTCGCCCCCGAGGCCGCGGCCGGTGGCCCGCTGGCGCGCCTGCGCGACGGTGACATCGTGCGGCTGGACGCCGTTGCAGGCACGCTCAGCGTTCTTGACGAGGATTTCGACAACCGCATCGCCATCACCGCCGATCTTTCCGACAACGAACACGGCTTCGGCCGTGAGCTTTTCGCCGCCTTCCGCCGCCATGTCGGCTCCGCCGATACCGGGGCTGCGCTGGTCGTCTGACCGGCACGGCCACAACTGTCACCGATGCAGAAAGAAACCCGATGACCCCCGCCGACCAATCCCTGAAAGCCGCCGCGATCTGTCGCCTTGCCCCGGTCGTGCCAGTGCTGGTGATCGACGATCTCGCCCATGCCAGACCTCTGGCCGAAGCCCTGGTCGCCGGTGGCCTGCTTGCGCTGGAGGTGACACTGCGCACCCCGGCTGCGCTGGACGCGATCCGCGCGATGGCCGAGGTTCCGGGCGGTGTGGTCGGGGCAGGCACGCTGCTTACGCCTGCCGACGTGAAGGCTGCCAAGGCCGCGGGCGCGAAATTCGGCGTCAGCCCCGGCGCGACCGATCGTCTGATTGCCGCTTGCGAGGACGAGGGGCTGCCCTTGCTACCCGGAGCTGCAACCGCCTCCGAAATCATGGCGCTCTTGGAAAAGGGCTATGCGGTCCAGAAATTCTTCCCCGCCGAACAGGCTGGCGGCGCGGCCTATCTGAAGTCGATCGGCTCGCCCATTCCGCAGGTCAGTTTTTGCCCGACCGGCGGGATCAGCCTGAAGCTGGCGCCGGGTTATCTGGCGCTGAAGAACATCCTCTGTGTCGGTGGCAGCTGGGTTGCCCCAAAAGACGCGATGGCGCGCGGCGACTGGGCGGCCATCACCACCCTTGCGCGCGAGGCGGCAGCGCTCAGCCGCTGATCCCCTGCCGCGCGGCCCGGCCGCCCCGGCGACGGGGTTGGTCGGGGGTGGTCAGCGCCGCTGTCAGCACCGCGGTCATCGGATGGTCCGGCACCTTTTGCGCGTATTCCGCAATCAGCGTGCGCACCGCATCCGGCACCGACCGCCCCGAGGGGATGGACAGCGCCCAGTCAACGAAGATCGACCGGCATTCGCCCGCCGTGATCCCTTCGATCCGGTAGCTTTCCCGCACCAGACCCTTCGGGTCGGCCTCAGCCACGTCCATCGCCCGTCTCCCCATCTTCGTCCCCATCATCACCCGGCCCCACCAGCCGCCCGATCGCCGCCGCCGCCGCCGCGACGCTGCGCGCAATTCCGGCCTCCAGGTCAGCCGTATCCTTCGCCCCGGTTTCCCGCAGCACGAAGGCCCGCCCTCCCTCGCCAAGGCTGACCATGTCTGGCACGTCCTCGGTAAGAAGCCTGATTGCCGCGTGCAACTGCCACAGCAACCTGTAGGCAGAGAGCAGCGCCTGCGCGTCCGATTCCGGCAATACCCGGACGCTCTCCGTCACACTCTGGCCCACAGAGGTCTGGCCCACAGCGTTCTGGCCCGCTGCAATCTGGCGCTCCACGCCCCGCGCCGGGCTGCCCGAAAGCAATGCCACGGTCTGCGCGGCAAGCTCGATATCCATGATGCGGCCCGCGCCATTCTTTGCGTCCCACGGGCCTTGCGCCGGTTTGGCCCCCTGCACCCGCGCCCGCATCGCCGCAACGTCGGCCCGCACCTTTGCGCCCTGCCCCTTTACCGCCAGCAGCGCGCGGCGGAAGGCCTCGACCTCGCCGGCAAGCGTCGCCTCGCCCGCCAGCACCCGGGCGCGGGTCAGGGCCAGGTGTTCCCAGGTCCAGGCCTCGGTCTCCTGGTAGGCGGAGAAGCTTTGCAGGCTGGTTGCCACCGGACCCTGTCGCCCCGAGGGGCGCAGCCGCATGTCGACCTCGTAAAGCCGCCCTTCCGGCATCTGCGCGGTCAAAGCGGTCACCAAAGCCTGGGTCAGGCGCGCGTAGTAAGGCCGGGTCGCCAGCGGCCGGGGGCCGTCCGAACCCTCGACGCCGGTCGCGTCATAAATCACGATCAGATCCAGATCCGAGGTCGCATTCAGCCGCGCCGCACCAAGCGAGCCGATGCCCAGCACCACCGCGCCCCGTCCCGGCATCGCCCCATGCTTCCGGGCGAAGTCGGCGGCGACCACGTCCCAGATCACCGACACCACCACCTCGGCCAGATCGGCATAGTGCTTGGCCGCCTCGAACCCGTCGATCAGCCCGCGCAGGTGATGCACCCCCACCCGGAAATGCCATTCCTTCATCCAGCGCCGCGCCATGTCCAGCCGCGCCTCGTAATCCGTCGACAGTGCCAGACGGGCGGAAAGCTCGGCCTTCAGAGCCTGCACGCCCGGCCAGTCGCCCCAGAAACTGCCGCCGATCACCCCGTCCAGCACGCCCGCATTGCGCGACAGATACCGCGCCAGCCCCGGAGCCGATCCGGCGATGTCGACGATCAGTTCGACCAGCGACGGATTGGCCTCGAACAGCGCGAAGATCTGCACACCCGAGGGCAGACCGGCCAGAAATCCGTCCAGCGCCACCAGCGCCTCGTCCGGGTTCGCCGCCCGGGCCAACTCGCGCAGCAGGCGCGGACGCAGGCGGCGGAACAGGGCCCGCGCGCGCTCTGACCGCAAGGCAGGATAGCTTTCCCAGCCCTTGGTGATCGCCCGCGCCGTCGCGGAGAGTTCTGGCCCCTCCTCTGCCTCGTTGGGCGCGAAGAAACCCTCGGTCAGCCGGTCGGTGCGGTGCAGCCGGTCCAGCAGGTCGCGGCGAAAGCTGGCCTCGTCCTGCCCGCAGAAGGCGGCGATCCGGGCCACCCCCTCGGGCGTGGAGGGCATCAGGTGGGTCTGCGCGTCATTCACCATCTGCAACCGGTGTTCCACCTCACGGTGCGCGCGATAAAGGCCGGTCAGTTCGGTCGCCACCTCGGGCGGGATCCAGCCTTTCACGGCCAGCGCGGCAAGACCGCCGACCGTGGTTCGATCCCGCAATTCGGGGTCGCGCCCGCCGGCGATAAGCTGCCGGGTCTGGGTGAAAAACTCGATCTCGCGGATGCCGCCCGCCCCAAGCTTCATGTTATGGCCTTCAACGGCAAGCTTGCCATGCAGCCCTCGATGGTCTCGGATGCGCAGCCGCATGTCATGCGCGTCCTGGATTGCCACGAAATCCAGATGCTTGCGCCAGACGAAAGGGGTCAGGGTCTTCAGGAACCGGTCTCCCGCCTCCAGATCCCCGCCGCAGGCCCGGGCCTTGATATAGGCCGCGCGCTCCCAGGTGCGGCCCTCGGCCTCGTAATAGGCTTCGGCGGCGGCCATCGACAGGCAGACCGGGGTCACACTGGCATCGGGACGCAAGCGGAGGTCCGAGCGGAACACATAGCTATCCGTCACATCCGACAGGATCGCCGTCATGCGACGGGCAACGCGGATGAAGGACGCCCGCGCTTCCTGTTCCTCGCCCGGATAACGGGTTTCATCGAAGAGACAGATCAGGTCGATGTCGGAGGAGTAATTCAACTCTCCCGCCCCCATCTTCCCCATCGCCAGCGCCACCATGCCCCCGGCGGTCGCGGCGTCATCGGGCGTGGCACCGGGCAGGCGACCGCGCCGGATCTCTTCGGCGACCTGCGTGGTCAGCGCCAGATGCACTGCCCGGTCCGCCAGCCGGGTCAACGCCCCGGTCACCGCCTCCAGCGACCAGACGCCACCCAGATCGCAAGTCGCCGACAACAACGCCACCCGGCGCTTGGCCTCACGCAGGGCCAGCGGCAGATCCGCAAGTGCGACCCCGTCCAGGGCGGCAAGCACGGCGTCCAGCGCTGCCTCGGGCGCGTCCAGCGCTCCCTCCAGCCATTCTGCCTCGCGCAGCAAAAGGCCGCGCAGATAGGGGCTGCAACCGGCCGTGTTGGCAAGCAGTTCCATCACTTCGGAAGGAAAGCCGGGAAGACTGGCACGGATGTCGGTTGCCGCTGCCGGATCGAAGGCGATGGGACAGCGGGTGATGCGTCGGGCAAATGTCATGGTTGCCAGAGTGTAGCGGCACGCCAGCAGCGTCAATCGCCAGGCGTCAATGCAAGCGATCCCGGGACACATCGTCCAGATCAGGCCATGAAAGGGTCGTCCGCGCTTGGTCTGGTCGCAAATCCTCCCGCCAAAGGCAGGGTCGGGCCGGTGGCGCCCCCGGCGCGCAACGGCGAGACAGAAGCGGAGCGGCGGAACCCGCTCGGCATGCTGGCGCGGGGCGTCGTTGGCAGCTGATGTGAATTATCTTCACATACCTCTTGATCCGCCGCCCCCGAATGTGCATCTTGGCGAATGTGAAGAACATTCACATCCCGCAACCTGGAGACCCGCCCATGCAGACCTATTCCGACACCGCCCGGCCTGGCGGGATCCGTAACACCCTTCGTCGTGGCGAATCCTGGCTTGACCGTCGCGGCAAAGGGGCCTGGATCGCCGCAATGGTCCTGGGCTTCATCATCTTCTGGCCCGTGGGTCTTGCCCTTCTGGCCTACATGATCTGGGGAAAACGCATGTTTGCATCATCCTGCGGCCACCGCCGCGCCAACCCTGACCACGGCTGGGGCCGCCACGCCTATCGTGCGGCGCAAGCCACCGGCAACCATGCCTTCGACGGCTACAAGGCCGAGGCCCTGCGCCGGCTGGAAGAAGAGCAGGAAGCCTTCGAGGCTTTTCTGCAGCGCCTGCGCAACTCGAAGGACAAGACCGAGTTCGACGCCTTCATGGAAGACCGCGCCCGCGCCACGGCCGAACAGGATGCCACGGCATCCGAGGCCGGCAGTGATGCAAAGCCTGCCGACGGCGCGCGCGCCGGCGAATACTGATCCCGGGCTGACCCGCAACCCTGCCCCGCTCCACCCCGTGGGGCGGGGCTTTGCATGCGCCAGGTCCGCACTCCCGCCCATTCCGCACAGGCCCCTTGGCGGATCGTTTTAGGCTTGCTAGGCTTTCACTGTTCCATCTCAGCCCGGTTCCGATGCGCCATACGCTTCCCCTTGCTCCGCAGTTCTATGTGACTGCCCCTCAGCCCTGCCCCTATCTTCCGGGCCGGATGGAGCGGAAGCTGTTTACCGCCTTGCAGGGCGAACATGCGCAAAAGCTGAACGACACCCTGTCAAAGCAAGGCTTTCGCCGCAGCCAGAACGTGCTTTACCGCCCGTCCTGCGCCGAATGCTCGGCCTGCATGTCGGCCCGCATCCGGGTTGCGGATTTTGCCCCCAGCCGGTCGCATCGCCGCATCCTGAAGCGCAACGGACACCTGCGGCGCAACGCCACCTCGCCCTGGGCGACCGAAGACCAGTTCACCCTGTTT
>PNJK01000033.1 GCA_013821825.1 Rhodobacter sp.
GGTTTTGAAATTGCTGGTCTTTTCAGGCATTTCGACGTCCCACCCCACAAAAAGCCCGGCATGGAAAAAGCGCTTGGCATTGCGAGTGATGGCGAACCTTTCTTCTTGCCGTTTATGACAGGCTGGCTTCCCCAGCGGTCCCTGGCATCAGATCCGAAAGGATTTGCAGCCCTCCGTCCGTTCAGAAGTCGCTCAGCGCCTTTGCTGTCTGTCGGGCCAGCGCCACAAGTTCCGCACGGTCTCGGCGCATCGGCAAGGTGCCGGGCGGGGTGCATCGGCTAGCCGCAGGCGCCTTCGGGTCGCTCCTAACAGCCTTCGAGGCCTTGCCACATCGCACCGAAATAAGCCTCCGCCTGCGGAGTATAGCCATACCCCATGTGCGGGAAAGCGGTGAATTCGCCAAATACCGGGCCGCGCGACGTGGCGTAGAGGTCGATGCGCACGAAACAGTTCAACCGTGCGCCGACATCGCGGACCAGCGCGAGCATTTCATCAAGGCAATCGGGCTTTGGAGGGAGTGTTCGCTCTTGATAAAACTTCTCGTTAACCCGGAACGGTTGAAGCGCCCAGTCATTGGCCAAGTACCAGTACCTGTTTTGACGCTTGTGGGTCAGGCTGTTGCGCTCGACCACGTTAATTGATGCGATCCGGCTGCCGAAGCAGTTGAACTTGTAGTCGATGGGCAGGCCGGGCCGGGCATCATAGTGCTGCAGCAATTCTTCCACTAGAAAGCCTTGGGTGCTGTCTTTGCCGGTCTTGGCAATGATGTCGGCACGGCTCAACGGGGTCCTGTCGAGCAGGTTGTGGCCGTTTTCGATCGGAAAGACATTCTTCACCGAATGTCCCCCGTTCGGCTTCAGCACGATGCGCGGTGGCAGGTCTGAAAGCTCGGGCAGATCGGTGATATGGTCGAACTTGGCGTATAATTCAGGCACCTGATAGCCGAGCGCCCGCATGTAATCCTGCCCCTCGCGCTTGCCGCCAATCGCCTTGAGAGGGTGCGATTGCCCCTCTTTCCACCAGCGCCGGTGTCGGTCACGGATACGCGCGCCAAAGGGCGGGAAGCCAAGCGTTTCAGGCGAAGCGGGTGGCACGGGCGAAAACTCTTTGACGAGACGCAACTTCATTCTGTCAAGTAGAGGGAGCAAACGCATATGAACTCACAGTCGCCAAGTCACCAACAGATTGCTGGCAGGATCGCATGATTTCCCCGCCATACTGACCGATATTCCCCAAATGGCCCGCCACTTGACGGCAAGGTCGCCTGATTTTGCAGCCAGATCAAGTGATTTGCCCCCCGCAGCGGCAGTGTCAGAAGAAAATTGATTGAGCCGGTCAGGCAGATTGCCTGGCCTCGCGGAATGACAAAACCCGGCGCTACGGCTGTCCCTTCGTGTGTCGTCGGCCCCGGATGTCGGCAGCATTTCGGCCAGGCGTTCCGCATCGGCTATCCGTCCGGGTTCGGGATTCCGACCCTTGGGGGCCGCGACACTCGCTACAATTGCTACAGGTGGGCGGGTCGTATCGGGCTGCGGCGCATTGCTTCACGTGGGCGTCTTTGCCCAGCAACGCCGTCCGTCCAGGGTGCCGACGGCCGGGATGGAGCGTTAACGAAACGCTGGCTCCTCGTCCGACATCAGGTCTTGTGCCAAGCTAGTCTCCTTTCCGGACACCAGCTTGGACCACCGTCAGCGCGCCTTGTGACTTCCGTTTGTCATCGGCCTAGGCACGGGGTGGCGCGTAGGGACAGGTTCCGATCGTGACTGCAGCTCCGGTTGCCGCGCTTTCCTGCGCGGCCAGCCCCATGGCCACAGCCCACCAGCCGTCTTCGAGAGTGACCTCTGTCCGTTGCACCCCATCGGCGGCGCGCACAAAGCCCTGATGCTGGTAGAAAGTCGACCCGTTGTGGTCGCCTGCCGCCAGCAGTGCCGGATCGACCGGGATGTTCAGTTCCACCGGGCCTGCGGGATCGCGCGGGCTGACGATGACCTTGGGCAGCGGTGCGGGCCCAAGATGCGCCGGCCAGAACCGGCCCGGGCCGGGCACCAGGCATTCAATCCTGCCTTTTGGCCCGACGGCCGAAATCTCTTCCTGATAGCGGCTGCCTTCGGCGAACATGCACAGTTCCAGCATTGCCCGCATCCCGTTCTCGAAATCGACGATGACATAGGCATGGTCCCAGATGTCAGAGGGCTGGCCGTCATAGACCTCGTCCAGATGGTTCACCGCCTGCCCGCCTGTAGCCATGACGCGCACCGGGTTACAGCCTGCGACCAGACGCATGAGGTCGAAGAAATGACAGCACTTTTCGACCAGCGTTCCACCCGAGTTGCGGTTGAACCGGTTCCAGTTGCCGACCTTGGACAGGAAGGGAAAGCGGTGTTCACGGATCGTCAGCATCTTGATGCCGCCTGTCGCGGCCTCTGCCTCGCGCAGGAGATGGGCTACGGGGGGCATGTAGCGGTATTCCATCGCCACCCAGATCGGCGCGGGGTAGGCCGCGCGCAGGGCGGCAAGGCGGGGCGCATCCGCAGGATCGGTGAAGAGCGGCTTTTCGCAAAGGATCGGCAGGGGGCGGATCCTGGCGATCTCCTCAAGCTGCTCAAGGTGCAGAAAATTCGGGCTGGCGATCAAGAGGCAGGTCACCTCGGGCACCGCCAGAACTTCGGTGACGGACCCCACCATCCGCGCATCCGGCACCAGAGCCGCCGCGGCCGCCCGCATTCCCGGATCGGGTTCATAGATGGCAGCGACCGAAGCGCCTTCCAGCAGGGCAATGTTGCGCAGGTGCTCCTGCCCCATCATCCCGCAGCCGATGATGCCGTAACGCTGCATGTGTTCAGTCCTATTTCAATCGCGCGACATAGCGCACGGTTTCAGGGTCATACCAGGTGAACGAGGCCTCGACCGATCGGCCTTCCTGTGCCCAGCTGACCCGGGTGATCAGCGGCAAAGGGGTGCCGGGGGCATGGGGGAATTCGGGCGGGGACCAGCCGGGCAAGGCGCCCTGCCCGATCCGGTCTTCGGCCCGTGCGATCCAGAGGCCAAGACGCTGACGATAGTAAAGGTAAAGCGATTCCGACAGGTCGGCAGCGGTGATCCGGTCGACGAACGATGCGTCCAGCCAGATCTCCTCCACCGCCGCGACCTGACCGGACAGGAAGCGCAGACGGCGGATGCGGTGGCCCTCGGCATGGGTGCCGAAGGGCGGAAGCCGCGGGTCTTTCTGGCAGCGCTCCACCGACAGGATGCGCGCAGTGGGCAGACCGCCGCCTTCGACCCGCTCCAGCCGGAAGAGCGCGTAGACCGAGGCTGCATCGGCCTTGGCCCGCACATAGTTTCCTGACCCCTGCACCCGGTCCAGCAGTCCCTTTTCCGTCAGCGATTTCAGTGCCTGCCGCAGGGTGCCGACGGCGATGCCAAGTTCCGCCGCCATATCACGCTCGGGCGGCAGCCTTTCACCCTCGATCAGCCGTCCGGCCGCGATGTCGCGGATCAGAAGTTCAGCGATCTGCTGGTAGAGCGGCAGCGAGCCCGGCCCGTTCATGGCGGCGTTCCAAAAAAAATTGATCCAATATTGATCTACATCAAGGCGAATGCTACGCAAGCGGAAATCAACGCCCGGAGAAAAACAGAATCATGACGGTCGTCCCGATCACCTCGCCCGATCTTGATGCCAGCGAAGTCAGCTGGTTTGCGGCGCTCTGTTCCGACGACTACCGCTTTCTTGGCATGCCGGAGGGCGACCTGCGGTCAAGCTGGGAACATTGCTCGTCCATTGTAAAGCGGGCCGAAGCCCGGGGCTTTCGCAATATCCTCTGCCCGTCGTCCTATCAGGTCGGGCAGGACACGCTTTCCTTTGTCGCCGGCTGCGCGCAGATCACCGACAAGATCAACTTCCTGGCCGCGATCCGCTGCGGCGAGATGCAGCCGGTGATGCTGGCCCGCACCGTGGCCACGCTGGACCACATGCTGCAGGGGCGGCTGACGCTGAACGTCATCTCTTCGGATTTCCCGGGCGAGGTCGCCGACAGCGCTTACCGCTACAAACGCAGCCATGAGGTGGTAGAGATCCTGCGCCAGGGCTGGACGCGCGATCACATCGAATATTCGGGCGACGTCTACCAGATCAGCAAGGTCACCGCCGATCCCGCCCGCCCCTATCAGCAGAATGGCGGTCCGCTGCTGTATTTCGGCGGCTATTCCCCCGACGCGCTGGAGCTTTGCGGCGCGCAGTGCGACGTCTATCTGATGTGGCCGGAACCGATGGACATGCTGGCCACGCGGATGCGCGACGTTCATGCAAGGGCCGAAGCACATGGCCGGACGCTGGACTACGGGTTGCGCGTCCACATGATCGTTCGCGACACCGAGGCAGAGGCGCGGGATTATGCCGAACACCTCGTCTCGAAACTTGACGACGAATACGGCAAGCTGATCCGCGACCGGGCGCATGACAGTATCAGCCTTGGCGTGGCGCATCAGGCCCGGGCGCGGGAACTGGCGGACCAGTTCGGCTATATCGAGCCGCATCTCTGGACCGGGATCGGCCGCGCGCGGTCGGGCTGCGGCGCGGCGCTGGTCGGCAGCACGGATCAGGTGCTCTCCAAGATCGAGGACTATCGCAAAATGGGCATCCGCGCCTTCATCTTCTCGGGCTATCCGCATCTGGATGAATGCGACCATTTCAGCAGCCGCTTGATGCCGGAACTGAAGACCTGTTCCCTGCCCCACGCCTATGGCCGCGTGCCCGCCAGCACACCGGCAACCCCGCTGGGCACGGGGGTGCGCCGCTGATGGAACGCGTCACCCTTGGCCCGATCCAGATGTCTCGCATTGTCTATGGCATGTGGCGGATCGGCGATGACCCCGACACCTCGCCCGCGCATGTAGAGGCCAAGATCGAGGCCTGCCTTGCCCAAGGCATCACCACGATGGATCAGGCGGATATCTACGGCGGCTATATCGCCGAGGCGATCCTTGGGGCCGCACTGCGCGCGGCACCGGGCCTGCGCGACAGGATCGAGATCGTCACGAAATGCGATATCGTGGCCCCCGTCGGCCGCCATGCCGCGGCGCGGGTGAAACATTACGATACCTCTGCAGCGCATATCACCGCCTCCGTCGAGGCCAGCTTGCGCGACATGGCAACGGACCGGCTGGACCTTCTGCTGATCCACCGCCCCGATCCCCTGATGGACCACCACGAGACCGGCCGCACGCTGGACGGGCTGGTGGCGTCGGGCAAGGTGCGGGCGGTCGGTGTGTCGAACTTCCGGCCGTGGGATATCAGCCTTTTGCAGTCGGCCATGACCTCGCGGCTGGTGACCAACCAGATCGAGCTGTCGCTGAACTGCCGCGCGCCATTCACCAACGGCGACATTGCCTTCCTTCAGGAACGCGGCATCGCGCCAATGGCCTGGAGTCCGCTTGCCGGGGGCCAGTTGCGCGCCGAAGCCGGTGATGGCCTCAGCGCCCGACTGGATGCGATCGTAGCCGAAGCGGGCACCGACTGGACGGCCGTCGCCGTGGCCTGGCTCCTGCATCACCCCGCCCGGGTGATCCCGGTTCTGGGCACCAACACCGTATCCCGCATCGCGGCAATATCGGACGCGCTTCGCGTGCCGATGGACCGTCAGACCTGGTTCGAACTTTATTCGCTGGCACAGGGACATGAGGTTCCATGATGGCGGATGGTGGCATGCAACCCCTGGAAATTATGCCCGATGCGGGCAATGCCCGGCTCTTTCGGGATGCCTTGGGCAGGTTCGCCACGGGCGTCACGCTGATTTCCATCATGGGACCAGACGGCCCGATGGGCTTTACGGCCAGCAGCTTTGCCAGCCTGTCGCTCGACCCGCCGCTGGTCTTGTGGTCGCCAGCCAGGGCGTCGCATCGCTATCCACATTTCGCTGCCGCCGAGCACTATTCGATTCACGTGCTCGGGCAGGATCAAGCGGACTGGCCGACCCGGTTTGCACGGGGCGGGCCCGGGTTCGAGGGCCTGAGCTGGCGGGCCAGTCGCGAGGGCGTACCGGTGCTCGCGGGCACGCTGGCCCGGTTCGACTGCCGCCGCCACGCGACGCATGACGGCGGCGACCATCTGATCATCGTGGGCCAGGTCCTGCGGCTTACCCTGGAGGAGGGTGCGCCGCTGGTCTTTGCGAACAGCCGTTTCGGAGGTTTTGCCGGCTGAGTTTCCCCCGGGGAGTGGGGGTAGAGGGAGGAGGACCTGTGACCGCATTGCTGGCTGTGTGCAACGGCCTGGGCTTGGTGAACGGCGCGCTTCTGGCACTTGGCCGCTGGATCGGGGCTACCTGCCTTGGTCTTATGGTCATCGTGATCCTGGCGCAGGTGTTCTTTCGCTATGTGGTCAACAACGCCCTGCCCTGGCCGGAAGAGGCGTCGCGCTTCCTGATGCTGTGGTCGACCGGCCTGATGGCGCCCACCGCGTTTCGGCGCGGCGGGTTCGTGGCCATCGACATGGTGGCCCGCCTCTTGCCCCGCGGGGTGGCGACGGGCCTGTCGGTCATCCTGATGTCGCTGGCGATCGTGGTTCTGTGGATCGCGCTTGGTTTCGGCTGGTCCGAGGTGACGGGCCTTGGCGGCCGCTTCGAGACGGATTCCCTGCGCGTGCCGGTCAGCCTTGATCTGTCGGTCTGGATGAAAGTGCCGAAATCCTGGATGATGGCCTCGATGCTGGTCGGCGTGGCGCTGCTGTTGCTGGTCGCGGTGGAACTGGCGCTGCGCAACATCTATGCGCTGATCGGTGGGCCGGACGGCCTGCGTGAGATCCCGGGCACAATCATCCTCGGGGCCGAATAGATGCTGAGCTTTTTCCTGCCCCTGTTTCTCGTTTTCCTGATGCTCGGTCTGCCGGTGGTCTTCGGACTCCTGGCTGCCCCCGCCATCCTTCTGTGGCTGAACGGGCAGGAGCGCGACATCGTGCTTCTCTACCGTAACGTCTATGAAGGGATGAACTCCTTCCCGCTGATGGCGATCCCGTTCTTCATGCTGGCCGGAGAGTTGATGAACCGGGGCGGCATCTCGGCCCGGATCGTGGGCTTCGCGCAGGCCATGGTCGGGCATTTCCGGGGCGGGCTGGCGCAGGTGAACGTGGTTGACTCGATGCTCTTTGCGGGCATCTCGGGGTCGGCGGTAGCGGATGTCTCGGCGTTGGGGTCGATCATCATTCCGCAGATGGAAAAGAAGGGCTATCCGAAGCCCTTCGCCGCCGCGATCACCGCTGCCAGCGCCATCATCGGGCCGATCATCCCGCCTTCGGGGATCATGATCATCTATGCTTACGTGATGGGCGAAAGCGTGGCCGCGCTGTTTCTGGCCGGGATTGTGCCGGGCGTCCTCATCGGCATCGCGCTGATGATCACCGTGAAGTTGATGGCCAACCGCTATGGCCTGCCCGAGGCCATGCCCCGCGCAAGCTGGCGTGACGCGGGCCAGGCCGGTGCCGCCGCTTTCTGGCCCCTGATGACCCCGGTCCTGCTGATGGGTGGCATCCTGACCGGCGTCTTCACCCCGACCGAGGCGGCGGCGGTGGCCGTGGGTTACAGCTTCGTCATCTCGATCTTCGTGCTGAAGACCCTGACCTGGCGCGATGTGCCGGGCGTGCTGACCCGCGCCGGGATCACCAGTTCGGTCGTCATGCTGCTGGTGGGTGCTGCGATGGCCTTCAAGACGGTGGCCGCGCTGGCGCATACGCCCGAGCTGCTGGCCTCGACGCTGCTCAACATCACCGAAAACCCGTTGCTTCTGCTGCTCTTGGTGAACCTCTTGCTCTTCATCGTGGGCATGTTCCTTGACGCTGGACCCGCGATCATCATCCTCGGACCGATCCTGGGGCCGATCTTCGTGTCGCTTGGGGTTGATCCTGTCCACTTCGCCATCGTCATGGTGGTGAACCTGACCGTCGGCCTTCTGACGCCGCCAATGGGGCTGGTGCTGTTCGCCACCTCTGCCGTCTCGGGGCTGCGGGTAGAGACCATCTCCCGCGCCGTGATGCCGTTCCTGGCCGTGGAGTTCCTGGTGATCCTGATCATCACCTATATCCCGGCCATTTCCCTGACCCTGCCCCGCCTTGCGGGCTTCGTGGACTGACCCTTTCAACGCCGACAAGAAACCAACAGGAGGAAACATGCTGAATATATCCCTGAAATCGCTGGCACTCGCAGCACTGCTTGCGGGGACCGCCGGGGCGGCCTTCGCGCAAGAGGTCATGTTGCGCGCCACCGCCAACTCGAACGAGAATGACGAAGATTACGACGGCCTCGTCGTCTTCAAGAACTATGTTGAGAACGCCTCGAACGGCGCGATCGGCGTCGAGATCTTCATGGGCACCCAGCTTTGCGCCAAGGGCGACGAATGCCTGGCCGGCGTGGCTGACGGCACCATCGACATCTACATCTCGACCTCGGGCGGGGCTGCGGGCCTGTTCCCCTATATCCAGGTCCTCGACCTGCCCTACCTGATGAGCGATGACCGCGTCGCCGAAGAGGTGCTGACCGGCACCGACCTGACCGTCAAGCTGCGCGCGATGGCGCTGGCAGACAGCGGCGACAAGATCCGGCTGATGACCATCGGCAACACCGGCGGCTGGCGCAACTATGCCAACACCAAGAAGCGCATTGCCGCTCCGGGTGATCTGGCAGGCCTGAAGATGCGCACCGTCCCGGCTGATCTGCCGCAGACGCTGGCTACCACCCTCGGGGCTGCACCGACGCCGATCCCGTGGCCGGAACTCTTCACCTCGTTGCAGACCGGCGTCGTGGAAGGCACCGCGAACGGCATCACCGACATCATGTCGATGAAGTTCACCGATGCGGGCATCAAGTACCTGACGCTCGACGGTCACAGCTACATGGGCGCCTTCTGGTGGATGGGAAACGACCGCTTCAAGTCGCTGACCCCGGAACAGCAGCAGGTCGTCGTCGATGGCTTTGCCGCCCTGCAGCAGGCCACTTTCGCCAGCCCGAAGCGCAAGGAAATCCAGGCCTATGCCGATTTCCGCGCTGCGGGTGGCGAAATCTACGTGCCGACGGCGGAAGAAAGGGCGGCCTTCAAGTCTGCCGTCAGCCCGGTCTTTGACTGGTTCAAGGCAAACGTGAAGGGCGGGCCGGAAGTGCTTGACGCCTTCACCGCCGCCGTGGCCGAGGCTGAAGCCGCCGTCTCTGCCGACCGCTCGTCGGAACTGAACTGATCCCGGGTCCGACTATGGCGACCCCGGGCAGCTTCTGCCCGGGGTTCTTTCTTCCACCGGGGGGTCGGTTTCCAACGTCCCTTGCCGGGCCGCGCTTGACCCAAGTGCCCGATTCCGCAGCAGGCAATTCCCAGGCTGCGATTTTTCCGGGCGGTGCCATGCTGCGAAGAGATCAGGACAACGATCCCTTGCGTCGAATCATGATAATCTTTTACTGATTGGTAAAAATAAGAACCCACACCAGCAACAGGGATAGGTACACAATGACGATCAGGACATTCACGGTTTCACGGCGCGGCCTGCTTATGGGCGGGGCCGCGGCGGCGGTTGCAGCCAATCTGCCACAGGCTGCGGTCGCGCAAGAGGCGATCAAGATGGCGGGCATCTACACGGTGCCGGTCGAACAGCAGTGGGTCAGCCGCATCCACATCGCGGCAGAGGCGGCAAAGGCTGCCGGGATAGTGGACTACACCTATACCGAAAACGTCGCCAACACCGACTATCCCCGCGTGATGCGCGAATACAGCGAGGCGGGCTTCAAGCTGATCGTGGGCGAGATCTTCGGGGCCGAAGCGGAAGCGCGCGAGGTCGCCGCCGAATACCCCGACGTGGCGTTCCTGATGGGATCGTCCTTCTTGCCGGATGCGGCGGCGAACCCGAACCTTGCGGTCTTCGACAACTACATCCAGGACGCGGCCTACCTTTCCGGCATCGTCGCGGGCGGCATGACTAAGGGCAACATCGGCATGGTCGGCGGCTTCCCGATCCCCGAGGTCAACCGGCTGATGAACGCCTTCATGGCCGGCGTGCGCGAAGTGAAGCCGGATGCCACCTTCCAGGTCAGCTTCATCGGATCGTGGTTCGACCCGCCCAAGGCCAAGGAAACCGCCTTCGCGATGATCGACAGCGGCGCGGACCTGCTTTACGCAGAACGCTTCGGGGTGTCGGACGCCGCCAAGGAACGCGGCGTGCTCGCCATCGGCAACGTGATCAACACTCAAGCCGATTACCCCGACACGGTCGTCACCTCGGCCCTGTGGCATTTTGAGCCGACACTGAATGCCGCCGTGGCTGCGGTGCAGGCGGGGACGTTCGCGGCCGAGAACTATGGCACCTATTCCTACATGATCGCAGGCGGCTCTTCGCTGGCGCCCTTGGGCACCTTCGAAGGCAAGGTTCCGGCCGAAGTCATGGCTCTGGTGGCCGAGAAAGAGGCAGCAATCCGGGGCGGCACCTTCACCGTGACGATCGACGACAGCGAGCCGAAATCGTCGTGACCCAAACCCAGGCAGAGGCGGAGGTTGTCCTCCGCCTTGACCGCATCACCAAGGCCTTCGGGCCGGTGAGGGCGAACGACGCCATCTCGCTCAGCCTGCGGCGCGGCGAGGTGGTGGCGCTCTTGGGGGAAAACGGTGCGGGCAAGACCACGCTGATGAACATCCTCTTCGGTCACTATGTGGCGGACCAGGGATCGGTCGAGGTCTTCGGCCAATCGCTTCCCCCCGGCGCTCCGCGCGCAGCCCTGGCTGCGGGGGTGGGGATGGTGCACCAGCATTTCACTCTCGCCGGCAACCTGACGGTGCTGGACAACATCACCCTCGGGACCGAAGGTCTGTGGGCGCGCGGGGTGGGTCGGTCGGCGGCAAAAGCCAAGGTCGGGACCTTGTCACGGGATTTCGGTCTGGCGGTGGACACTGAGGCAAGGGTCGGCCGCCTTTCGGTCGGAGAACGCCAGCGGGTCGAGATTCTGAAGGCGCTTTACCGCGATGCCCGCATCCTGATCCTGGACGAACCCACCGCCGTCCTGACCCCGCAAGAGGCCGAGGCGCTGTTCGCCACCTTGCGCAAGGCAACGGCGCGCGGGCTTTCGGTGATCTTCATCAGCCACAAGCTGCACGAGGTGCTGGCGATTGCCGACCGCTGCGTCGTGCTTCGGCATGGCCGGGTGGTGGGCGAGGTCGACACCCACGGCACCGACAAGGCGAAGCTTGCCTCGCTTATGGTCGGAGGAGAACTGAGCCTGCCAAGCGCCGAGGTTCGGGCGCCGGGTCCGGTGCTGATGCAGTTCCAGGGCGTGTCGACCCCGGATCGCGGCGCGGTGCCGGGGCTGAAAGGCGTGACGCTGGAACTGCGGGCCGGGCAGATCACCGGTCTTGCGGGCGTCTCCGGCAACGGGCAGGCCGCGCTGGCCGACCTGATCGCGGGGCTGGCGCTGCCCGCTTCGGGCCACCTGATGCTGCGGACAAAGGCGGTGGCAGACTGGTCGCCACGCAAGGCGCTGTCAGAGGGCGTGGGACGCATCCCAGAGGATCGCCACCACACCGGCAGCATCGCCGACTTTGACCTGACCGAAAACGCCGTGCTCGAGGCCTACCGCACCCCGCGCTTTTCGCGGCGCGGCTGGATGGACTGGCGCGCGGCGCGCAGCTTTGCCGAACAGATCATCGCAGGCTATGACGTGCGCTGCCCCGGCCCCGACACGCGCATCCGGCTGCTTTCGGGCGGCAACATGCAAAAGCTGATCCTTGGTCGTGCCATGGCCCCAGGGCCCGAGATAATCCTGGCCAACCAGCCGGTACGGGGGCTGGACGTGGGCGCCATCGCCTATGTGCAAAGCCAGCTGATCGCCGCGCGTGACCGGGGGGCGGCGGTCCTTCTCATTTCCGAAGATCTGGATGAAATCATGGGTCTGTCGGACGTGCTGCACGTATTGTCTCAAGGTCGTTTGAGCCCGGCTTTTGCGCGCGGTTCGATCTCGGCTGCGGAACTGGGCCTCTGGATGGCCGGACAAGGCTTTGGGGACGCGCGCCATGCGGCTTGAACCGATCGCCGACCCTTCGATGGCGCGAAAGCTGGGCTTTCCAGCCTTGGCAATTGCCGCGACGATGGCAGTTGCGACCCTGCTGGCGCTGGTCGCCGGGGCCGACCCTTTCGCCACGCTGGGGCAGATCGCGACCGGCGCGCTGGGATCGAAACTGGCGATACTTGAGACGCTGAACCGCGCGACCCCGCTCATCTTCACCGGCCTTGCGGTGGCTGTGGCCTTTCGCGCGAAGCTTTGGAACATCGGCGCTGAAGCGCAACTTTACGCGGGCGCGATCATGGCGGTGGTGCTGGGCACCGGAGCCTTGGGCAGCCCGCTGGTGCTGCCGATTTCGGCACTGGCGGCGATGCTGGCGGGGGCGCTTGTCCTCCTCGGTCCGGTGCTTCTGAAAACCCGTCTGGGGGTGGACGAGGTGGTCACGACCCTTCTTCTCAACTTCATCATGTTGCTGTTCGTCAGCTATCTTCTGGAAGGCCCGATGAAGGACCCGATGGGAATGGGCTGGCCGAAATCCCCCGCCTTAATCCCCGAGGCCCGGCTGCCCCGCATCGTCGACGGGCTGCGCCTTCACTGGGGCTTCGGGCTGGCACTGATCGTGGCGGCGGCGGTCTGGGTGATCCAGACGCGCACCACTCTGGGCTTCGAAATTCGGGCCGTCGGGCAGAACCCCGAGGCCGCGCGCTTTGCCGGAATGCCGGTCAACGCGGTGCTGGTGAAGACCGCGCTGCTTTCCGGGGGCCTTGCGGGGCTGGCGGGCTGGTCCGAGGTGGCGGGGCTGAAGGGCAACCTGTCCTTGGACCTGTCGCCCGGTTTCGGCTATTCCGGAATCATCGTGGCCATGCTTGCCCTGCTGCACCCTTTGGGCGTGGTCCTGGCGGCGCTGTTTGTCGCGGGCATCTTCGTTGGTTCTGACGCGATGAGCCGCGCGGCGGGGGTGCCGACCTACATCGCCGACATGCTGCTGGCGACGGCGCTTCTCTTCATGGTGCTGGCGATCCTCATGACCCGGGTCCGGGTGGTGCGGGGATGAGCGACATCATCGACATCCTGATCTCCGCCAGCTTCTGGGCTGCCGTGATCCGCATCGCCTCACCCCTGATTCTGGCGACGATGGGCGAGTTGATCTGCGAACGCGCCGGGGTTCTGAACCTCGGGATCGAGGGGATCATGGTCATCGGCGCCTTTACCGGCTGGATGGCGGTCTATCAGGGCATGCCGTTATGGGGCGGGGTCGCAGTTGCGATGGCGGCGGGTATGCTGTTCGGCCTGCTGCATTCGACACTTACGGTGCCGTTCGGGTTAAGCCAGCATGTCGTGGGCCTTGGGGTGACGTTGCTTGCGACCTCGACGGCCTCCTTTTCCTACCGTCTGATGCTGCCGGAGGTGACAAGCCCGCCGAAGATCAACCCCTTCCCGCCGCTTGACCTGCCGATCCTGTCAGACCTGCCGTTCCTGGGCGAGGCGATCTTTTCCCAGACCGCGCTGACCTGGGCGGCCTTCGCGGTGGCGGGACTGGTGGCATTGGTGCTCTACCGAACGCCGCTTGGCCTTGCGGTCCGGGCCGCTGGCGAAAACCCTGCGGCGGTGGAAGCACAGGGGCTGTCGGTGACCGGCCTGCGCATGGGGGCGGTGATTGTCGGATCGGGCCTGATGGCGGTCGGGGGCGCGTTCCTGACGCTCTCCGCCTTCTCAAGCTTCTTCTTCGAGATGGTCAACGGGCGTGGCTGGATCTGCGTGGCGCTGGTGGTTTTCGGGGCCTGGAAACCGGGCAAGGCGGTCCTTGGGGCGATCCTGTTCGCGGCCTTTGATGCCTTGCAGATTCGGCTGCAACAGACCGATCTGGGCGCGCTTCTGCCCTATCAGCTGTTCCTTGCTGCCCCCTACGTCCTGTCCATCCTGGCGCTGATCCTGATGTCACGCCGGGCCGAGGTGCCTGCCGCGCTGATGGTGCCCTACAACAAGGGGGAACGCTGATGTTCGATCTTCTGGTCAAGGGTGGCACTCTGCCGGATGGAACGGTGGCCGATATCGGCATCACCAAAGACCGGATTGCCGCCGTCGGGCAACTGGAAGCCGAGGCCGGACGGGTGATCGACGCGACCGGAGACCTTGTGTCCCCCCCCTTTGTCGACCCGCATTTCCACATGGACGCCACGCTCAGCTACGGGCTGCCCCGGGTGAATGCCAGCGGCACGCTGTTGGAGGGGATCTCGCTTTGGGGCGAGTTGCGCGATATCGCCACGGTCGAGGACATGGTCAACCGCGCGGTGTCCTATTGCGACTGGGCGGTCAGCATGGGGCTCTTAGCCATCCGCACCCATGTCGACACCACCCCTGACCACTTGCGCGGTGTTCAGGCGATGCTGGAGGTGAAGGCCCGTGTCTCCCCCTATCTGGATCTGCAACTGGTCGCCTTCCCGCAGGACGGGCTCTATCGCACCAAGACCGGGCGGCAGAACCTGATCCGTGCGCTTGACATGGGCGTCGATGTGGTCGGCGGCATCCCGCATTTCGAACGCACGATGGAGGAAGGCGCTGAATCATTGCGCGACCTCGGCCGGATCGCCGCCGAACGCGGGCTGATGTGGGACGTCCATTGCGACGAGACGGACGATCCGATGAGCCGCCACGTCGAAACAATGGCCCGTGAAGTCACGCGGCACGGGCTTGGCGGGCGGGCGGCGGGCAGTCACCTGACCAGCATGCATTCGATGGACAACTACTATGTTTCGAAACTGCTGCCGCTGATTGCCGAAAGCGGCATGACCGCCATTCCGAACCCGCTGATCAACATCACCCTGCAAGGCCGTCACGACAGCTATCCAAAGCGCCGCGGCCTGACTCGCGTCAAGGAAATGCAGGCAATGGGCATTCCCGTCGGCTGGGGGCAGGACTGTGTGCTTGACCCGTGGTATTCGCTGGGCACCGCTGACATGCTCGACGTGGCCTTCATGGGCCTGCACGTGGCGCAGATGACCCACCCGGCGGAAATGGCGCGCTGCTTCACCATGGTGACCGAGACCAATGCCCGAATCATGAACCTGCCAGAGTACGGGCTGACCCCGGGATCGCTGGCCAGTCTTGTGGTTCTGGATGCAGGCAACCCGGTCGAAGCGCTGCGGCTGCGGCCGGACCGGCTTGCGGTCATTTCGCGTGGCAAATTGGTGGCAGAGAAGGCCCGCAACGATACCCGGCTATCGGCTCCCGGCCGTCCGGCGACAGTTCGGCGCAGACACGGATGAGATGAGCCGCTCTGGATCGGCGGCCACAGGCGCGGCCGGGGTTCAGCACCGCGACGCATTGGCATTGTTGAAGAAAACCCTTCGCCCGCAACTGCACTGCACGAAGAAACGCCGCTTGCCAAAGGCTCGCTTGGCCTTGGATTACTCATCCCAAGATTGCAGGCCGATCCTTCAATATTCCATCCGACCGCCCCATTTTCGCCGTCATCCACAACCAAGCATGAATCTGGTGATTGGTGCGCACGTGTGGACGATGTCGATTTGATCGCGGAAACAAAGCGGGGATTGCCCCGTGTCCGGGACCAACGGCGCGTTGTTGCGCAGGGGTTCTTTCGGGGAGGGATGAGCGAGATGGCACAGCATAAGGCTGTCGAGGCTCCGGTCGAGGAAGTAGAAGATCTGGTCGACGAGCTCCAGCCCGGAACCAAGCTGCTGAAGGGCCAGTATACCATTGTCCGCTACATCAATAGCGGCGGCTTCGGGATCACCTATCTGGCCAAGGACAGCCTTGACCGCAACGTGGTGATCAAGGAGTGCTTCCCAAGCTCGTTCTGCCGTCGCAGCAAGACCGTCGTCGCCGCCCGTTCGCGCGCCCACTCTGCGGAACTGCGGTCGGTCGTCCAGCTTTTCGTGCGTGAAGCGCGGCACCTGTCCAAGATCGTTCACCCCAATATCGTGGCGGTTCACCAGGTTTTCGAAGACAACGGCACTGCCTATATGGCGATCGACTATATCAACGGCCTTGACCTGCAGCAGATCATCGAAGGCCAGGGCCTGATGCCCTCTGCCAAAGAGATCGTCGTCATCACCGAGAAGTTGCTGGCCGCCGTTGGCTTCATCCACGCCAATGACATGCTGCACCGCGACATCTCGCCGGACAACGTGCTGATCGACCAGATGGGCGAACCGATCCTGATCGACTTCGGTGCCGCTCGCGAGCAAGCCTCGCAGAAAACCCGGGCGATGTCGGCGCTGCGGGTGGTAAAAGACGGCTACTCGCCCCAGGAGTTTTACATCGCCGGGTCCGAGCAAGGACCGTGGAGCGACCTATACGCGCTTGGCGCAACGCTGTTCCACCTGATCTCGGGCGAGGCGCCGGTGAACGGGCAGGCCCGGCTGGCCGCTCTGGCCGAAGACAACCCTGATCCCTATACGCCGCTTGAAGGCCGTTTCGAGGGGTATCCTCCGGGCTTTCTGATGGCTATCGACAAGGCGCTGTGCACGCTGCCAAGACAACGCCTGCAATCAGCGCAAGAGTGGCTGTCGACGTTCCGTGCGGGCGCTGTGCTGCAAACCGGAACGCCGGGCGATGCCACTTCGGCCCAGCACGCGAAGGTGGCCAGTTCCTTCGTGGAGCCCACCTCATTGGCCGAACCCGCCGCTTCGGAACCCGCGAAGGTTGCCTTTGGTGTCCCGCCCCAGCTTTCCCGGCCGGCCTCGCAGCCGCACCCCCAGCCGGTGCATCACGTCCCGGCAAAACGCCGTGGCGGTCCTGTTCAAGTTATCGCAGGGGTCGCTGCAGCCCTTGCTGTGGTGGGTGTCGGCGTCCTGTTGCTGGGAGGCGAAAAGACGGCCCCAGCAGCGACCGAAGCCGCCGCAGCGGTCGATCCGGCGCCCCTGGCACTTGCAGCCGCAGACCCCGCCCCTGCTGCCGTGCCCGTGGCAACCGAAACCACAACCGAAACGGCGCCAGAGCCCACGCCTGTACCGACCGAATCCGCCGTGGCCGAAACTGCCGTGGCTGAACCCGCCATTGCCGAACCCGTCGTGGCCGGATCCGTCGTTGCTGAAACTGCAGCTGTCGAAACCGCAGCCGTCGAAACCGCAGCGGCCGAAGAAGCTCCGACCGCCGTGCCAGAACCCGAGGCAGAGGAGACGGTCGCCGTTGCTGCCGCCGAAGTCGAGGCCCCGGCCCTGCCCTCTCCTGTCGGCAAGCCGCGCGAAAACCAGATCGGCTTTGCCGCCTGGGATGCCGAGATGCCCTTCATCGAGGACAACCGGATCGTCGGCGGTCAGCGCCAGGCCATCGTCTTGCGGATCCTGCCAAACACGGACCTTGCCGAAGCCGGCTCCTGGCTTCGACCGGGCATCCTGCTTTACACGGTCAATGGTGTCGATATCCAGCAGACCGGCACCGTGACCACCGCCGTGCTGAATGCGATGAAGGTTGATCCGGACGGTAAAGCGCGGGTCGTAGTGGAATATGCCGGGTCGTCCCTTGAACGGCAGATCGGGCTGATGACGGTCCCGGCGACGCGCCTGGTCAATCTGGCGAATGGCGTCAATGTCGCCGTCAGCACTGTCGATGGCGAATGGAAGGCGGTGGTTACCGGCGTCACTTCGCCAAACTCAACCCAGTTGCGCAAAGGGGATATCCTGTTCCGTGACAGGACCACCGGTCTTGCGATCAGCGGTCCGGATACGCTTGAAGTCGTGATGGCGGCTTTGGTTGAAGCAGGCAACACCGCGACCGAATTCTCGATCATCCGCGACAACAAGCTTGCCACTGCGGCCATGCAGCTGGCCATGGAAGCCGGACAGTGAGGCGCGGTGTGCGGGAAGCGATGATCAGGGTGGCGAAACCGGACCCCGGCCCGCAGGTGGCTGCGGCGCGCCCTGATCCCAAAGCATTCGATGCCGCCGGACCGAGGTTGCCAGACAGGCTGGACCCGCTTGTCGACGCGCTGGCCCTGGCCGTTGCACGACAGATTTCACGTGATCGGTTGCTGCCCCAACTCGGGCTTTAACCCATTGGTTGCGTGAAGAAATCAGAACCCCACCGTTTCAAGGCACTGCAAGGATCCCGCCAGGGACCACATGCGCCGGACGATCGGACATAGGAGCACAGAGATGAAGACCACTGCGAAGACGCTCTGCATAGGCTGCACGGCCGCATTCCTTGCAGGCGGCGCGGCGCAGGCCCAGGAGGCTTGCAGCACCTACGTCGTCGTGGTCGGTGACAACCTGCGCTACATTGCCAGAAACGCCTATGGCGATGCCGACATGTACCGGGTGATCTACGACGCGAACGTCGCGACGATTGGTGCAAAGGCCAACATCATCCTGGTCGGCGCCTCGCTTGTGATCCCATGCGATCCGCGGACGACCGAGGCCTCGGCCAAAGCGCCTGCCGAAGGCGCAGTCAAAGCCTCGCCGGGTGTGGCGCTTTCGAACGATGTGATCGATCCCGCGAAACAGCCGGTCGAACTGGTGCCGGAACTTCCCGTCGTGGGAGTCGGCAAGGTCGAAGCCTCGGTTGCGGAAACCCTGGTTGCCGAAGCCCCGGTTGCAGAAGCTCCTGTCGAGACGGCCGTAGTCGCAGAGACCCCTGCCGAAGAAGCACCGGTGGTCGAAGCGGCTGCCGAACCCCAGGCCGCTGAAAGCGCTTCCCCCCTGTTTGCCCCAGTACGACTGCTGACCGGCAACGGCTATGCACCCTTCGCCGACGAGATGCTTCCGGGCGGCGGCATGTTCACCCAGATCGTCGAGATGGCGATCTTCCGGGCCGATCCGGCCATTCCCTACAACCTCACCTTCATCAGCGACTGGCAGGCACATATCGATGCCCTGCTTCCATCGCAGGCCTATGACCTCAGCTTTCCCTGGGTGCGCCCGAATTGCGAGGCGCGGGAAACCCTGTCGGCTGCCGATCTTGCGCGCTGTGACGACTTTGAATTCTCGGCGCCCTACTACGAAATCGTCGACGGCTTCTTTGCGCTGGCCGGAAGCGATCTTGTATCGGCCACCAGCTACAGCCTGTTCGAAGGCAAGCGGATCTGCCGCCCGGAAGGCTATACCACCGGCGTTCTGGATGCCGTGGGCCTGACCCAGTCGAAGGTTGAACTGATGCGCCCGCTGGAGGCGAAGGACTGCTTCGAGGCCTTGGCCGACGGCAAAGTCGACCTCGTCTCGATCGACGCCGAGGCGGGGGATTCTGCCATTGCCGCACTTGGGATGACCGGAGATTTCCTGCAAAATCCACATCTGATGACGCTGCAAAGCCTGCATGTCATCGCCCACAAGTCGAACCCCCGCGCTGTCGAGATTCTCCGGCTGATGGATGGCGGTCTGGTCGAGATGTACGAGTCCGGCGAATGGTATGACATCGTGTCCTCGGCGCTGTCACAGGGCGCGTTGCGTCAATAAGCTTCCATAGCGGCAATGTTCAAAGGCCGGCTTCAACGCCGGCCTTCTTCATTGCGCCACCGCGACGGGAAGATCGGACTTCCAATCTGCCGGATGTCATCGGCCACGCTGCCACCTTTGTTTCCATGCGCTTTACAAACATCATTCAATCCGAACGGCCAACCTTCACCCTTCGGTTGAAAGCCTTGCAAAACGCTGATCCCGCGGCCTCTGGTCCGTGCACACAATGGGCGGTGGATCATGCACAATCAGCCGCCCCCTTTGCAGCCGATTTGGTTGCCTCCGACTGATCAGAATTCCACTTGGGGGCGATTTGCGACACTGAATCCTTCGATTTGCCTTATTCGTGCCACGTCCGACCGTCTACCTGCTGCCTGAGGGTCCATTGTTTCGGAAACGTAATCATGCGGGCCTGCTGCAACAGTCGTCAGAAGGACATGACTTACATGAGAACGAAATCTGACAATTACCGCTCGGCTGCATTGTCGGTCATAATTGCTGCCCTGCCTGCCATTGCCTCCGCTCAGGAAGCTTGCACCACTTACTCGGTGCAGGAAGGCGACACGCTGGGCTCCATCGCTCAGGCGGCGTATGGGTCTTACGACTACCAGATGATTTTCAACGCCAACCGGGACGCGCTTGCCGTGAACCCGAACAATCTTCCGGCTGGCCTTCAGCTCATCCTCCCCTGCGAGGATGGCCGCCTGACCCCGGACGCGGAACTGAGCTCGATCATCGAGCAAGAGACCGCCCGTCAGGATTCCGCACGCACCAACAACAACATCTACGAGCCTCCGCTGAAGTTCGTAACGTCCAACGACTGGAAGCCCTTCACCGATGAATCCCTGACCGGCGGCGGTATCTTCGTCCGGATGGCCACGACGGCCATGCAGCGCGGCGGCAACGACCGGGGCAACAGCGTGTCCTTCGTTGACGACTGGATGTCGCATATCGAGGTCCTGCTTCCGACCGGCGCCTTCGACGTGTCGATCGCATGGGAATCGCCCGACTGCTCGAAGCTTGACCTTCTGGGCGAGTTTTCGGTCAAGATGTGCACCGAATTCGACTTCTCGCTGCCGATCTACGAAACCGCCTATGCGTTCAACACGCTGAACGACAGCAAATACGCCGCGGCCCGCACCTTTGCCGACTATGCCGGCGCCAGGATCTGCCGCCCCGAAGCCTGGCCGATCAGCGACCTGGAAGTGCAGGGTCTGGTCGAGCCTCTGGTGACCTATGTCCACCCCAAGGCCCCGCTGGACTGTGCCGAAATGCTGATCAAGGGCGAGGTCGACCTCTACTCGATCGAAGCCGAAACCGCGTCGTCGAACTTCGCCGAGCTTGGGGCGAATGACAAGGTGTCGCCGAACCCGGCACTGGCGACCTTCATCACCTACCACTTCATCACGTCAAAAAGCAATCCGCGCGGCCGCGTCTACATCGCCATGCTGAACCGCGGCATCACCGAAATGCGCGAGTCGGGCGAATGGTACGACATCGTCGCCACCGGCCTTGCCGAATACAACAAGCTTAGCCAGTAGCCGCGTCTGGCTGCATGATGGAGGCCCCGCGTCGCAAGACGCGGGGCCTTTCGCTTGCCGGTCGTCCGGAGCAGGATATGCACCTGCGCCATCCCCGGCCTCTGTTCCATCCGGTCCGCTGAAGAAGCCAGTGGAATTTTCATTCCGTTTGATGGAAGATGCGGAAAACCATAGCGAGCCGTCATGCCCAGCAGCCCAGTCGCAGACCCCCTCCAGCCGCCCCAGACGGTTGAGGCATTTCGCACCCGCCTCGCAGAGCTTTCCGGTCACCTGCCCCGCAGGCTCCAGCAATGCGCCGACCATCTGGCCGCACATCAGGACAGCGTGGCGGTATCGACCGTCGCCGAAGTCGCGGCGCGGGCAGAAGTGCCGCCTTCCGCCATGATGCGGTTTTGCCAGATTCTGGGCTTCTCCGGTTACTCCGAAATGCAGCGCCTGTTCCGCAACGCCATGACGCTGGGCTTGCCTGACTACGCAACCCGGCTGGCCAACCTGAAATCCGGCCCGGCGGACCGTCCCGCGGCCTTGCTGGCCGAATTTGTCGAGGCGGGGCGCCTGTCACTGGAACGGCTAACCCGTGATCTGGATGAAGACTTGCTGAATCAAGCGGTTGAAGTGCTTTCGTCGGCAGCGGTCATCCATCTGGCCGGCTATCGCCGTGCGCTTCCGGTGGCCGCATACCTGGCTTACGTCTTCGAACAGCTTGCCATTCCGGCGATGTTGCATGACGGGATCGGCGGTCTGGATCAGCGCAATGCGATGCGTGCGGGGGACGCGCTTCTGGCCGTGACCTTCGCGCCCTATTCCAGCGAGACCCTTTCCGTGGCAGCCGCAGGGCGGGCGCGGGGCCTGCCCGTCGTCATTCTGTCCGATCCCCCCGCAACCCCGCTTTTGCCGCAGGCCGACCTCGTCCTGACCGTGGCCGAGGCGGACTTCGGGGCCTTCCGGTCGCTATCGGCCACCACCGCGTTTGCGCTAAGCCTCGCGGTCGCGATTGCTGCCCGGCGCAAAGGTTAGGGCTTTGCAGGCGACCCAAAATAGAATATTTGTTCCACCACGCGGATCGACTCGGCTGATCCTGCGATTCTGGGGGCATCATGCGCGGATCGACCACAAGCACAGCCACAAGACGGCTTGATGTCATCACCATTGGCCGCGCATCGGTCGATCTGTACGGCGCCCAGGTGGGCGGGCGGCTGGAGGACATGGGCTCGTTCCAGAAATACATCGGCGGCAGTCCGACCAATATCGCGGCGGGCACGGCGCGGCTGGGGCTGAAATCCGGCCTTATCACCCGCGTCGGCGACGAACACATGGGCCGCTTCATCCGCGAAGAACTGGCGCGCGAAGGCGTGGACGTGCGCGGCGTAACGACCGACCCGGACCGCCTGACGGCCCTCGTTCTCCTGGGTATCCGGGACGAGACGCAGTTCCCGCTGATCTTTTACCGGGAAAACTGTGCCGATATGGCGCTGTGTGAAGACGACATCGACGAAGGCCTGATCGCCGACACGCGCGCCGTGGTCGCCACCGGCACGCATCTGTCCCACCCAAGGACCGAGGCGGCGGTCCTGAAGGCGCTGACCCTGGCCCGCAAGCACGGGGCGCAGACCGCGCTGGACATCGACTACCGTCCGAACCTCTGGGGGCTGGCCGGGCATGGCGCGGGCGAAAGCCGCTTCATCGAAAGTGCCGCCGTCACCGCCAAGCTGCAGGCGACGCTGCACCTGTTCGACCTGATCGTCGGCACCGAGGAAGAGTTCCACATCGCCGGCGGCACTACCGACACCATCGCCGCCCTGCGCGCGGTGCGCGCGGTCAGCAACGCCACCCTGGTTTGCAAACGCGGCCCGATGGGGGCTGCCGCCTTTGCCGGCGACATCCCCGACAGCCTTGACGGCGGCCAGACCGGCCCCGGCTTCCCGATCGAGGTCTTCAACGTCCTTGGCGCGGGCGACGGCTTCATGTCCGGCCTGCTGAAGGGCTGGCTTGACAATGAGCCCTGGCCCACCGCGCTGACCTACGCCAACGCCTGCGGCGCCTTCGCGGTCAGCCGTCACGGCTGCACCCCGGCCTATCCGTCATGGGAGGAGTTGCAGTTCTTCCTCAAGCGGGGCGTGGTTACCCCTGCCCTGCGCAAGGACGCAGCGCTGGAACAGGTCCATTGGGCGACCAACCGTCACAAGGATTGGTCCACCATGCGGGTTTTCGCCTTCGACCACCGCATGCAGCTTGAGGCGATGCAGGGTGCGACCCCGGCAAAGATCAGTGCGTTCAAGAAGCTTTGCCTCAAGACCGCTCTTGAGGTGGCCGATGGCAGACCCGGCTACGGCATCCTCTGCGACAGCCGTCTGGGACGCGAGGCGCTTTATCAGGCCGCCGGCTCCGGCCTCTGGATCGGGCGCCCGGTCGAATGGCCCGGCTCGCGCCCCCTGACGCTTGAACCCGAGATCGGGCCCGATTTCGGCGGCCTTCAGGAATGGCCGCTGGAACATGTCGTCAAGGTCCTGTGCTTCTGCCATCCCGACGACGATGCCGCGACCAAGGCCGCACAGGAAGATACCGTCCTTCGCCTGTTCCACTCCTGCCGCCGCAACCGTCTGGAAATGCTGCTGGAAATCATCCCTTCGAAGGTCGCTCCGGTGGATGACGATACCAGCGCCCAGGTGATCCAGCGTTTCTATGACCTTGGCGTCTATCCCGACTGGTGGAAGCTGGAACCCTTCTCCACCGATGCTGCATGGGCCAAGGCCTGCGCCGCCATCACCCGGAATGACCCGCATGTCCGCGGAATCGTGGTCCTAGGACTTGATGCCAGCGAAGCCGACCTTGCCGCCTCGCTGGCGCTTGCCGCCCGGCACGATCTGGTCAAGGGCTTCGCCATCGGCCGCACGATCTTTGCCGATGTGGCGCGCGACTGGTTCAGGGGTAGGATGACGGATGAGGCGGCGGTCGCGACGATGTCGGCGACCTATGCACGGCTTTGCGCAATCTGGGACAAGACTCGCGGGACGGAAAGGAGCGGAGCATGACGACGATCCGGCTGACGGCGGCACAGGCGCTGGTGCGCTGGCTTTCGGTGCAACAGGCCGAGGATGGCAGTCGCTTCATCGAAGGCATCTGGGCGATCTTCGGGCATGGCAACGTGGCCGGGCTGGGCGAGGCGCTTCATGCCCACCGCGACGTGATCCCAACCTGGCGCGGCCAGAACGAACAGACCATGGCCCATGCGGCCATCGCCTATGCCAAGGCCAACCAGCGCCGAAAGGCGATGGCCGTCACCTCCTCGATCGGGCCCGGTGCGACCAACATGGTCACTGCCGCGGCACTTGCGCATGTGAACCGGCTCCCGGTTCTATTCATCCCCGGCGATGTGTTCGCCAGCCGCGCGCCTGACCCGGTCCTGCAACAGATCGAGGATTTCGACGACGCGACCGTATCGGCAAACGACTGCTTCCGCCCCGTGGTCCGCCACTTCGACCGGATCAGCCGCCCGGAACATATCCTCACCGCCCTGCCCCGCGCCCTTGGCGTGATGACCGATCCCGCCAACTGCGGCCCGGTCTGCCTGGCCTTTTGTCAGGACACCCAGGCGGAAGCCTATGATTACCCTGTTGAATTCTTTCAGCCACGGGTCTGGCACATCCGCCGCCCCGAACCCGACCAGCGCGAATTGGAAGCCGCCGTTGCCGCGATCAAGACCGCGAAACGCCCGCTGATCGTGGCTGGTGGTGGCGTCCTTTACTCGGGCGCGGAACAGACCCTTCTCGACTTCGCCAAGACCCACAACATTCCCCTGGTCGAAACCCAGGCCGGCAAAGGCGCAGTGGACTGGGAGGAACCCCTTCACTTCGGCTCGCCCGGTGTTACTGGCACCGGCTGCGGCAACCAGCTTGCTGCCGGGGCAGACCTTGTGATCGGCGTAGGGACAAGGTTCCAGGACTTTACCACCGGCAGCTGGACAGTCTTTTCCGCCCCTGGGCGCAAGCTTCTGTCGATCAACATCCACGGTTACGACGCCGCCAAACGCGCGGCCCAGCCCCTTGTATCCGACGCCAAGGTGGCATTGCAGAAGATCAGCGCGGCGCTTGGCAAGCACCGGTTCCAGGACCCGGATTTCAAGGCGCGGGACAGCTGGTTCGCCGCGACCGACGCGCTCTTCGCTGCGCCGAAATCCAACGAACTTCCGACCGACGCGCAAGTGATCGGCGCGGTGGACCGCAACGCCGGGAAAACCTCGCTGATCATGTCCGCTGCGGGTACCATGCCGGGTGCCTTGCATGTCCTCTGGCGCGCGGCGCAGGGCGGCTACCACATGGAGTACGGGTATTCCTGCATGGGGTACGAGATTGCGGGCGCGATGGGCATCAAGATGGCACTGCCCGAACGCGACGTGATCTGCATGGTCGGCGATGGCAGCTACATGATGGCCAACAGCGAACTTGCGACTGCCGTGATGATGGGCATTCCCTTCACCGTGGTCCTGACCGACAACCGGGGCTACGGCTGCATCAACCGGCTGCAACAGGCGACCGGCGGCGCGCCGTTCAACAACCTTCTGGACGACAGCTATCACGTCAACCCGGCCGACATCGACTTTGTGGCCCATGCCCGCAGCATGGGCGCGGATGTGGTCAAGGCAGCGGGCATTGCCGGGCTGGAGGCCGCGATGCAGGCCGCCAAGTCGGCGACCATCCCGACCGTGATTGTAATCGACACCGATCCCGCACCGGGCACCGGCGCTGGGGGGCATTGGTGGGAAGTGGCCGTGCCCGAAGTGTCGGACCGGCCCGAAGTGAACGAGGCCCGCAAGGGCTATGAACAGGGCACCCGCGCCCAATGGCTTTTGAACTGAGAGACGAGATGATCCTTTTTGGAACCAACCCCATCGCCTGGGCCAATGACGACGACCAGACCCTTGGTGCCGAGATCCCGACCGCGCGCATCCTTGACGAGGCGGGCCGCCAGATCGGTTTTGACGGCATCGAGAACGGCCACCGCTGGCCCGACGACCCCGAGGCCCTGCGGTTGCTGCTGGCGTCCTACGGGCTGAAGTTCATCTCGGGCTGGTATTCGACCGAACTGCTTGTCCGGTCGGTCGAGGAAGAGATCAAGGCCGCAGCCGGGCATATCGCCAAGCTGAAGCACAACGGCTGCAAAGTTATGATCGTCTGCGAAACCTCGAACGCGATCCACGGCAACCCGACCAAGCCGGTGAACGACCGCCCCCGCCTGACCAATCCCGAGATGCAGGCCTTCGGCAAGAAGCTGGAGGCCTTCGCGGCCCACCTGACCGCTCAGGGCCTGACCCTCGTCTATCATCACCACATGGGCACCATCGTCGAAAGCCCCGAGGACATCGGCGCATTCATGGCCGCAACCGGCCCTCACACCCACCTTCTGTTCGACGCAGGCCACTGTGCCTTTGGCGGCGGCGATCCGGTCAAGGTGCTGGCCAAGCACGTCGCCCGGGTCGGCCACTTCCATGCCAAGAACATCCGCCCCGCGATCACCGAGCGGGTGCGGAGCGAAGGCCTCAGCTTCTTGCAAGGCGTCGTCGCCGGGGCCTTCACCGTGCCAGGCGATCAAGAGGGCGGGATCGACTTTGGCCCCTTGCTGAAGATCCTCGCTTTGGCACAGTATGACGGCTGGATCGTCATCGAGGCGGAGCAGGACCCGAAGGTCCGCAATCCGCTTTTGTACCAGACACTCGGTCTGGCCACGCTGAAGCGGCTTTCACGGGAAGCCGGTCTGATCTGAACCAGCGGAACCGGGGGTTTCACACCCCCGGACCCCCGTGGGATATTTTCGCAGAGAGGAAGACACATGGCCGGGCTTTTGCGAAAACCGAGCGGCACACGCGGCAAGGTCCATGACATCACGCCCGAAAGCGCTGGCTGGGGTTTTGTGGGTTTCACCCTTTACCGGCTGGAGCCTGGCGACGATGTGGCGGAAGCGACGGGGGAACGTGAAGTCATCCTGGTGATGGTCGAAGGCAGGGCAACGGTCGAGGCCGCCGGGCAGGACTGGGGCGAGATGGGCGCGCGGATGGATGTCTTTGAGAAGACCCCGCCGCATTGCCTCTATGTCCCGAACGGCAGCGACTGGAAGGCCGTCGCGACCACTGCCTGCACGCTGGCAGTCTGCTCGGCCCCTGGCAACGGCGGACATGCGGCGCAGCGGCTGGGGCCGGAGGGGATCGAGCTTACCCCGCGCGGCAGGGGGACGAACACCCGCTACATCAACAACATCGCGATGGAGGGGCGCGACGTGGCGGACAGTCTGCTGGTGACAGAGGTGTTCACCCCGGCGGGCCACTGGTCGAGCTATCCCAGCCACCGGCATGACGAGGATGACTTCCCGCGCATGACCTATCTGGAGGAAACCTATTACCACCGGCTGAACCCCGGCCAGGGCTTCGGCATCCAGCGGGTCTATACCGAGGATGGCACCCTGGATGAGACGATGGCAGTAAGGAGCCACGACGTGGTGCTGGTCCCGAAAGGCCATCACCCCTGCGGCGCGCCCTATGGCTATGAGCTGTATTATCTGAATGTCATGGCTGGACCGATCCGCAAATGGCGGTTCCAGAACGATCCCGACCACGACTGGATTGCCCGGCGGGATGCCTGATCAGGGCGGCGACGCAAAGAAGGCCGCCGAAAAGATTTCTTCGCCGCCGTCAGGGTAAAACCTGCCGACGCCCGCTGCGGGAAGACTGGTCAGTTCGCCGAACACGAGCCGCTGGCCATCGGTGTAGAAATCCACCCGGATATAGGACAGCCCTTCGGCAAGCCGCGCGGCGGCGACCAGAACCGGGTCAAGGAAATCCCATTTGGTCAGATGAAATTCGGTCGTCGGAAAGCCAAGGCTCACGCCAAGCGCCCGTCGATCCGGCGTGTAGGATTGGCGGGCTTTCTTGTATCTTTCGATGATCGACACCACTTTTGGCACTCCGCCGCGACAATGCACCGACCCTTCCAGGAACAGGCTTTCGTCCAGCCAGGGCTCGACGATCACCCGTTTGGCCAGTCCGGAGTAGTTCCTCTCCAGGGATTGGCGGAAGTAGTCATGGGATAGCCACGCCGTCATCGGTTCAAGATTGGCCTGCCATTCCTCCTCCGACCCGATACGGATCAATTGGCCGGAACTATGCGTAGGCTTGACCGCCACGGGGTAGACCGCCGGACGAAAGCGGGCAATCGCCTCGGCAGTATCAAGCACGGCAAGGGTCGGGACGGTCGTGCCCGGTCCCAAGCGCTCTTCGACATAGGCCTTGGCAAGGAACTTGTCAGTGATCCGTTTGCGAAGCGGACTTGCGATATCCTCGCTGACTTTCAGCGCATAGAGGAAATCGTTGAACCGCAGATCGGATCGGTTAGGACGGCGGCCAAAGCGTATGACCACATCCAGCCACGCATACGCGCGCAGAAACCGTATGGCGAGTCCATGATATTGCGGGTCGGCCCAAAGCACGCGAGTGACATGCCGCAAGCGGCCGCGAATGAGGACGAGAAGCTGCAGGCTTTGGGCGGAGAACTTTGCCATGTCGCAGCGATCACCTGCTCCCGCTGCTCAGGAAACCCTGTCTACGCCGTCTTCTGCGGCACACGGGCTTCAAGCCAGCGGAACAGAAGCACGATCAGCCCGGCGATTGCCATGTAGACGACGGCCAAGAGCAAGAGCGGTTCGTAGACCACGAAAGTGTCCTGCCGGATGCGCGAGGAGACGGCGTAGATGTCAACGACGGTGATTGTCGCCACCAGCGGCGTTGCCTTCAGAGTCAGCACGGTTTCGCCCCCGAGCGTCGGCAAGACGCGCTGCAGGGCCTGCGGCAACCAGATGCGGCGGAAGATGGTGAAGCGGGGCATGCCCATCGCCTTTGCCGACTCAAGCTGGCCATGCGGGACGCCCTTGAAGGCGCCGCGCATCACCTCGCCCTCGTAGCCCGCGACGGACAGGGTCAGGGCCAGCACCGCATAGGGCCAGGCCTGACGCAGGATCGGCCAGAGGTCGCTTTCCCGGATCCAGGGGATCGAAGGAAAGAGCGAGCCGAGCCCGTAATACAGCAGCCAAAGTTGCAGCAGCAGCGGCGTGCCCCGGATCAGCCCGCAGAAGGCGTGGGCGGGAGTGGCCAGCCACCACGGGCCGACGGCCTGCGCCAGACCAAGAGGGATCGCCAGCAGCATCCCGAGAACCATGGTCACCACCAGAATCCAGGTGGTGTTCCAGGCCCCCTGCAGCAGCAGCACCTGATACTTGGGGTTGGCAAGCCAGGTCCAGTTGAGACTTGCCACGCTCCAGCTGACCAAGGCGACCGCGATCAGGGCCAGCACGATGCGGCGCGGGGCCCAGAAGCCCGGCACCGGCGCGGGATCGGCAATTGCAGTCTGGCCGGGGGCTGGGTTGGCTTGCATCAGCTTGTCCCCGGCCTGACTTGCCCGCGCCGCGCCCAGGTCTCAAGCCGGGCGAAAAGCAGGGTGGAGAAGACGGATATGACCAGATAAAGCATCCCGGCGGCCATGAAGAAGGTGAAGAAAGCCTTCGTCGTGCTGGCCGCCTGCCGGGTCACCAGCGTCAGTTCGGCAAAACCGACCACGGCCAGAAGCGCGGTGTCCTTGGTGGCAATCAGCCACAGGTTCGCAAGACCGGGGATCGCGGCGGCCAGCATCTGCGGCAGCGTCACGCGCCAGGCCAGCATCAGGGGCGGCATGCCCATGGCGCGCGCGGCCTCGATCTGGCCCGATGGGACAGAGAGGATGGCCCCGCGCAACACCTCGGTTGCATAGGCGCCCTGCACCACGCCAAGAACGGCGATACCGGCGGCAAAGCCGGAGATCTGGATACGCTCGAACCCCCAGGACAGCAGCAGGGTGTTGATCGACGAGGTGAAGGCGAAATAGAGGATCAGGATCAGGATCAGTTCCGGCACCGCGCGGACGATGGTGGTGTAGATCGCCAGCAGGTCACGGGCCAACGGACCGCCGTATAGCTTGCCATAGGCGCCCAGCGTGCCGATCAGAAGGCCAAGGCCGAAAGCGCCCAGCGCGATCAGCACCGACTTTGCCAGGCCACTCAGCAGCGTCGCCCCCCAACCGGGGGGCGACAGGGCCAGAAGGTCCAGCGTGGAGGCCAGGACGGCCCCGCCAATCATCGCTTAGCCGCCGTAGATCGACGACGCGAAGTAGCCGGCGGTGATCTTGTCATAGGTGCCGTCGGCGATGATCGCCGCGATGCCGGCGTTGATCTTTTCGCGCAGCGCGTCGTCGCCCTTGCGGATGCCCGCACCGATGCCAAGGCCCAGGATCGCCGGGTCATCGGCGACCGCACCCTTGATTTCGCAGCAGGCCGCGCCGGCTTCCGAGGCAACGAAAGCGTCCATCGCGATGCTGTCTGCCTGGGTCGCGTCGATCCGGCCGGCGGCAAGGTCAGAGTTCGCCTCGTCCTGGGTCTGGTAGATCTTGATCTCGGCCGCAGTGCCGGCAAAGTATTTCTCGACATAGGCCGCATGGATGGTCGAGGCCTGGACGCCGATGATCTTGCCGGCCAGCCCTTCGGGCGTTGGGGCCATCTCGACGCCCTTCGCCCCGACGATCACGGTCGGGGTGTTGTAGTACTTGTCCGAGAAATCAATGGATTGCATCCGCTCCTCGGTGATCGACATCGAGGCCATGATCGCGTCGATCTGCCCGGCGGTCAGCGACGGGATGATGCCATCCCAGGCGACGGGGGTGATCACGCACTGCATCTCGGCGGCGGCGCAGACGGCGTTGATGATCTCGATCTCCCAACCGACCCAGTTGCCGCTGGCATCAGGCGAGGCGAAGGGCGGATAGGCTTCGGCGGCGATGCCGATCTTGACCTCTTGCGCGGCCACGGGGGCGGCGAAGAGCAGCGCCGCGGCGACGAGGAATTTCAGTTTCATTGATGTCTCCATGCTGGGTTTGGTTGGTCCGTCGTTCAGGCGACGGTTTTCAGGAACTGTTTCAGCCGCTCGGATTTCGGCGCGCCGAAGAGCTGCTCGGGCGAGCCCTGCTCTTCGATCAGGCCATTGTGCAGGTAGATGACATGGGTCGCCACCTCGCGCGCGAATTTCATCTCATGCGTGACAAGGATCATCGTGCGGCCTTCGTCGGCAAGGCCCTTGATGACTTGCAGCACCTCACCCACAAGTTCGGGGTCAAGCGCAGAGGTCGGTTCGTCGAACAGCATCGCCTTCGGTTCCATGCATAGCGCGCGGGCGATGGCGGCGCGCTGCTGCTGGCCGCCGGACATGAAGGCCGGGTAGGCGCCTTCCTTTTCGGCAAGTCCGACCCGGGCGAGGAGTTTCCGGGCGCGGGCGATGGCTTCGTCGCGCGGGCATTTCATCACATGGACCGGAACCTCGATCAGGTTTTCCAGAACGGTGCGGTGGGTCCAGAGGTTGAAGGACTGGAAGACCATGCCAAGCGACTGGCGGATGCGTTCCAACTGCCTGCGGTCTGACGGGCTGCCGTCGGGGTGCATGGCGACACGTTCCCCCGCGACCGAAATGCTGCCCGAAGACGGGGTTTCCAGAAAGTTGATGCAGCGCAGCATGGTCGACTTGCCAGAGCCGGAGCCGCCAATGATGGCGACCACGTCGCCTTCATGCGCGGTCAGCGATACGCCCTTCAAGACATGGTGCGTGCCAAAGCTCTTGTGCAGCTCGACAACCCGGATCGCTTCGGGACTTTGTAGATTTTCGTCTGGCATGGTTCCCCCGAGTCTTGTTATATGAGCGTGCAATTCCACGGTGCGCAAGTATTTCCTTTGCGCGCCGACCGGGCCGTCGCGCCTTGAAGGCGAAGTGCCGCTCGTCTAATCAGGGAACAGAGAGCGAGGCCCCGAATGCGCATTCTGATCACCAATGACGATGGCATCAACGCCCCGGGGCTGGAGGTGTTGACCGAGATCGCCATCGAAATCGCCGGGCCGGAGGGTGAGGTCTGGACCGTGGCGCCCGCGTTCGAACAGTCGGGGGTGGCGCATTGCATCAGTTATACCCACCCGATGATGATCGCCGAACTGGGCCCGCGCCGCTTTGCGGCCGAGGGCAGCCCGGCCGATTGTGTGCTGGCAGCGATTTATGACGTTCTGGATGGCGCGAAGCCCGATCTGGTGCTGTCCGGCGTAAACCGTGGCAACAATGCCGCCGAGAACGTGCTTTATTCCGGCACCATCGGCGGCGCGATGGAGGCGGCGCTGCAGGGGGTCCCCGCCATCGCGATGTCGCAGTTCTTCGGGCCCGAGAACGCCAAGCTGGACGATCCCTTCGAAAGCGCGCGCGGGCATGGGGCGGCGGTGGTGCGGGCGCTTCTGGACAAGGGGCTTTGGTCCGAGGACGACTACCGCATCTTCTACAACATCAACTTCCCGCCGATTGCCGCCAACGGCACCCGCGGCATGAGGGTCGCGCCGCAGGGCTTTCGCCGCGACACCGCCTTTTCGGTCGAACCGCACCAGTCGCCGTCGGGCCGCAAGTTCCTGTGGATCAAGGGCGGCCACCAGCACACGCCGACCCTGCCTGGTACGGATGCGGCGGTGAACCTTGACGGCTTCATCTCTGTCACGCCGATGCGGGCGGACCTGACGGCACATGACCTGATCTCTGATCTTCAGGCGCGGCTTGCATGAGCAATGGACCGGAGGCCCCTGTTCCCTCCGAAGAGCTTGCCGAGCGCAAGATGCGGTTCCTGTTCACGCTGCGCAGCCGTGGAGTGACCGATGCCCGGGTGCTTACCGCGATGGAGCGGGTGGACCGCGGCCTTTTCGTGCGCGGCATCTTTGCCGATCGCGCCTATGAGGACATGCCCCTGCCCATTGCCTGTGGTCAGACGATCAGCCAGCCTTCGGTGGTAGGGCTGATGACCCAGGCGCTGCAGGTCAACCCGCGCGACACGGTGCTGGAGGTGGGGACCGGGTCCGGCTATCAGGCAGCCATCCTGGCGCACCTGTGCCGCAGGGTCTACACGGTGGACCGCTACCGCCGCCTTGTGCGCGAGGCGGCGGATCTGTTTCGCCAGATGGACATCGCAAATATCACCACGATCACGGCGGACGGGTCCTTCGGGCTGCCCGATCAGGCCCCCTTTGACCGGATCATCGTGACGGCCGCGGCAGAAGACCCTCCCGGCCCGCTTCTGGAACAGTTGAAGCCCGGCGGGATCATGGTGGTGCCGGTCGGCCAATCGGACACCTTGCAAAGTCTGATCAAGGTGACGCGGACCGAAAAAGGCTTCGATTACGAAGAACTTCGCCCAGTTCGCTTTGTTCCTCTGGTCGAAGGGCTTGGGTCCGAGTAGGATAGCTATCCAGAAACCGGGTCAACCCGGGCAGCAGGACATGAGGCGGTCGCCATGCAGAAGATCAGTCAAAAACTCCGGATCAGCCTGGTTCTGGGCGCAAGCTCTCTAGTGCTTTCCGCCTGCGTCAATACGAGCAAGCTGGACTGGGACCTGCGGGCGGGTGACGGCAATACCTCCGGTGCCGCGCGGCAGGCCACGGCGGCGGTGCCCACGCCGGATGCAAACGGCATCCTGTCCTACCCCGATTACCAGCTGGTCAAGGCCCGGCGCGGCGACACCGTGGCCGCGATGGCCGGGCGCCTCGGCCTGAACCCGGAAGAGCTGGCGCGCACCAACGCGCTGCGTCCGACAGATCCCCTGCGCGAGGGCGAGCTTCTGCTGCTGCCCCGGCGCGTCTCGGCCGCCCCGCAGCCCGCCGTCATCGGCGGCAGCGGTGCTGGTGGCCCGGTGGACATCACGGCAATCGCGACCACGGCGCTGGACGAGGCCGGGCCCGGCGCTGCCCCGGTGGCATCAAAGCCGGTGGGGGCGCAGCCCCTGACCCACCGTGTCGCCCGTGGCGAGACGGCCTTCACAATCGCCCGGGCCTACAACGTGTCGGCCAAGGCGCTGGCCGACTGGAACCAGCTTGGGTCGGACATGGCGGTGCGCGAAGGCCAGACGCTGATCATTCCGGTGGCAACAGCCCCGGCCCCCGACCCGGAACCGGTGCCAACCTCGCCCGGCGCCGGTTCGCCTACCCCCGAGCCGCCATCGGCCTCGAAACCCCTGCCGGAGGAAAAGACCGAGCCTGCGGCGGCGAAGCCCAAGGCCACGCCGCCCTCGCCCGATCTCGGCGATCAGGCGACGGGTGCCTCGGCGGCAAAGTTCGCCATGCCGGTGTCGGGCAAGGTCATCCGCCCCTACAACAAGCAGTCCTACCAGGGCATCGACATCGCCGCCGCCGCCGGAACTTCGGTCAAGGCGGCAGAGGCCGGCACGGTGACGGTGATTTCTGCGGACACCAATGGCAAGGGGATCATCATCCTGCGCCATGCGAACGATCTCTTGACCGTCTATGTCGGCGTCAGCGACGTGTCGGTGGCCAAGGGCGCCAAGGTCAAGCGCGGGCAGGAGATGGGCAAGGTTGCGCCAGGCGATCCAGCCTTCCTGCATTTCGAAGTGCGCAACACCCGCAAGGAAAGCTTTGATCCGATGACCTACCTGCAATAGCGGGTCAGGCTGCGGCGTCAGTCTGGCTGGCGGCTGACCAGAAGCTTGTCGATCCGGCGACCGTCAAGGTCGATCACCTCGAACCGGTGGCCCTCGACCGTGACTGTCGCCCCCAGCTCGGGTATCCGGTGCATCTGGTGCAGGACCAGCCCGGCAACGGTGTCGTATTCCCCGGCAATGTCGCGCGGCAGACCCAGCCGGTCGCAGAATTCATCCGCAGGCATCCAGCCCGCCACCAGCAGGCTGCCATCCGCGCGGGTGACCATCGCGGGTTCGTCGCTGTCCGAAGCGGCGATGGCGCCCGTGATCGCTTCCAGCACATCGCCCGAGGAGATGATGCCCTCGAAATGGCCGTATTCGTCATAGACCAGCACCAGGTGGTGTTGCGAACGGTTCAGGATCTGCAGTACATCCAGCGCGCCGGTCTGATCCGAGATCACCGGCACCTCGTGCAGAAGCGCGCGGATATCCACGGCTTCACGACGCGAGACGACGTGGAAAGCTTCGGACAGAAGCACGACCCCGACCACATCGCCAGCAGCGTCCGCGACTGGCATCCGGGGTCGGGCGATGCGGCGAATGGCGGCCACTGCTTCGGCACCGGTCGCGTCCAGCGGCAGCATGTCCACCTCGTGCCGCGGGGTCATCAGGGCGCGGGCGGTGCGGTCGCCAAGGCGCATCACGCCGGCCATCATCTCGCGTTCCTCGGCTTCAAGCACGCCCCCTTCGGCGGCTTCGGTCAAGAGGAGATGCACCTCCTCTTCGGTCACCTTCGCCGACCCTGCCCCGCGCGCGCGCAGAAGCCACAAGACCACCCGGCCAGACCGCTCAAGGAACCAGACGACCGGGGCGGCAACGACCGACAGCACGGTCATCGCCGGGGCCATGCGGATGGCCACCGCTTCGGGGTTGCGCAGGGCAAGCTGCTTTGGGACCAGTTCGCCGACGATCAGGCTGACATAGGTGATCGCCACCACCACGCCGCCGACGCCAAGGGTCGCGGCCCAGTCGGCAGGCACGCCATTTGCGACCAACCAACCCTGCAGCCGTAGGCCCAGCGTCGCACCGGAGAGCGCGCCGGACAGGACGCCGACCATGGTGATGCCAATCTGCACGGTCGAAAGGAAGCGCCCGGGGTGTTCGGCCAGCCGCAGCGCCATGGCCGCACCCCGGCTGCGGCGCTCAAGCGGTTTCAGGCGGGCGGGGCGGGCCGACACGATGGCCAGTTCCGACATCGCCAGCACGCCGTTCAGCACCACCAGCCCAAAGATCAGCAGGATTTCCCAGATCATTGCCGCGATCTAGTCTGACGCGCCCTGTCTTGCAAGCGCGTCAGTCAAGCCGGACGCCTTCGCGGGCGGCGAGGTCGCAGAAAAACTGCCAGGCCACCCGCCCCGAGCGTGAGCCGCGCGTCGCCTGCCATTCGATCGCCTCGGCATGCAGGCGGTCATCGGGCACCGTCACCCCATGCGCCGCGCAATAGCCTCGGATCATGTCAAGGTACTCGTCCTGACTGCAGGGATGAAAGCCGAGCCAAAGCCCGAACCGGTCCGACAGCGACACCTTTTCCTCGACCGCCTCGCTGGGGCTGATCGCGGATGAGCGTTCGTTCTCGATCATGTCGCGCGGCATCAGGTGGCGGCGGTTGCTGGTCGCATAGAGAAGCACATTCTCGGGCCGCCCCTCGATTCCGCCATCCAGCACGGCCTTCAGGCTTTTGTAATGCTGGTCATCATGGCTGAAACTGAGGTCGTCGCAGAACAGCAGGAACTGGTATGGCGCCGCGCGCAGATCGGCCAGAAGGCGCTGGACCGATGGCAGGTCTTCCCGGCTAAGCTCCACTATCTTCAGAGCAAGGCCCTCGGCGCGAATGGCGGCATGGACAGCCTTGACCAGACTGGATTTCCCCATCCCGCGCGCGCCCCAGAGCAACGCGTTGTTCGCGGGCAAACCGCGTGCGAAATGGCGGGTGTTTTCCAAAAGCGTGTCCCGCGCCCGGTTGACCCCGACCAGAAGCCCGATGTCCACCCGCGCCACGCGGGCGACGGGCTCCAGACGGTCAGGCCCGGTGTGCCAGGCAAAGGCATCGGCAGCGTCAAAGTCGGGCGCGGGCATCGCGGCCGGGGCCAGTCGTTCCAGAGCGGCGGCGATCCTCTCGAGGGGATCGCTCACTCCTCGGCCTCCGGCTCCACCCAGGTGCCGTCGGCCTTGGCCTGCGCCTCACGCCGCTTTTCGATGCGGCGGATCATGAAGATCGACACTTCGTAAAGCGGGTAGACCGCGAAGAACAGGATCAGCTGGCTCATCACGTCCGGGGGCGTGACCAGCGCGGCGACGATCAGGATGATGACGATGGCATATTTGCGCATCGCCCCGAGGCCCGCCGAGGTGGCCAGCCCGGCCTTGCCCATCAGCGTCAGCAGCACCGGCAGCTGGAAGCAGAGGCCGAAGGCAAGGATCAGCTTGAGACTGATGTCCAGCGTCTCGTTCACCTTGCCCTGGAAAACGATGTCGATTCCGCTGTCCGCCACCGGCACTGCGGGATCGACAGCGGTGGCGTCGCCAAGACCGGGCACCAGGGCCGCGATGATGGAATAGGTATCGGCAAAGCCCAGGAAAAAGGTCATCGCGATCGGCGTGACCACGAAATGCGCGAAAGCCGCGCCGATGAAGAACAGGATCGGCGAGGCCAAGAGGAACGGCAGGAAGGCCTGCTTTTCGTTGCGGTAAAGCCCCGGCGCCACGAAACGCCACAGCTGGTAACCGATCACCGGAAAGCTGACCATCAGCCCGGCC